>LVBE01000193.1 GCA_001603105.1 Spirochaetales bacterium Spiro_03
AGATACTACATAGAATTAGACATAGGAAGAGGGGTTAATAGTCGAAAGAGGTGAAAAAGTCACGGTCTACGATGTCCCGAACAAGAGCACCCCTTCCGACTATGCCAACAGCACCGAGGTATGGGAGCACGATGGCTTCATAGGCCGCATTGTCTACACCGGTGATCCTACGACCTTCACCTTCACCAGTGTCGGTCCCGTGGCAGTGGGGGCGAACAACAACCGCTTCTACTTCACCCTGAACAATGGCAACCCCGAGCCTCGGTGGTGGCGCGAGTACTTTTTGGTCACCCGGGCAAAGGGGCTGCGCCATGACGGCCAACGAATCGACTTCTCAGCAGTCAATGTCGTCATAGCCAACAGTGGCGGGACCTATACCCTCCCCGTAGGGGCTGGTAGCGAGACCGTAGGGGCCCAGGAAACGGGATACAATGCCCAAGGAGAGAGCGGGACAAACACTAATGGCAGCCACCCATACCGATACCCGTACCGTGCCATCTGGATCGACGTGACCCAGATCAACACCACGAACAAAACGTGGGGGCTGACGCCAAAGGGCGGATACTACGAAAGCCATATCCAAATCACCACCCAAAACGCAGCGGTTCTCACCCTCAATCTCGCCGGCCAATATTGGCAGACTGCGTGGAACACAAAACCCTTTGTCAACACCTTCAGCGTCGAGCGCATCTACACCCAGCCGATCCCGTACATCGAGCTCGAAATGCGCACCACACTTGCATCCAGCCTCGACATCGCCACCATCCGCTATCTGTCTACTGTTGACAAAGCCCGGATCTACATCTCAAGCGACGCTAGTGGCATTGGAACGAACTTTGTCTTCACATCAAAGGATGGCTCCGCCACCCTGCCTTACCGGCTTGCATACCAGTCGACGCTCTCATCCTCAAGTCCGGTCGAGATCACTATGGCCAATCAGTCATTTCTCACAACGAAAACCTCCATGGAGTCACCCATCGATGGAGATACGTACTCGGTCCACCGCCTTGAAGGCAAGGTCCGACTCTTCCTCGATCCCCTTGCCGATCCACCAACCCCTGGGGTCTACTCCTCCAATGTCTATGTGGTGGTCCAGAAGAATTGAGGTTCTTTGCCTATTGATCTCATCTACCTGATGAAGCGCAGCACATACAATGTAGGTATCGTATCGTGGGCTCGGGGTTATGACACAGTGAAACACACGCCTTTTGCGGCTATCCAGCAGGTATTGTCCATTTTGGTCTAAATGCCCTGCTCTACGAGCGCGCCGAAAAGCTAGAAGGAGCATACTGAGCACTATAAAGACCCACCTCTTCGTTAGTTGCCTTGTCATACTGAAGATTCGCCCACGTTCAGATACGCAAATGGCGATCTGTACTCATCGAACAGGTGTGTTTGATTAATAAAAAGCAATAATTCCAAGACAAATCATGGCCAATAGAGCCAATTGTATGCCATAGGATAGTTTATCTTGAGCTCCTTTGGCTTTCGGGGTATCATGGGGTATGCGGGATGCGCGACCACCATTGCCCACCCTACGCACAACCGACGTATCGACCACTTTGCAGAGCTTACTGAGAAGAACAACAGCCTTTCACTACACGTCGGCAGCTCTTGTTGTACTCTCTCTGTCGCTCATTCTCGGCTTCCAACCGCTCTATGGTGCGTCTCTGACATGGGAAGCTGCCCGACACGGCAAACTCTCCGGATTTTCTGTCTATGGATATGACAACCCCAGCACTCCGAGCGGATACGAGAATGACAATTCATATGTATCGAAAACCAACTCGGTTGGGCGGCTACTCTACCAAGGCGAGCCCACGACCTTCACCTTTAGCAATGATGGGCATATCATCTCAGGAGGAGAGACTGGAAGATTCTACTGGACACACATTCGAAACGCTGCAGAGTGGCGACGAATTTTCTTTGTCATCAGGGTCAAGGGACAATATCACAACGGCACTACCACCGTGGATATTTCGCCCCATAATGTCCCCATCGAATTCAATGATACTTCCTATACCATCACCGATGGTGCAGGAAGTGAGACGGTGAGCTCCAAGGAGATGGGGTACAATGCAGTGGGTGCCTATGGTAGCAACGCCGAAGGAGCATTCCCGTACAAATACCGCTTTCGATACATTTGGATCGACCTGATGGTCATCAAGACGCCCGACTCGACATGGTGGAGATTTTTAGGACTCGAGAACCCCCAAACCGGATACTACGAGACCTACCTCACCGTGACGAGCCAAAGCGGATCATGCGTATTCCTTGATCTTTCGGCAGAGAACGCCCCAACGCTCTTTCACGCCCAACCCGACCTCATAGCCACATTCGAACTGGACAAAGTCTACACCTGCCCCATTCTCTATGACGATCTACCCCAACTCAATTACGCATATGACACCATTCCTTCTCCACCGCTTGAGATAGCATCATTGCGGTATGCCTCGACTGAACACAAAGCCAAAATCACCATCGCGTCCAATGCAACAGGAACCAGCCAGGAATTCTACTTCAAACGCAATGGATCCAACGACACCTTTCCCTTTCGCCTCGCGTTCAAGGCAACGACTCCGGCCATATCGATCAGTGAGCTCACATCGGCGAACAAGAGTTTCAATTCAACCGATAATAAGTGTCAGTCTTGAGAACACCGCACTATAGGCAGGCCTATATATAGAATAGAGTGGCATCCAGGAGAGACGGATGCCATCAAGGAAGCCAGGACATGAAGTGAGGAGAGGATCAGCGCTTGTCGCCTTCGGCGGCAAGGCGCTCCTCCCACTCCTGGACGGGGATCATGGTTCTGGAGAGCCAATCGATCTCATCGGTGACGATGGAGAAGTCCTCGTCCTTCACGTTCCAGGGCATCAGCGGCTCGAGATCCTCGGCCGGTATCTCCCAACTATGGGAGGCAGCTCCCTTCATGAACACATAGGCGAGGTAGTTTCTGGCGTTCAGGCCATACAGCTTGGCGGTCTCTATGAGGCTGTACATCAGGGCGCTGGACCTCGCGCCATCGAAGCTGCCGTTGGTGATCCAATTCTTGGATCCCAATTTTACCACCTTGCACAAACGCTCCGAACGATTATTGTCGATCTCCGCCTCGGCATTGGCGAAGGTGTTCTCGATGCGCTGCCAGTT
>LVBE01000025.1 GCA_001603105.1 Spirochaetales bacterium Spiro_03
AGAAGGGCGGTTTGTCAAAGCTCCGATTGACTTGGACGCAAGCAGTGTCGGATAATGGGGCATGGAAAGACGGATGGTGATCTTTGATCTGGATGGGACGTTGGTCGATACCATCGCCGACATCCGCCTCGCTGTAGAGAGCGCGGTGTCGGACCTTGGCTTCGGGCCATTGAGCGACGAGTTGGTCATGACCCACGTAGGACGTGGACTTGCCAATACGCTCAGAGGCGTGATCGCATCGTTCGCCCCGGTGCCCTCCAGTGAGGATATCGACCGACGGGTTGAGCGACTGATGGATTACTATCGGCAGAACCCGGTGGTCAAGAGTGCCCCCTATGACGGTATAACCGCCCTCTTGGAGCGGCTCGATCAGGGTGGGGTGGCTCTTGGCGTTCTCTCCAACAAAGAGGATGGACTTGTCAAGAGTATTGTTGCT
The DNA here is from genome assembly GCA_001603105.1 of Spirochaetales bacterium Spiro_03. Taxonomy (GTDB): domain Bacteria; phylum Spirochaetota; class Spirochaetia; order Sphaerochaetales; family Sphaerochaetaceae; genus Sphaerochaeta. Next base: position 437 of record LVBE01000025.1, read on the forward strand.
ACACTCTTTCCAACAGTCGAATTTGTGCTGGTGCGAGGTATGCGAGCCGATATACCGCGCAAGCCGCACCCCTCGACGATCGGGGAGTTCCGTGACCTTTTTGGCACAGCTTCCCACACACTGATCTACGTCGGTGACAGCGAGGTCGATTGGCAGACCGCCAAGGCTGCCTCGGTGCCCGTGATCTTGGTCTCCTGGGGCTTCAGGCCCCGGGAAGCATTGCAGGCCCTCGATGGGGTGGTGTTAGTTGATACTGTCGACGAGCTTGAGGAGGCGATCAATGGCGTACAATGAGAAGGATTTGAGAAGCAAAGCTGAGGCATACCTGGCAGCGGAGCAGAATGACTGCTTCAAAGCTGAAGTCCAGGCGGAGCTCGAGGCACAGAACTGGGAGGCGCTCTTCGATCGCTTCTATACGAGCCTGGCCTTCGGCACCGCAGGGATGCGGGGCATCATCGGCGGAGGTACCAACCGGATGAACAGCTTCATGGTCAGCAAGGTGACCCAAGGGCTGGCCGACTACCTCAACACCGCCAGCGAGAATCCCTCGGTGGTCATCGCCTTCGATAGCCGCAACTATAGCGACCTCTTTGCCAAGCAAGCGGCGCAGGTACTTGCTGCCAACGGCGTCTCGGTCTATCTTTATACGACACTCCACCCAGTTCCGATGCTCAGCTTCGCGGTGCGGTACCTACAGACCACCGCCGGCATCGTCATCACCGCCAGCCATAACCCAGCCCCCTACAATGGGTACAAGGTCTACTGGCGCGATGGGGGGCAGGTGACCCCGCCCCACGACTTCTCGATCGCCGAGCGGGCCAATGCCGTCAAGGCAAAGGACATCAAGATCATCAGCGAGGAGAGCGCCCGGTCAAAGGGTCTGTTGGTCCCGGTCCCTGATAAGGTCGATGAGGCGTACTACCATGCAGCGCTACGCACCCTCAGGCGCCCCGCTCTGGTACAGGACAGCCCGATCACCGTCGTCTACACCCCACTGCATGGGTCGGGCAACGTGCCGGTGCAGCACCTGATGCACAACCTGGGCATCACTGTCCATGTGGTCAAGGAGCAGCAGGAGCCCAACGGGAACTTTCCTACCGTTCCCTTGCCAAACCCTGAGCACCCTGAGGCGATGAAGATGGCCATCAACCTGGCACGGGAGGTGAAAGCCGACATCGTGCTGGGCACCGATCCTGACGCTGACCGATTGGGGATCGCCATCCCCATCGACGAGGCAAAACGGGAGTACACCTTGCTCACTGGCAACCAGATCGCCGTGCTCTTGGTCGACTACCTCATCAGCGCTGACAGCGAGAAGAACCTTGGCAAGCGGCCATTGGTCGTCAAGAGCCTGGTGACCACCGACTTGGTGGCCCAGGTCACCGCCCACCATGGGGGGCGGTGCAAGGATGTGCTGACCGGGTTCAAATACATCGCCGAACAGATGGCCGCCCTTGAGGGTCCGAAAGGGGAGAGCGAATACTTCCTCTTCGGCTGTGAGGAGAGCTTTGGCTACCTTGCCATGCCGTCGGTGCGGGACAAGGATGCGATCAGCAGCGCCTTGGTGGCCGTTGAGATGATGAGTTGGTGGGCCCGCAAGGGGATGAGCCTCAATGATCGGCTTGAGGAGATCTACCGCCAGTATGGCTTCTATACCGAACTGGTGATCAGTGAGGAGTACGAGGGTGCACGGGGCAAGGAGAAAATGGCCTCGATCATGGCAGCCCTACGTTCACTGAAGGTCGGATCCAGCCTCGCTGGGGCGACCATTACCTCGATGGAGGACCTATTGGATGGATCGCAGAGCCGTTTGCCATCAAGCGACGTGGTCATCATCCACCTCGACAACGGGGAGAAGGTGGTCGTCCGCCCCTCGGGAACCGAGCCAAAAATCAAGTACTACCTCTTCTTCAAAGCCGATTATGCTGACCGAGCGAGCTTTGAGGCAACGCTTGGACGGCGGGTCAAGGCATACCGGGCGGCGTTCGCATGAACGCCTCCTATGCCATCCAACGAAGAAGCCGTCCGCTGATCTGTCTTACCCCGCTTATCGAGGCGACGAATGTGGAGCGCCTTCAAAGCGACGAGGAGGTGGTGCTCAAAAGCAGCACGCTGCTGACCAAGCGCCAGAGTGACGAGGTGACGTTCGCCCTGTACAACACCATCGACTACAGCGTCGACCGTTGGATCCAGGACAAGCAATATGTGCCGCGGTTTTTGGCCAGTGCCCTGGCTTTCACCGTCAGTTACTTCATCTTCTCGCTTGCGGTGCGCGATCCGATTCCGATGGTCGACGAGCTGGTGATCAGCAGCGTCCTTGCAGTGGTCACCTGGCGTGCAATCGCTCGGCGCGATAGCCGCTCTTCGGTTGCCCAGCACCGTCGCCATGAGCTGAAGGTGCGCGCAAGTGACCGAAGGGTGGTCATCGTCGATGAGCTTTTCGCCCTTGAACAGTACCTCGATGACGTGGAGAGCCAGGATGTCTTCATGGTGGCAAACGCTCTCTGCGGGGTAGGTGGAGCTACGCTTCCTGCCCTGCAGCACGCCCTCGATGATCAGACCGTCATGGAGATCCACAGCCTCCTGATGGCCCACCTCAAGCTCCACGACAAAGAGCTCTTTGACCTGATCGCCAAGGTCAGGCAGAACCGTCGGCGAGAATCTTCATCTGCCAAGCTTGCGAGCCAGCTCTATCAGAAGGCGATGAACAAGGCCCTCGATCTGGCACTGATCGCCTTGGCCCTCGCACTTACGCCCTGAAGCAAGAGAGGGTCCATCTGCCCTGAGGGGGTATGTACGCCCTCCTGCCGCTCTGTTCTCTCTACCTTCATCTGTTGATCCCGGCGTGCTTTTCCTATCCGCACCTCGCTTGTATTGGAGTATTCTTTGCATGCAGCCTCTGTTTGCTCCATCGGCCTCTTCGCCGCCCCCGTTATGCGCTCACCCTCCTGTTGCTGTTGACCACCTATGTGGTCGTCGGGTGGGCGAGTGCACGAAGTGAGGCCGCTTGGGCCTTCGATCGTGAGCGAATCATAGCCGTGGAGGGGGTGTTGGTGGAGGACTCGGCGCTCAGTCGCACCATAGGCCAAGTTCTCAGACTCCGACTTACGTGGTGCGCTGCCGTCGATGGAAACGAGGGAGAGGGGCGCGGCATCGTGGGTGTGATCACGACGCTGAACGAACCGCTCTACGCTACTGAGGCCCTGCGCCTTGAAGGCAGGTTCGTCTCCGATTCACTCTTTGTGGCGAACAGGGCACGCGTGCTAGAAAGCCCCTCACCTGCCCGACTGCGCCGCCGGATCATCGCTTCACTTGAGCAGCGCCTTGCCTCGATCGTGGGGCAGGGGCCGACCAAGAGTCTGGCCGCCATGTTGATCCTCGGCCAAAGCGACAGCGAGGGGTTCGCTCTCAAAGACCTTGCGCTTTTGTGCGGCTGCGCCCACACCCTCGCCCTCAGTGGGATGCATCTCTCCTTCTTCATGGGCATCACGACGACGCTGCTCTCACTGGTGGCTGGCAAGCGATGGGCAAAGCGCCTTGCCCTCATTCCCCCAACGCTCTTTGTCGGCCTTGCAGGCCCCAAGCCAAGCCTGGTGCGAGCCCTCCTCTTTCGCTATGGGCTTCTCTTTCCCATAGACCAGGCAGCGATTGCCAATCTTGCGTTTCTTATCCAGCTTGTATTGGCTCCTCACACCGTCAACTCGCCTGCAGCTCTCTATAGCTGGGCAGCGTTCAGCGCCCTGCTGGGCAGCTCACGCCTTCCTCCCTTTGGCCTGCGCACCACGGCCTTTGCTATCCTGGCCACAGCCCCCTCTTCGATCATCTACAGCGGAAGCTGGAATGCGATGGGCCTACTCTTCTCGTTGCCGGTGACCGCTCTCATCGCCGCTGCCATGGCTCTAAGCCTGCTTGTCTTGGTCGGTATCTCCCCCTGTGCTCTGCTGTTGATGAAGACCACCGATCTCTTGTTCTTTCTCTTGGGGTGGGGAGCGCTACACAGCACTGCCAGCGATGTGACGGGGTATCTGATCTATGCCTCGGTTCTGTTGACGATGGTCGGATCTATTGGCTATGCTGAGACACTTGGCAAGCGCCATAGGAGGCACCGCTATGAAATGGGAGTTCGCGTACGATTCACCGAAGGCGATCACAGCCCTGTTGGGGGAGCGCGACTTTGCGATGACGAAGAAGTTTGGACAGAACTTTCTGCTGTCAAATCCGATCCGAGAGCGGATCGTGAGCTTACTGCGCCTAGCGGAAGGCCAACGGGTCCTTGAGATCGGGCCCGGGATCGGCTCGATCACCACCTTGCTGCTCGACTACGAGATCGATCTTACCGCCTTTGAGATCGACCATGGGTTCTGCTCAATTTTACGAGAGGAAGCCTTCGGTCAGCACCAGCGATTCACTCTCGTCGAAGGTGATGCCCTAAAGACGCTCTTTGCCCACCTCAAACGCAATGGAACCCCTGACCGGATCTGTGGAAACCTCCCCTACAACGTAGGTACCATCTTGGTGGCACGCCTATTGGAGAGCCAGTGGCGCCCTCCCTTGATGGTCTTCACCCTGCAGACCGAGGTAGCTGAGCGCCTCGCTGCCCAAGAGCGCACTAGCGCGTGGTCAGCGCTCTCGCTTCTGGCCCAGACCGACTACGACATCACCATAGCCGCTACCATCGCACCAGGGGCCTTCTATCCGCCGCCGAAGGTGGAGAGCAGCGTGGTGCTCTTTACCAAGCGCGAGCACAGTAGGATTGAAGAGTACCTGCGCCCCTCGTTTGTCACCATCTGCCGCGATCTCTTTGCGATGCGGCGTAAGACGATCCTCAATAATGTGCGCAGTGGCAAAAGCGGGGCCTTGGTGGGTAAGCAAGGAGTGGCAGCTCTCTTTGAAGAGAGCGGCGTCGATCCAAACCTACGGGCAGAGGCGCTTGGCTGGGACCAGTTCATCGCCCTCAGCTCTGCTCTCTATAACTATCGAGCCAGCCGTAGCGACGATACGAGATGAGGCAGATGATCCCCCGTACGGTGATATCGCTGGCCATTGCGATCCACACACCCAAAAGAGCCAAGGTACTGTAACGCAAGAGCAGCCACGCCATCGGTAGGCGCACCAGCCACATGCCGGCGATCGAGATGAAGAAGGGGCCCTTGGTGTTGCCCGCTCCCCTGAAGACACCGAAGGCGAGCATCGAAAGGCCGAAGGCGGGTTGGGCGAACGCCTCGATGCGAAGAACCTGCGATCCCAAGGCGATAACCGAACTATCGCTTGTGAACAGTGAGAGGATCGCGCCAGCTCCTAGGTAGAGCACTACCCCCATCGCACTCATGAAGAGCGTGCCGAGCGCGAGCGATGTATCACCGAACTTACGAGAAAGGCCTTTGTTGCCACTGCCAAGCCCTTGGGCGACCAGTGTCGTGGCTGCCGTGGAGAAGCCACTTGCCGGCAGGTAGGTGATGGATTCAGCGGTATTGGCCAGAAAATGGGCAGCTAGGGCGGTGGTCCCCAAGCTGCCGATGAGCTTGGTGTAGAGGATCTGTCCCAGCGAGAGGGTGGTTCGCTCCAAAGCGACCGGGATTCCGAGGCGCACCGCCGAGGCGATGATGGTGTGATCCCAGCCTCGAAGACGGGCACTGCCCAGTGCGATCGCAGACGAGCTACGGAAGATGACGATGAGCAGCAATGCGGCGGTGATGGTGCATGCCAGCGTCGTTGCCATGGCAGCCCCCTTCACCCCAAGGGCGAGTCCTGGGACGGAGAGGCCGAGGATCGAAACCCCATCGAAGATGAAGAGGGTGTTGAAGATGATGTTCAAGATGTTGTTCAGAGCATTGAGGACCAGCGGCGTCTTGGCATCGCCGCTGAGGCGTAGGTGGGAGGAGATGAGGATCATCATGAGGTTGGGCAGGTAGCCGATGGCGATGTAGTGGTAGTAGGCTTGGGCCTGGGCGATGACCCTGGCGTCGGCTGTGATCCAAAGCGGAAGGACGCGTGCCACCTGGACGAAGACAAGGGTGAGGAGTAGGCCAAAGGGGAGGGCGACCACTAGGCTCTGAAAGACGATCTTCTGGGCCCGCTGGTGTTGCCCAGCGCCAAGGGAGCGGGCCATGAGGACGCCAAAACCGATGGCGAAGGCGTTCATCCATCCGTTGACCAACCAGATGGTCGACGTCGGCACCGACACCGAAGCCGTTGCGCTTGCTCCAAGCGAGCCGACCATCGCACTGTCGACGAAGGTGACCAGTACCTGCAACAGCTGTTCGGCAATCGTCGGCCAGGCGAGGGCAATGATGACCGCCCACGGAGGGCGGCGTTGGTCGAGAAGATGTGATGATGGGAAAGTTCCACTCATGCCCTGTCTCCCAGAGAGAGGGACAGGGCGTGGACACACTCAGTGGCTTGCACTTTGGGCGAGCGTGATGGCGCTGGTGATGACGATGTCATCGACTGAGCAGCCACGGCTGAGGTCACTGACCGGCTTGGCGAAGCCCTGGAGGATCGGGCCGTACGCTTCGGCACCGGCGAGACGCTGCACGAGCTTATAGCCGATGTTCCCGCTCTGCAGGTCAGGGAAGATCAGGGTGTTGGCAGAGCCGGCGACTGCGCTGCCTGCAGCCTTGCTCTTGGCGACGCTGCCGACGATGGCGGCATCGAGCTGCAGCTCTCCGTCGATGGCCAGGCACGGATCCTTCTCCTTGACGAGGCGGGTGGCCTCGACGACCTTGTCCACCAGTTCCCCCTGGGCCGAGCCCTTGGTGGAGTAGGAGAGCATGGCAACCTTTGGCTCGACACCAAGGAAGGTGCGGCAGGAGTCGGCGCTAGCCAGGGCGATTTCGGCGAGTTGGTCGACCGTGGGGTTGGGGATCGTGGCGCAGTCGCTGAAGATAAAGGAGCCTGAAGCGCCGTACTCACTCTTGTCAGTGGCCATGACAAAGCAGGACGAGGCGCTCTTGATGCCGACCTTGGTCTTGATGATGGTGAAGGCAGCCACCAGGACCGCGGCGGTTGTGTTCAGTGCCCCGGCCACCATGGCGTCGGCATCGCCGAGGCGGACCATCATGGCCCCCCAGCGTAGGGCGTCGACAATGGCCTCATTGGCCTCGCTCTCACTCATGCCTTTGTGCTTGCGTAGCTGGTAGTACTCTTGGGCGTAGCGGCTGCGCTCAGCGCTTACGTTCGGATTGATGACGGTGATGCCCTCAAGGGAGACAGAGAGCGATGATGCAGCCTCTTTGATTTCATCGGTGTCTCCGACCAGGATGACTGCCTTGGCCAATTTCTCATCGACGATAATCCGTGCGGCTTTGATAGTCCGCTCCTCACACCCCTCTGGAAGGACGAGGGTCTTTGCTGCTTTTGCAGCCTTGGTCTTCATAGCTTGTGCGAACGTCATCTACTGCTCCTTGATTGTGTTGTATGGTGTTGGCCTATCGTAGCATAGAGCGTCCGCTTGGGAAAGGAGTCTGTATCAGAAGGGCACTCTGTGCTATGGTCAATCATGCGCTTCAAACACCTGCTCTTTGTGATGATCGTAGCCCTTGCCCTCTCATCATCACTCTTCGGAGGACTGTCCGAGGAGATCAGGGCCGCCAATGGCATTTCCATTGAGGCGATGGGGACACTGATGTCGGTAGGACAGTTCGGCAGCCTCGTCTCCTTCCTCCTGCTACCGTTGATCAGCCGGGCGCTCTCCCCCCATGCAATGCTTGTCGTCGGAATCTTTGGCTCCTCATTCGCGCTTTTGGGAATGGGACTGAGCCACTCGATCACCTCCTTCGCCCTCTTCTTTCTGGCCAGTTCGCTGTGTGGCTACCTCTACGGGGCTAGCAACACTGTTCTGATGGTGGGCTCTGACCCGCCGAACGTGCGGCGCAATATCCCGTTGATGCACCTGCTCTTCTCCGTTGCGGCCATCGTCAGTGGGTGGTACATCACCGCCCTCAAGGAGGGGGTGTGGTACCACGGCTACCTACAGATGGCCCTCTTCTATTTTGTGATGGCCATAGCCTTCGCCCTTATGAAGACCCCTGTAGCGGTCAGCCAGTATGCAAAGCGCCCAGCTCGGATCATTGACTCCTTCTCCCTACTCAAGGACCGGCAGTTTCTCAGCTACCTGCTCTTTTTGGTCATCGCAAACTCAGTGGAGTACACCAACGTTGTCTACCCGCTGCTCGCCCTGTCTCAGAATTTTGATGCCTCCGCCGCCCAGATCGGCCTTGCCATCTCCATTATCCACACAGGGGCGACCATCAACCGCCTGGTGGTGATCCCGCTTCTGAAGAGTGGGGGTCGGCCCAAGCGCATACTCTTGGCTCTGGGGGTCATCAGCACGGTAAGTCTGATCCTCTTCTCCCTGGCCCCGTCACTTACGCTTGCCTATGTGAGCATGGCCCTCCTTGGCTTTGGGATAGGTGGGGTGAACCCCGTCAGCCAGGTGCTGGAGATCTCCGTCTGGCCCGAGGAGCTGCTGCAGCTCGCCAATATCCGGTCGATGGGGTCGACGGTGGGAAAGATCATCCTCCCCCTGATCCTCAGTGCGATCATCGTCAACATAGGCCTGGCTGCCGTCTTCCTCTTCCTGGCTCTGCTGATGGCAGTAGGGGTGGTTTCACTGATTCGCTTTCGACTGGCCTAGTTGCTCCATTCACATCTTTTTCTTACAATGCCCCCATGAATGCAGTGAAGACAGTTGGCGTCTATGGACTTGGAAGGTTCGGTTCCTTCTGGGCAGAACAGTTGGCCCGTCATGGGTTCTTTGTTGTGGCATACTCGCGCTCGACCAAGGTCGCACCTTCGGCTGTGAAGTTGGTTAGCGAGGATGAGGTGCTCAATGCGTCAGCACTCTTCTATTGTGTCTCCATCAGTAGCTTTGAAGATGTCATAGCCCGTACTGCCTCCCGGATCGGGGAGCACACGGTGGTAATGGATACATGTTCGGTGAAGCTCCATCCCGCTGAGGTGATGAAGCGCCTCTTACCAGAGCGGGTAGAGTGCATCGCGACCCACCCGATGTTCGGGCCGGACAGCGGCAAGAACGGGGTGGCAGGTCTGCCGATGATCCTCGATAAGGTGCGTTGTTCCGACCAGACGCTCTTGTGGTGGAAGGAGGAGTTTGTCCGATGGGGCCTGAAGGTCCTGTTGATGAGCTGTGAGCAACACGACCGCGAAGCGGCGTGGTCACAGGGCATCACCCACTTCATCGGACGTACACTCTCAGAGCTCAGTGCCCGCCCCACCGAGCTTGCCACTACCGGCTACAAGACGCTGCTCACCGTCATGGAGCAGACATGCAACGACCCTATCCAGCTTTTCTATGACCTGCAGCGCTACAACCCCTACGCCAAACAGATGCGAATGGGCCTCAAAGGTGCCATCGAAGTGGTGATGGAGCAACTGCGCAGGCAGGAGGAGCAACATTGAACGTATGTGTCTATACATTGGGGTGCCGGCTCAACCAGTGCGAGAGCGAAGCGATCGCCGACTCGTTCGCACAGCAGGGCTTCACTATAGTCGATGAGCGGCAGCACAGCGACCTCTACATCGTCAATACCTGTACAGTCACCAGCAAGGCTGAACAAAAAGCCCGGCGCATGATCCGCAAGTTCAGCCAAGAGGGGGTGACCCTCATCACCGGCTGCTATGCCCAAGTAAACGAAGAGGAGCTACTCACCTTAGGCGAGAACCTCATCGTCGTCCCTCTCTCAAAGAAGGCCCAGCTGCTCAAACTCGCCGCCCACATCAATGCGTCGCTTGGCGCAGGCTTTACGCTCTTGGAGGCCGCCCGCTCCTTCAGCGACGAAGAAGCCTCTCCCTTTGACTACGATGCAGCCTCCTTCTCCTACCATAGCCGTGCCTACCTGAAGGTGCAGGATGGCTGTGATAACAGCTGTGCCTACTGTCGTGTCCACATCGCCCGAGGCAAGGCCATCAGCCTCGATGAGGCGACGGTCGTCGAGCGCGCCCTCGCCCTCGAAGCCTCAGGCTTTCAGGAGATCATGCTCACCGGAGTGAACCTGACGATGTATGACCACAAGCGAGAGGGCTTGGGCGGGCTGCTTCAGGCGCTGCTGGAGCGCCTCTCCTCCTCAACACGCCTGCGCCTCTCGTCGATGGAGCCTGACCACATCGATGAACGGCTTTTGGACGCGCTGGCAGACCCGCGTATGCAGCCCCACTTCCATATCCCAATCCAAAGCGGAAGTGACCGCATCCTCAGACGCGTCGATCGTCACTACACCATCGAAGAGTTGGTTCGGATTCTCGAGCGCCTACGGCGTATCAAAGCCGACCCCTTCATCGCCGCCGACTTCATCACCGGCCTGCCGGGAGAGAGCGATGAGGACTGGGCGGCCACAAGGGCCTTGGTCGAAGCGCAGCAGTTTGCATCGCTGCACGTCTTCCCATTCTCCCCCCGTCCTGATACCCCGCTCTTCAACCCCTCTGACCGGGTAGCCGAATCAGTGCGCGACGAGCGGGCAAAGGACCTGCGCGACCTAGGGGCGCTTCTCTTTGAGCGCTATCGTGCTCGGCAGGTTGGCCAAAGTGGTGAGGTGATCCTCCAAAACCGCAAAGGTGGGGCGTGGTATGGAATCAGTGGCAACTACCTTGAGGTAAAGATCGATGATCCTCCTGCATTCGGACGTGAAGGGATGCTGGTCAGCGGAACCTTCTCTGCGGTCATTGCCAAGGAGAACCGCATCGGCTTCGTCGTCGAGGCGAAAGTCAGCTGACCGGGCGCTTTGCCGTGTGATGGATCTCCCTGATCGTCATCTGCGGCTCGGCGATGGTCACCATCGTGTTCGGGGCAACTGAATCCTTGATCCACACGTTGCTGCCGATGATGGAGTTTCGCCCGATGGTGATATCCCCCAAGATCGTGGCATTGGCGTAGACTGTCACGTTGTCCTCAAGGGAGGGGTGGCGTTTCACTCCCCTGATCAATGAGCCACACCCATCCTTGGGAAAGCTCAAAGCCCCGAGCGTCACCCCCTGATAGAGCTTGACGTTGTCACCGATGACCGTCGTCTCGCCGATGACGGTACCGGTGCCGTGGTCGATGAAGAACGACGAGCCGATCTTGGCTCCGGGGTGGATGTCGATTCCCGTCTCACTGTGCGCATACTCACTCATCATCCGAGGGATGAGCGGGACCTCCATCTTAAAGAGCTCATGGGCGATGCGGTGGGTGGTAAGGCTCTTGATGTACGGATAGGAGAGGACCACCTCCCGAACCGTCCTGGTGGCAGGATCTCCATCGTAGCCAGCTTGCACATCCTTCTTCAGTTCCAGGCGGATTTGCGGTAGCAGGGCACTAACCGATCGGACCACCTGGTCGGCTCGTACCAACGCGTCGGTGCGATCGAGTGATGGATCCTCATGCTGGTAGGCCAGCATGATCTGGCCCTTTAGGACCGAACCTACCTGCTCAAGTTGCTGAAGGAGGATCTGCTCGAGACTGAGGCCGCGGCGCTCACGACCACAGCGCCCCGGGAACATCAACTCCAAAAGCTCATTGCAGATCTCACCGATGACCAACATCTGCGGAAGGGGCTTGAGACCGTGGAAGTTTGCGTTGCCAGCAAGGCGGTCATACGTCTGTAGCAGGGCGGGTATAAAAATCTCAGCATCAAATTGATGGTCTATGCATGTCTTCATAGCCATACCATAGGGTTCTTCTGGGCCTTTAGGCAAGAGATGTATCGAGGAAGCGCTCAATACGCAGATGGAATGAGCGAGCCATCTGGATTGCGGCTATGAGCTTGATCACATCTCCGGCGAGGAACGGGAGCATGCCCGCCTGCAGCGCAGCGCGCCACGAAAGTGATCGGCTGATCTTCAGCCATGTTACCCCACAGCCATAGATCAAAAGCGTCGCCATGATCCCGCAGACGATCAGGAGGATCAGGTAGTGGCGCGGCTTCTTCTCCTTGGCTTTGAAGTTGCCAGCAATTCCAGCTACAAAGGCTGCGAAGATGAGGCCGAACAGATAGCCGCCGGTGGGGCCGAGGAGGTAGCCAATGCCACCGCCTCCGCTGTAGACTGGCAGCCCTATGATGCCCAGCAGCAGGTAGATGGCGACACTGAAGAGCGCCATCGACGAGCCGCCGAGAAAGCCAGAGAGCAGCACGAAGAGCGTCTGTAGTGTGATGGGTATTGGAGGCAGCGGAAAGCGAATATATGAGCCGACGATGATGAGGGCGGTGAAGAGGGCGGTGAGGATCAGGCGTTTGTGGTGCATGGGCCGATGGTATCACTGCCTCCTTTTAATGTAAACTAGCAAAAGGTTGACAATAGAGAGTACGGTATGAAGGGCAAGGAACATCTGTTGCACATGCTGGGAGAGAGCCGAGAACGCTATGTATCGGGACAGGAGTTAGCCAAAAATCTGGCGATCAGCCGGGCTGCGGTCTGGAAGGCGATCGAGCGTCTTCGCGATGAGGGCCATCTCATCGAAGGAAAGCCGAAGGTCGGCTATCGCCTCATCTCGATGAGCCCCCTCTTTGACTGGCAGGCCCTCTCATCCGCCTTGCCAGGATGGGATGTGCAGCTCTTTGATACCATCGACTCAACGAACCGGTGGGCCAAGGCACTGGACAGCGAGCGAGCGGTGGTGATCGCCCTCGCACAAAGCGCCGGGCGTGGGCGGCTCGGGCGCTCGTTCTACAGTCCGCGCGGTGGACTCTACCTCTCCTTGCGCCTTCCGCTCACCTTCGACCTCGGCCAAGCGATGTTGTTAACCAGCATGGCTAGCGTCGCTGTCCACCAGGCCCTCATGCACGTAGCGGGTAAGCGGTGTACCATCAAGTGGGTCAACGACCTCTACTACCAAGAAAAGAAGGTGTGCGGCATCCTCACCGAGGGGGTGGTGGGCATGGAGAGCGGACTGTTGAGCAGTGTGGTCGTCGGCATCGGTATCAACCTCTTCACGGTCCTGGACAAGACGCTTAGCGAGTCGGCGACCGCCCTCTACCAAAGCGAGGCTGAGGCAATCTCCGCCCTTGATGCCAATGCCCTGGTCATCGAGATCGTGCGTAGCCTTACCGCCCTGATCGCAGCACTCCCTGACCGCTCCTACCTCTCTTATTATCGAGCTCACTCCCTGCTCATCGACCGTGTTGTGACGGTCCATCAGCACGGTTCGCACTTTGATGGGCGCGTGCTGGCCATCGACGATGATGCCCACTTGGTGGTCGAGGACCGGCAGGGACAGGTACATACCCTCAGTTCGGCTGAGATCTCCATCCGCCTTGCCCGATGAGTTTGGTTTATTGTATAGTCGCCTGTGAGGATAGTACGATGCTTGAGAATATTCGCGATACATGGAAGCAGTTGATCGAAGAGGAGCTCGCCCTCTACGGCAGTGAGCACGGTTTTGGGACAGAGAACCTCCCCCCCCTGATCGCCCAGACACCACCGAACCCAGAGCTCGGCGACCTTGCCTTCCCGCTCTTTGCCTACGCCAAACTCTTTCGCCAAGGGCCGCAAGAGATCGCCTTGGCCCTCAAGGACCGACTGCAGAGATGCCCAAACCGCCCTGTCGGGCACCTGCTTGCCAGCGGCCCCTATCTGAACATCACCATCGATGCCGCCGCCTTGGCAGCCGACCTTGCCACTGCGATCGCAGAGCAGGGAGAGCGCTACGGCACCATCGACCGCCTCGCTGGCAAGCGCGTGGTCATCGAGTTCAGCTGCCCCAACACCAATAAGCCCCTGCACCTGGGCCATATGCGCAACGACAGCCTTGGCATGAGCATGGCTGCGATCCTCAGCGCCAACGGAGCTGAGGTGCGCAAGGTCAATTTGATCAACAACCGCGGGGTCCATATCTGCAAGTCGATGCTCGCATACCAGAAGTTCTCAAGCGGGGAGACGCCAGAGAGCGCCAAGATCAAGGGCGACCACTTGGTGGGCGACTATTATGTGAAGTTCGCCCAGTGGGCAAAGGAAGATCCGACCGCTGAGGCCCAGGCCCAGGCAATGCTCAAGAAGTGGGAAGAGGGCGATCCTGAGATCATGCAGCTGTGGCAGCGGATGAATGACTGGACGATGGCCGGCCTCTATGAGAGCTATGAGTCGATGGGCATCACCTTTGATGCCTACTACTGGGAGAGCGAGACGTACAAGTACGGCAAGGATGAGATCCTCAAGGGCCTCTCTGACGGGGTCTTCTTTCGTGAGGAGGATGGGTCGGTATGGGTCGACCTCAGTGCTGACAAGCTTGACAAGAAGGTGCTGCTGCGCAGTGACGGCACCAGCCTCTACATAACCCAGGACGTTGGCACTGCCATCATGCGCCACAAGGACTGGCCCTTTGACGCCCACATCTACGTGGTGGGCAGTGAGCAGCAGTACCACTTCAAGGTCCTCTTCCGTACCCTGCAACTGCTAGGCTACGAGTGGGCGAAGAACTTGTTCCACCTCTCCTACGGAATGGTGAATCTGCCTGAGGGCAAGATGAAGAGCCGTGAGGGCACAGTCGTCGACGCCGATGAGCTGCTCGCCTCCCTCACAGCCCTCGCACAGGAGGAGATCCGCAGCAAGGGACGCGAGGAGTTGGTCGGTGACATCCAAGAGACCAGTCGCGCCATTGCCCTCGGAGCGCTGAACTACTACCTCTTGCAAGTCACCGCGACCAAGGACATGATCTTCAATCCCGCTGAATCGATCTCATTCAACGGCAATACCGGTCCCTACCTGCAGTACATGGGCGCGCGGATCAGCAGCATGCTGACTAAGTTCCACGCCCAGTCCCCCCAGGTGGAGGCACTGAGTTTTGATGCAGGGCTGCTCTCCCTCTCCGATGAGCGAGAGCTGATCAAGCTGTTGGCTCGCTATCCTGAGGTGGTGGCCAAGGCAGGTGAGCAGTATGACCCCTCGCTGGTCACCGCGTACCTCTATGACCTGAGCAAGCTCTTCAGCCGCTACTACCACGACAACCCGGTGCTCAAGGCTCCTTCGCCGGCTCTGGTCCGAGCCCGCATCGAGCTGGTGCGGATGGTCAACCAGGTGCTGAAGAACGCCTTTGCCCTTGTTGGGATTCCCTATCTGGCCTCAATGTAGGGCCGGATCGTAGAGACGCACAAAGGAGGCGATGAACGCGTCCTCCTCCCAGGCGACCGCATCCTCATCTTCACTGAGCAGTCGCCAGAGCAGGTGCGCCGCTGTCGAGCTGAAGAGCAGGGTGGCAAGCTCAAGGTCCCCGATGGCCAGCCTTCCGGTCGAGGAGAGCCGCTCCAAGATCGCTCGGCTCTGGGCAACGATCATCTGGTGGTGGCTCTGCTTGAGGCGCATCGCCGCACTGCTGTGCAGCGACTCAGATTCCACGATCCGAAAGAAGAAGGTCAGTGGCTCGGTTGCGTAGAGCTCATGCCAATGGTCCATGGCAGAGCCCAGTACCTCACGGGCACTGCCGCCAAGGGCGATGGTGACCATCTGGCGTTGGGCAAGGGCCGATGCGTAGGCAAAGAGCTCATCGATGAGCGCATCCCGACTTTTGAAGTGATGAAAGAGCGTGGCCTTGGTGATGGAACAGGCGCTGGCGAGGTGGGAGAGCGAGACGTTTGCCAGTCCCTGGTCGGAGGCGAGGCGGAGCATGGTGGCAAGGATTGTTGTTCGTGTCATGCGTAATACTAACCTACCGGTCGGTAGGTATTCAAGTGCCTTTTTCTTGATTGCATGACACTTACGGCCAAATTCGCTTGTCACATTATTTTGATTGTGGTATACAGGACAGGCACAAAACTAATCGAAGGATGAGTATCGACATGTATGCACTTGTAGAGATTCTCGGAAAGCAGTACAAGGCCGTCGAGGGTGAGACCATTCAGGTCGACTACATCGCTGGCGGCGAAGCCGGCACTGCCCTTGAGTACGAAACCGTGTTGGCTGTAGTAAACGAAGAGAATGCAACGTTTGGTACCCCCTATGTTGCCGATGCCATGGTCCAGGCGACCTTGGTCGGTGATATCCGGGGTGAGAAGATCAGGGTATTCAAGAAGAAGCGGCGCAAGGGCTATCGCAGAACCCAGGGCCACCGACAGCGGTACACTGTCATCACCATCGACAAGATCATTGGCTGAGGAGGGAAGAGATGGCTCAAAAGAAAGGCGGCGGCAGCAGCCGCAACGGTCGCGATTCCAATGCCCAGCGCCTGGGCGTAAAGCGCTTCGGTGGCCAGCTGGTCAAGGCCGGTGAGGTCTTGGTCCGCCAGCATGGGACAAAGTTCCACCCCGGCTTGAACGTCGGCTGTGGCACTGACTACACCTTGTTTGCAAAAGCTGAGGGGACGGTGCTCTTCCATAACCGAAGGGGCCGCAAGTACATCAGCATTGTGACTGAGTAGGCAGCAACGCCCCGCAATGTTTGGATTTGCAGACGAAACGTATATCGATGTTGCCTCCGGAAACGGAGGCAACGGTTGTGTATCCTTCCGTCGTGAGAAGTTTGTCCCTCGCGGTGGCCCTGATGGGGGTGATGGAGGGCGCGGCGGCGATGTCATCTTCGTGGTCAGGCACAACCTCAGGACCCTCGCACACCTGAAGCTGGTCCGTACGTACCGCGCCGAAAGTGGGAAAAACGGGGAGGGGGCACGGCGATTCGGCCGCGATGGAGCGGATGTCGAGATCGCTGTCCCGCCCGGGACCGTGATCAAGGATGCTGCCACCGGCGCTGTAATCAAAGACCTTGCCGGTCTCGACCGTTGGGTCTTCCTCACCGGCGGCAAGGGAGGGAAGGGCAACTGGCACTACCGGACCTCGACGAACCAAGCACCCCGATATGCCCAAAGCGGGCAGAAGGGAGAGGAGCGGAGGATCGGCGTCGAGCTGTTGGTCATCGCCGACATCGGCTTCGTCGGCTTTCCCAATGCAGGAAAATCGAGCCTGCTGAATATGCTCACCAATGCCCGTGCCAAGGTGGCCGGCTATCCATTCACCACCCGGATCCCCCAACTGGGGATGATGCGCTACGATGATAGGGACGTCGTGCTCGCTGATATCCCCGGCATCATCGAGGGGGCGAGCGAGGGAGCGGGCATGGGCATCAAGTTCCTGCGCCATATCGCCCGCACCAGCGGCCTTGCCTACCTGATCGATCTCTCCGATGATCGCTACCTCGAAGCCTATGATATACTGAGTGCGGAGCTTGCTGCATACGAGAGTGATCTTGCGGCCAAGGAGCATGTGATCTTGGGCACCAAGATCGATGAGCCTGGCACCCAAGAGCGGCTTGCTGAGCTGAAGGCGAAGTACCCCGACAAGCGGGTCATTGGCATCTGTGCGTTCCTTGGCCAGGGAATCGATGAGGTGCGTCAAGCCTTCATTGAGATGGTCCAGCGCCATGAGGCGGAAGGTGACCAAGACGGAGTGTTCTAATGGATCTGATGCCTACGGCCATGGTCGGCGGAAGTTTTGACCCGATCCACCTCGGACATCTGCACCTGATCCACACGGTAGCCGAGCAGACCGAGTACAGGCGCATCATTCTCGTCCCGGTTGGCCGAAACCACTTCAAACCCGATGCCAGGCCGCTTGCGGCCCACCACCGTCTGGCGATGATCCACCTTGCCTGTGCACACTATCGAACCCTCTATTCGGATGATATGGCCGTCCAACTGGTCGTCGAGGAGTGTGAACTCAATCGGGTCGGCATCTCCTACACCTACGATACAGTCACCGAGCTCTACCGCCGCTATCCGATCAAGGACCGCCTCGCCGTCGTCATGGGCGATGATCTGTTGGCCGATCTCAACCGATGGTATGGCTATGAAGAGCTGAAGCGCCTGGTGAGCTTTGTCATCATCAGGCGCGAGGAGCAAGGGCTGTCCTTCGCCGATCCAGGCGCCGATCTACGCTATCTGGACAATCGTCGCCTCGAAGATAGCTCCACCACGATCCGCGCTGCTATGGCAGCACTTGGTCCAGATCAGGCGATGCCCCCTTCGATCGCCGACCTCTTGAGCCCTGAGGTGGCCGCCTACATTGAACGTGAGCGACTGTATAGACTGTAGCCTCAACCTCTCACCTAGGCGGCTTCTCCACTCTCGTGGCGTGGCACAGATGGCCATCGCACTCAATGAGCGCTACGGCCTTGGGTACGAGAAGGGCGAGCTCTACCAGATGGGGCTTTGCCACGATCTGGCTAGGGAGTGGGACACGCTGGCCTTGGTGAAGGCGGTGCATGAGCATGGCATCGAAGTCAGTGAAGAGGAGCTTCAAAGCCCGGTGCTGCTGCACGCCCCGGTGGCTGCCTACCTGCTCAGCGGCTCAGGCCTTGGCGATGAGGCGTTGACGGCGATCCGTCACCATAGCCTGGGCAGCACAGCG
>LVBE01000194.1 GCA_001603105.1 Spirochaetales bacterium Spiro_03
GAGTAGTAACGAACCCGTTTATTTGACAAAGAACGGATATGGCTCGATGGTTCTGCTGAGTATAGAAAAATATTGCGAGCTCACTAATGTCGTTGAACAAAAACTCGCGGAGGCTGAATGGGCGGCTGAAAACAACAGTACGAGATATACTGCCGATGAAGTGCATGGTCGATTGAAGAAGATAATACATGAATAGCCACTCCCAACACCCGTATCGTCTCCAAATATTGCCCTTATTTGAGCAAGATTTATGAGATATTCTTCTTTATATCAAGGACGTTGCATAATCCGGCCGCAGCTGAGCGACTGCTTGAAGCTATTTGGGACGCAGTCGAGGAACGTTTACCTCATGCTGAATCATTTGCGCCATATCAATCGAGCAAGAGTTTTACGCACCAATAGTACAAGGTACGAATCAAAGCCTATACATGTTCTATGTTGTCATACGTAACGTCATGATACTTCATCGCATAGTATACAGTCGAAGAGATATGACTATTCATCTGTAGGGTATTATCAATACAGTTTGAAGCCATCCTCTCGATGACCTGGGGGTCACTTGCTCATGTACCCCTGCCCATCGTGCCCTCTACCGTCCGTCTTCCCGTTGATTATTACCCACAGATAGAGCGAGCCTACCGCCAATTGCGTCCATTGAGGGGAGAGGACGATACACACCAGATGATAGGCACGGTAGAGACATTGAATGGGGATGTCGGTGAGGTTGGAAAGCGTGGTGGTGAGGTGATTCTCTCCTTGCTCTTGCCCGACGAAAGAGAGCTTGTCAAGGCGAAAGTCCGCCTGGACAGCAACGACTACCTCTTGGCAGTCCAAGCGCACGAACAAGGCAGGACGTATGTCCAACTCCAAGGCGTGCTAAGGCGAGGAGATCGCATCAGCAGAATTGACCGACCGGAGCATTTCTCCCTCATCCAAACCTCCCCAACGAGGCACACCAAAGAGTGAAACGGCGCTACTCGAAGCCGACCACAGCACATAGGCAATCGGCTTGCGCTACAGCGCCGAAGAGGCCTGTCAAAGGATGAAGGCGATCGTAGCCACATAATTGGCTTCACCCGCACTCACTCTTGGGCTATAGTAGGGCCATGTGGATAATCATTCTTCTCGCAGTCGCCCTCTTCCTCTTATGGAACATCACCCTATTCGGCTATAAGGATCGGTACGTCAAGCCGATCGACAGCGACGAGGAGCGAGTCTTCAGCCCCAAGGCCCGATCGATCACTATCAAGGGTGAAGGCAACAGGGCTGCAATCCTCCTTGTCCACGGCTTTCCCTCCACCCCCTCGATCTACACCTATAGCAGTGAGGTCTTCGCCCAGGCGGGCCTTGATGTCTACGCCCCGCTTCTGCCAGGCTTCGGCACCGATCCACATGAGTTTGTGAAGACGAGTTTCACCCAGTGGTTCGACTTTCTCTGTCGCACCTACGAGCAGCTTCGGGGTGAGTATGAACAGCTCTATGTCCTGGGCACCTCGATGGGTGGGATGATGACGCTGAAGATCGGGGAGACGTACTGTAGCGGTCCGCTGGCTGCCGACAAGCTCGTCTCCATCGCAGCTCCGGTGGTCTACAACTCGGTTCGCGACGGCATCATCACCGACTGGAGGCAGTACTTCATGCGCACCCTCGCCCTCTTCGTGCCCGCCCTGGGTTCTGGCATCAAGGCAGGCTCGACCACCGGCGAGGATGGCAGCAAGGATTGGTGCGGCTACAGCGGCCTCTTCATACGCCCAGGCCTGAGCCTGGTGCATGCCATGAAGCGGGTGCGCCGCGACCTCGGTCTCATCAGCTGCCCGCTCTTCGTCATCCACGACCGGGGCGACCGCACCGTTCCTTTTGGCAACTGCGAGATCATCGAGGGCGAGCACAAGAGCACCCACTTCAAGATCCTCAAGACCGAGATGGGTCCATTCAACCACACCCGCCATGCACTGTTGATGTACCATTCGGTACAAAAAGAGTTGACCCAGACCATCCTAGCATTCCTCATGGACAAGGAGAGAGCCAATGACCAAGCGTAAGGACTACATCAGTTGGGACGAATACTTCATGGGGGTGGCAATCCTGTCGGCGATGCGCAGCAAGGACCCCAACACCCAGGTCGGGGCATGTATCGTCAACGAGGAGAAGAAGATCGTCGGCGTCGGCTATAACGGCCTGCCCATCGGCGTAAGCGACGATGAGGCGCCGTGGGCACGCGATGGGGCATGGCTACAGACCAAGTACCCGTACGTCTGCCACGCCGAACTCAACGCCATCCTCAACTCCACCGGCAGACTCAAGGGGTGTCGAATCTACGTCGGCCTCTTTCCATGCAACGAGTGCGCCAAGGCCATCATCCAGTCAGGCATCCGTGAAGTGGTCTACCTCAGCGACAAGTACGCCGACGAAGACAACACCAAGGCCAGCAAGTGGCTCTTCGACCAAAGCGGGGTACGCTATCGCATGCTCACCCCTACCCACACCACACTGACACTGGAGCTCTCATGAAAATCCTCTCTGTCTGCCTCAACCCGACCTTTCAGTACACCCTCTGCATCCCGAACCTGAAGATCGGTGAAGTCAATCGCGCCAGCGCCCACTACCTCGATGTAGCGGGCAAGGGGATGAACACTGCCCGCATCATCACCGAACTGGGCGAAGAGGCGCTCTGGCTCAGCCATCTCGGCGGCTCACGCATCGACGAGATGCTCGCCCTCTGCAAAAGGGACAACGTCACGGTGCTGTGGGCGGACAGCAAGAGCGAGATGCGTAGCTGCACCACCATCATCAGCGAGGGGGCCACCACCGAGCTGGTGCAGGAGCCGTATCCGGTAGAAGCCTCCGTGGAGGGACCTATCAGGGCGCTCTTTGAAGAACACTACAAAACGTGCGATGCGATGATCATCGCCGGCACCCGCGCCCCCGGCTACAGCGATGGGATCTACGTCGACTTTGTGCGTAAAGCCAAAGAGGCCGGCCTCTTCGTCCTACTGGACATCAAAGGCGCGGACTTGAAGGCATGCCTTCCGTACGGCGTCGATGTCATCAAGCCGAACCTCAGCGAGGCGGCCCAGACCTTCCTCGGCCTCGAGGTCGGAGAGACCGAGGACACGAGTGCTGTACAACAGATGATTCTCCCCTTCATGGAGGAGATCTACACCCGCTATGGGACCAGCAGCGTCTTCACCCGCGGCTCCTTTGATGTATGGGCCTACGGCCCTCACTTCTTCGCAGTTCCGGTACAGCGGGTTGAGGCGGTCAATACGATCGGAAGCGGAGACGCATTCAATGGGGCGCTGACGGTGGCACTGCTGAGAGGGGAGAATTTGCAACAGGCTGTAGAGAGCGCAACAAAAGTCGCAACACTGAACGCAAAAACTCTGCGGCCAGGGACAATTATTGACCGAGGAGAGCGTTGCATACCACGCAACACAAAAAAATCTCATTGAGTAATCGCGTAATTTGCAACATCTAATACGTGCAAATAGTCAATTTAACGGTGTTAAATTTGTTATTTTCTCAGTTGCCTGATTTTTTAGGTATTCTTTTATCGTAATTTCTTTT
>LVBE01000026.1 GCA_001603105.1 Spirochaetales bacterium Spiro_03
CATATATACTCGACAAAGAATCAAAATTCTGTATAATTATACTAATCTTATCCAAATCGGAGGATAGTATGATTAGAGCTGCAGTCATCGGTGCCACCGGCTACGCCGGCTCTCAACTGGTCGCGCTACTTGCATCGCACCCAGCGGTCTCTCTGACCTACCTGGCCTCTCACTCCTACAGCGGCCAGTACTTTGGCAGCGTATACCCATCGCTTGAGCCGATCTGCAACCTCATGCTCCATGAGGAGCAGATCGAAGAGGCCGCCAAGATCAGCGACGTGATCTTCCTTGCCCTCCCCCACGGGATGGCCAGCTTCAAGGTCACTAGCGATCTCTTGGCTCACTGTGTTGTCATCGACCTTGGCGCCGACTTCCGCCTCAAAGATAGCAGCGTCTATGAGGCATGGTACAAGACCCACCACCCGAGCACCCACCTGCTCGAAGAGAGCGTCTATGGGCTCTGTGAGCTGCACCGATCGGCTATCGAGAAGGCTCAGCTGATCGCCAACCCCGGCTGCTACACTACCTGCTCGATCCTCACCCTCGCCCCACTTTTGTCTGCCGGCCTGATCGACCATACCTCGATCATCATCGACAGCGCCAGCGGCACCAGCGGCGCCGGACGCAGCGAAAAGGTCGACTCTCTCTTCTGCGAGGTCAACGAGAACTACAAGGCCTACGGGGTGGCTACACACCGCCACACCCCCGAGATCGAGCAAGAGCTCTCGCTCTTGCAAAACAAGGAGGTGGTGGTTCAGTTCACCCCCCACCTTGTGCCGATGAATCGTGGCATCCTCTCTACCTGCTATGCCAACCTCAAGGACGGGGTCGAGGAAGGGGAAATTGGCGATGCGTACCGCCGCTTCTATCAGGGTGAGCCGTTCATCCGCTTGATGGACCAACAGCTGCCTGAAACGCGCTTTGTCCGTTCCACCAACGTCTGTGCCATCGGCTGGAGGGTCGATGAGCGTACAAGAAGGGTCATCGCCATCGGGGCGATTGACAACCTCGTCAAGGGAGCGGCAGGCCAGGCGGTGCAGAATATGAATATCCGCTTTGGCATCGATGAGACGATGGGGCTGTCCACTTTGGTGGCACGTGGGCTGTAGGAGAAGAAGGGATGAACATCATAGACGGCGGGATCACCGCAAGCAGCGGCTTTTCGGCAGCAGGGATCTTCTGTGGGATCAAGAAGCGCAAGAAAGACCTTGCCCTCGTGGTCAGTGACCGCCCCTGCACTGCCGCCGGAGCCTTCACCACCAATGTGGTCAAGGCGGCTCCGGTGGTGTGGGACCAGGCGATCATTGCCACTGAGCCGACGGTTCAGGCGATCGTCATCAACAGCGGAAACGCCAACGCATGCACCGCCGCCCAGGGCGATGAGGACTGCAAAAGCATGGCTCGCCTGAGCGGCGAGGCGCTGGGCCTGAAGGCCGAGCAGGTCCTGGTCTGCTCCACCGGTGTCATCGGCGTGCCGCTTCCGATGGAGCGCATCGAGGAAGGAGTGGCTGCGATAGCCAAAGTCCTGGCCTCTGACCGCCAGGCAGCCAGCGATGCGGCAGAGGCGATCTGTACCACCGATACCTTCACCAAGGAGGTCGCCGTATCCCTTACGATCGATGGGGTGACGGTCCACATCGGTGGCATGGCCAAAGGCAGTGGGATGATCCACCCCAATATGGCGACGATGCTCAGCTTCATCACCACCGATGCGACTATCGAAAAGGATGTGCTGCAAAGTCTCTTGGGCTCCTCAATCGTCGACTCATACAATATGATCAGCGTCGACGGCGATACCTCGACCAACGATACGGTCCTGGTGTTGGCAAACGGGGCCAGTGGATGTGCTCCGCTCTCTGCCTCCCACCCTGACTGGCAGCGTTTTGCAGACGCCTTCACCTATGTGCACACCGCCTTGGCCAAGCTCATCGTCCGTGACGGCGAGGGGGCAGGCAAGTTCCTTGAGGTGATCGTCGAGGGGGCGGAGGACACAGCGACAGCCCGCACCCTGGCGCGCTCGATCATCAGCAGCAACCTCGTCAAGACCGCCTTCTTTGGCTCCGACGCCAACTGGGGACGTATCCTCTGCGCGATGGGCTATAGCGGAGCTTCGTTCAACCCGCTGGCCGTCGATCTCTTCTTCATCAGTGAGAAGGGCAGGGTGCAGGTCGTGGAGAACGGGGTGCCGCTGCCCTTCGATGAACGTCTCGCTCGCGCCATCCTGATGGAGCGGGAGGTGGTGACGCGGGCAATCCTCAAAGATGGTGATGGAGAGGCGACGGCCTGGGGATGTGACCTCTCGTACGAGTACGTACGGATCAACGGGGAGTATAGAAGCTGATGAAACACTACATGGAGACAGAGATCCTGAAGGCGAAGGTCCTCATCGAGGCAATCCCCTATATCCGCCGCTTCGCCGGCAGTACGGTGGTGGTCAAGTACGGCGGGTCGGCGATGGTTGACCAGCAGCTCAAGCGCTCGGTTATCCAGGACATCGCGATGCTCAAGTACATCGGCCTCAAGCCGGTGGTCGTCCACGGCGGTGGCAAGGAGATCTCGGCGCTCTTGGCCCGGTTGGGCAAAGAGAGCGTCTTCGTCGATGGGCTACGCGTCACCGACAGCGAAACCGCCCAGGTCGCCCAGATGGTCCTCTCCGGCTCGATCGGCAAGGAGCTTGTCGATGCACTGGAAGCGGTGGGCATCAAGGCGGTGGGGATCAGCGGCAAGGATGGGCGCACGCTCACCTGCTCCAAGAAACGTGATGAGAAGGGACGAGACCTGGGATTCGTCGGCCAGATCGAGGCGGTGGACACCGCTTTGATCGAGACACTCTTGGCTAGCAACTTCGTGCCGGTGATCAGCCCGGTGGGTGCCGATGGCAGTGGCAACACCTACAACATCAACGCCGACTATGCGGCGAGCGCCATAGCCGGGGCCCTTGGGGCCCAAAAGCTGATCTTCCTCACCGATGTGGAGGGAATCCTCAAGGATAAGGATGATCCTTCGACGATCCTGCGCACACTCAGCCGCAGCGAAGCGATCGCCTACATCGCCGACGGGACGATCAAGGGGGGGATGATCCCCAAGGTCGAGTGCTGCCTCGATGGCCTACAGAAGGGGGTCAAGAGTGTGCACGTCCTCGACGGGAGGCTGGCGCACGCTATCTTATTGGAGATCTTCACTACAGAGGGAATCGGGACGATGGTCACCGATGAGGAGACAGAAGCACTATGAGCATTGAAGAAGGCAAGCAGTACCTATTGGATACCTACGCACAGGTGCCGGTCGTCTTTGCTTCAGGTGAGGGGATGTACCTCATCGCTGAGGACGGCAGCCGCTATCTGGACTTCGTCGGCGGCATCGCCGTCAACGCCCTCGGCTACCAAGACCCGGGCCTACAGAGGGCGATCGAGACTGTAGTCAGGCGTGGGTTGCTGCACTGTTCGAACCTCTACTATAACAGCGAGGCGATCGCTGCGGCGAAGGGACTTACCGCCCTTGCGGGCATGGAGCGGGTCTTCTTCTGCAATAGCGGCGCTGAGGCCAACGAGGCGGCCTTGAAGCTGGCTCGCAAGTTCGGCAATCTGAAGAGTCCGAAGCGCAGCCATATCATCTCGATGGTCGACTCGTTCCATGGTCGCACCTACGGTGCCATCACGGCCACAGGCCAGAGCAAGTACCACGCCAACTTCGATCCCCTGCCCACCGGGTTCTCCTATGCGTGCTTCAATGACCTGGATTCAGTCAAGGCTTTGGTCACCGACAAGACGTGTGCCATCATCGTCGAGCCGATCCAGGGCGAAGGCGGCATCATCCCAGCCGACCCTGCCTTCCTCAAGGGTCTGAGAGATCTCTGTGACGAGCTCGGAATGCTGCTCATCTACGACGAGGTGCAGACGGGCATGGGGCGGTGCGGCAAGCCGTTCGCCTACCAGGTCTACGGTGTGAAGCCCGATGTGCTGACGGCCGCAAAGGCGCTGGCAGGGGGCATCCCAGCCGGGGCGATGATGACGATTGGCAAGGCCAATACGGTCTTTCAGCCTGGCGATCACGCCTCGACCTTCGGCGGCAACGCCCTCGCTTGTGCAGGGATCAACGAGATGGTCAGCCGCCTTGGCGATGAGTCGTTCAATGAACACGTCAGGGATATGGGAGCCTATCTTCATCAGAAACTGGAGGCCTTGGTAGCCAAGTACCCCACCCTTTGTGCTGCGACACGGGGTCTGGGCCTGATCCAGGGTATCGTTTTGACAATCACTCCACGGACTGTCGTCGATGCGTGCTTCGCCAAGGGCCTCTTGGTCCTGAGTGCGGGGTCAAACGTGTTGCGCTTCGTCCCTCCGTTGGTGGTGGGCAGAGCGGAGATTGATGCGGCTCTCTCCATTGTAGACGAAGTCCTAGAGGAGCTTCAGTAGCACTCGTAACACGCGTGTACTCATCTTTCTTGATTAGGGTATCGAAACATGCCTAGGCGATCGGGTTAGTGAGGGTGCCGAGCCCCTCGATAGTGACCTCCACCGTATCGCCTCTGTCCATCGGCCCGATGCCTCCCGGTGTCCCTGTGAGGATGATGTCACCGGGCAGCAGCGTCATTACCGTTGAGAGGTAGCTGACCAGGTAGGGGATCGAGAAGATCAGGTTGCTCGTATTGGAGGCTTGCCTGATCTCCCCATTGACCCTACTTTCGATGGCAAGGTTTGACGGGTCGACCTCGTCGCTGATGAACGGGCCGTAGGGGCAGAAGGTGTCAAAGCCCTTGGCCACTGTCCACTGCCCATGCTTGGGCTGCAGGTCGCGCGCTGTGACGTCGTTGGCACAGCTGTAGCCCAGGATATAGGGGCCTGTCTCATCGAGGGCCACGTTGTGCGCCCGCTTCTTGATGACGACGCACAGCTCGGCCTCATAGTCGAGGCGGCTACACATCGGCGGCTTGATGATCGAAGACCGTGGAGCGAGGATCGACGTCGATGGCTTGATGAAGACCACCGGGCTTTCGGGGATGGGAAGTTCCAGCTCAAGGGCATGGTCGCGGTAGTTGAGGCCAATGCACACTGCCTTTGAGAAGGCGGTGGGGGCGAGCAGGTGGGCCTCGTCAAAGCCCACGCGAACGCCGGTGGTCTCAAACGAGTCGAAGGGTGTGGTGTCGATGAGGTCGATTCCATCACCGTCAAACAAGCCATAGCGGATCTGCCCATCGTGGATCAAGCGTACGTACTTCATGGACCCATCATAGCAGAACCGGCGGCGCTTGCCACTATCGATTCGATCAGGGCGAGGTAGCCGTCATACGCACGCTCAAGGTCTGTGATCTTGACTCGCTCATCGGCGGTGTGGGCCATCTCCTCGGCCCCGGGGCCAAAGCCGATGGTAGGTAGGCCCAAGGTCCCAGAGTAGTAGCTGGCGTTGGTGCAGAAGCGATAGTGGGAGAGCTTCGCTCTGATGCCTGTTTGTGTAGGGCATCAAGGCCCAGCTGGACCAGCGGTGCCTCATCGTCCAAGACCCAGGCATCGAAGAAGCGCTCTGCCTTGATCGTCGCCTTCGTATAGCTCTCCATCTCTGATTCTTGGAACGAGACCGAGGCCTCTATGCCCTCCTCTTCAATGACAGCCTTGATCGGTTGCAGGACCGACTCTCGGCTCTCACCGACAAGGAGGCGGCGGTCGAAGGTGACGGTGGTGCGGTCAGGGACGACCGAACGGCCAGGATAGGGGCGGCTGATGATGTCAGTTGGCACCAGGATTCCCGCTCCGAGGATCGGACAGGAGGGGGTAGGCAGGGCGAGGATGCGACCGAGGATCTTGTCCATCGCCACGATGGCATTGCTGCCGCGTTGCGGACTTGAGGAGTGGCAGCTCTGCCCATAGGTGGTGAGCACGATCTCGGCGCGTCCGCGCTGGCCTCGCTTGAGGTCCAGTTCACTCGCTTCGCCGATGATGACCACATCGGCTTTGGTATGAGCGGCGACCAGGGCTGCGGCGTAGCCTTCAAAGCACTCTTCGCAGACCGTGCAACTGACGTGGACCGAGCCGGCAAAGTCATTGCCATGGATCTCCTTGAAGCGTGCGACGCTTGCGATCATGGAGGCAGCAGCGCCTTTCATGTCGGCAGCGCCTCGGCCGTAGAGTGAGCCGTCGATGATGAGCGCACCATAGGGGTCGACGCTCCACTGGCCTCTATTGGCGACCTCGACCGTGTCGATGTGAGAGTCCAAGAGCAGACTCAAGCCTGGTCGGTTGCCATAGATCGAGGCGGTGATGCTGCCCAGTTCGTCGACATGGACCTCATCGTAGCCGAGTTCGTGCATCACGCGCTGGATGTAGGAGACGATCGGTCCTTCGGCGCCCGAAGGGCTTGGAATCCTGATCAAGGCCTGGGCGAGGGTGAGGGCGGCTGTGAATGTAGTCATGAGTGTATGGTAGGACACTGGGGCGACAAGTCAAGGCCAAAG
The DNA here is from genome assembly GCA_001603105.1 of Spirochaetales bacterium Spiro_03. Lineage (GTDB taxonomy): Bacteria > Spirochaetota > Spirochaetia > Sphaerochaetales > Sphaerochaetaceae > Sphaerochaeta. The sequence continues at coordinate 6,449 of LVBE01000026.1, forward strand.
GGCTCTAGCTGGCCTTCACCACCTCGGTTATGAAGAGGTGGACAAGCTCGGGGTCGAAGTGCGAGCCTGCAAGGCCCTCGATCGTCCGCTTCGCGGTCTCGACGGTCGCCCCCGCCGCCTCCAGGGCATCGACATAGGCGTTTGCCAAACCGAGAATCTGGGAGGATCGAGGGATGAGATTGCCCTTCAGGGCCTGTGGATAGCCACGCCCATCCCAGCGTTCATGGTGGTGGAGCACCGCCCGGGCGATGAAGGCATAGTCAGCCACTGAGCTGAGGATGTTGTACCCGATCTCGGAGTGGCGACGGAGCTCGATCTGCTGGCCTTTGGTCAAGAGCTCGTCGCTCTGTTGCAACAGCGATGGGGTGAGAGCGATCCGTCCGATGTCATGGTAGAGGCCGGCAAGGCGCATCTGGGCGACTTCGTCACGGGGGAAGCCGAGGGCTTTGGCGCACTCACTGCTGTAGAAGCCTACCTGCTCGCTGTGGTCGCTGAGGTGTGGGTCATGTTCGAAGAGACGGTTGAGGATGGTGGTGATCATCGCCTTCTTGTACTTCAGGTTGGTTCTCAGCTTGGATTGGTACATCACATCCTCAGCTTGCTTGAAGAGCGACTCGTAGGGGGTGTGCTCATCGATCTTGGTCGCATGTCCAAAGCTCACCGAGACCGGCACATCGCGAACGTGCTTGTTGGCCAATGAGCCGATCGCATCTTCGATGATCGAGACGGCCACCTCATCCGCGCTGTGTGGCAGAAGCAGGACAAACTCATCGCCTCCGATGCGACAGAGGACCGAGGAGGGTGGACTTGCCTCCTTCAGCGTAGAAGCGACGCTCTGTAGCAACTCGTCACCTGCATCGTGGCCGAATGCGTCGTTGGTGAGTTTCAGGCCATTGACGTCGACGATGATCAACGACAGCGGACAGTGGCCGACGGTGTCAAGCTCAACTCTACTCTGATCGTAGTAGCGGCGGTTGAAGAGGCCGGTGAGGGGGTCGACGTAGCTGAGGTCGAGGATCTCCTGCTGGCGCTTCCGTTCTTCGGTGATGTCGCGTACGATGATGACGATGCCGAGGATATGCTCATCCGAGTCGAGGATCGGTGTCGATTTGCCGGCGACGTAGCGTTGGATGCCGTCGCGTGAGACCAGCGTCGTATCTTCGACGCTGATGACGGTCTGGCGCTCTTCAATGACTCTCTCAAAGGGGCTTCTCTGCCGCGACCTGTCGTGTGCGGCATAGGTCTTGAAGACGGTGCTGAGCCCCTGGCCCTGGGCTTCGCCGCTCCTCCACCCTGTCAACAGCTCAGCGCTCGGGTTCATGAATTGGACGATGCCCTGCTCGTCGGTGGTGATCACTCCATCGGCGATGTTGAAGAGGGTGGTCTCAAAGAGTTGCTTCTCCTCGGCAAGCTGCATCTCAAGGGCGCGCTGTTGGGTGATATCCTCGATGATCATGGCAAAGTAGCCGATCTGTGGGCAGTAGGAACTGATGCGAAAGAGGCGTCCTGAGACCGGGCCACTTGCCTCGAAGGTCATGGACTTTCCTGACTGTGCGACCGCTTTGTTGTTGACGATCCAGGGCGAGTCCTCGTCGATGGCAGGGACGACCTCTTTGAAGCTCCTCGTCCCGAGGTAGCTCATATCAAGGCCGGTCTGCTGGACAAAGCCGGCGTTGATCCGTAGCACCCGAAAGTCCATGCTCCGGCCATGCTCATCGACGATGAGTTGGCAGTAAGCAAAGCCCTGCACCATCGTCTCAACGAGCTTGCGACTCTCCTCTTCCTTAGAAGACAGGAGCTCGGCAGCTTCGATCCGCTCAGAGATGTCGGTGTGGGTGCCGATGATCATCACAGGTTTGCCATCCTCATCCCACTTCACGACCTGGCCCTGGTCCAGGACCCACACCCAGTGCCCGTCCTTGTGGCGCACACGGATGTCCCGTTGGAAGTTCTGCCGGTCCCCTTCGATCACGGCGCCTACCAGGCCCATCGTCTGAACGTAGTCGTCGGGGTGGATCAAGGAGGCAAGGCGCTTTGTGGTCAGCGGCTCAAGCTCGGCTCTCTCATACCCCAACAGGGAGGCAAACCGATCATTGATCGCAAGAACATCGCTGTTCATATTCCACTCCCAGGTGCCGAGGTTGGAGCTGGTGATGACCATCATCCACCGATCACGGGCGATGCGTAGCTCCTCCTGGTCACGCTGTTGCTGGCTCTTGTAGTGGTCCAGGCGCACCGTCGCATAGAGGCCGGCAAGGAGGGTGACCATCACGATTGCGATCGGCCCGATGATGGTCGTTTTCCGGTCAATGGCGCTGAGTCTTTCCACCTCGAGGCGGCGGGCGGCAAGGGCGTCTTGCTGACGTTCCTCAAAGGTCGCGATGCGTAGCGAAAGCGCATCGGCGATGGCGCGCGAGCTGTCCATCAAGGCCGAGTACCGACGCTGCTCCTCGACGGTGATGACGCTGTTGAGGGGAACTCGAAGGGCCAAGAGCGGGATGACGGCATCGGTGAGGAAGTGCTCAAAATCCTCTTGGATCGCCAACAGCAACCTTCGGTCCTCGGAGGAGGGGTCGAAGAGCGGCAGCAGCGCGTCGACTTGGTTGCGGAAGGTCTGGGCATTGCGTTCAAGCGAGGAGAGGTAGCGCTCCTCGCCGGTGAGCAGGTAGCCGCGCTCGGTAAGGCGCACCACAAAGAGCGAGAGGTTCATGCTCTTCGTATCGCCGATGATCTCGTAAGTTGATGCAAGGCGGTGGCTCATCTGCACGATCTGGGAGCTCAGCGACACCTTGACGTACCCAATGGTGGCCAGGCTCACTAGGACGACGATCATGGAGGTGATGAAATGTCTGAGAAACCCCCTCTGTTCCTTGGCTATACCCTCCGTTTTATTGCTCCATCATACCGGCAAGCATGCCCGATTCGCAACCGATATCTCAAGTCGATTGCACACAATTGACCCTAGAGCGCCACCCACGCCCCATCTTTGCCACTGCTGGCAAGGCAGGCTTCGATGAACCGCACGCCATCGAGGCCTTCGATGGCGGTGGGAAAGGGTTCGGCCTTTCCCGCCAAAGTGGCGAGAAAGGAGCGGTAGATATTGGCAAATGCCTCGTAGATGCCCTCAGGGTGGCCGGCAGGCAAGCGGCTGTAACGGCTAGGTACATCAAGGTAGGGGTTACTGCCTCGATCGATGATCTGTGAAGCTTTGCCACAGGGGGTGTAGATGATGGTATCGGGCCTCTCTTGTTGCCACGCTAGGCTGCCTGCGCTGCCGTAGATGCGGATCGCCAAGGCGTTGGAAGAGCCGATGGCGATCTTGCTGGCCCAGTACACACCCTTCGCCCCGCCTTCGTACTCAACCATCACCGTAGCGTTGTCGTCGAGGCGGTGGCCGTCGATGAAGGAGTCAAGGCACGCCGAGAGGCGTTCGATCCTCAGGCCGGTGATGGTCGCTACCAGGTTCTCGATGTGGGTGCCGATGTCCCCTACGCAGTGCGAAGGGCCGCTTTGGTCAGGGTCGGCTCGCCAGCGCCCAAGGGCGTCAGGCCGTACGGCCATCCCCTGCTGGGCGTACTCGGCGTTCACAAAGCGGATAGTGCCCACCAGGCCCTGGGCCACCATGTCGCGCATCTGACGCACAGCGGCGTAGCCGGTGTTGGTGTAGGTGACACAGAGCAGCGCGCCCGACTGCTCGCTGAGGTAAGCGAGTTCAGCTGCTTCTTCGCTATGCACCGTAAGCGGCTTGTCGCAGACGACGTGGATGCCCTTCTGAAGGAATGCTTTGCAGATGGCATAGTGTGATGCATTGGGGGTGACGACCACGACAAAGCGGATGCCATCGTCGCGCTGTCTCTCTAGCTGTGCCATCTCGCTGTAGGAGGCGTACGCTCGGCTAGGCTCAATGCCCAGGTGCGCCGCCCACGAGCGAGACTTCTCGACATCTCGGCTGAAGAGCCCTGCCGTAAGTTCACACCCTCCATTGAGGGCGATGGCTCTGCGGTGCACATCAGCGATGAAGGCACCCTCTCCACCACCAACCATTCCATAGCTAATCGGCTTCATCCGCTCCTCCTTGGTGTGCTCAATGCTACCACAGCTCACAGTCGACCGATAGGGCAGAGGAGAAGTGAAGTGGTAGGAATTACTAGTAATAGTTATTAATAAGGACTTGATTTTGTTTTTAGAATATGATATTGTTAGTCCAAGCAAACACTATCAACGACCAAAGGAGTAACAACCATGGAAGAGATGCAGAACAGTGCAGTAACACTGCCGCTTATCGGCGACCCGGCACCCGCTTTTACCGCTGTAACCACCCAGGGGACGATCAACTTCCCTGCCGACTACAAGGGCAAGTGGGTAATCCTCTTCAGCCACCCCGCTGATTTCACCCCCGTCTGTACTACGGAATTCATGACCTTCGCCTCGATGCACGATGAGTTCAAGGCCCTGAATACCGAACTGGTCGGGCTCTCCATCGACTCGATCTACGCCCACATCGCGTGGCTACGCAAGATCCAGGAGATCGAGTGGAAGGGCATGAAGAACCTCGAGGTCAAGTTCCCCGTCATTGAGGATATCTCGATGAACGTGGCAAAGAAGTACGGTATGGTGCAGAGCCAGTCCTCCACCCAGGCCGTGCGCGCAGTCTTCGTCATCGACCCCAAGGGCATCGTGCGCACCATCATCTTCTACCCTGCCTCGATGGGCCGCAACTTCGATGAGATCAAGCGCGTCATCCTGGCTCTTCAGAAGGCGGACAAGGATCAGGTGGCCACTCCGGCTGATTGGAGACCCGGCGACGATGTCATCGTGCCTACCCCCGGCACCTGTGGCACTGCCAAGGAGCGGATGGCCAGCACCGATGAGGATTTGAACTGTGTCGACTGGTTCCTCTGCTTCAAGAAGGACAAGTAAGATTTACTGAACACGACAGGTGACTGAGGGAGAGCGGCTGCTCTCCCTCAGTACATTTGGTCATCAGGCACCGGGATAGGTGCGTGGGTGCGGGGCCTTGACGATGAAGAACTCAACGGCCTCATCATCTCCATTGGCAATGTTCATCTTGGTGTGGAAGGGCACGTGCACCACACTTGCGCGATAGTGGTGCACCTCTTGGGAGTCGAGCTGCATCGACAGGGTGCCACGGGTGATGATGAGAAAGACATTGGAGTCGCTGTGGTGCTCAGGCAGCCGATCGCCTGGGGCGAGGGTGACGTGGTTGATCATCGCCTCGTCGATCTGCACCAGGCGTTCAACGACCTTGTCATCGCCGGTGGTGTACGGATAGGGGGTTTCGATCATAGTCTGCTCCTTGGGTGTAATGGCTTAATCATAGCCGAGAATTGCAATCACTTCCACGGCTAATTGAGCTGTGCTCTTCACACTTCTTCATCGTCTGAAGAGTAGGTGAAGAACTGCTTTTCGCCGTTGATTTTCGCCTGTTCGGTTGGTATATAGACGATACAGAGATGAAGGAGATGCGCCTATGAAACGTACACTTGCCTTGATGATGGTACTACTTATTGCCGTTTCGATGAGCCTGGTCGCCCGACCGACGGCAGAGACGCAGTATGCAGCCATCCACGATCAGGTCCTGAGCCTCACTGAAGCAAAAAAAGCGTATGATGGACTTGCGTCAGCGATCGCCGCTGAACGCGAGAGCGCCCAAAAGAACCTAGTCACAGCCCAGAGGTCCGGTGACCGGCTCGCCTGGCGGGAGGCTCGGCTGAATCTGGCCAAGCTGTCCACGTATGTGATGAGCCGGGCCCAAAGCGATGCCCTCGTTTCCGAGATCCTTGAACTGGAGGAGGCCGAACGCGCCCAGTGGGCCACCTGGCTTGCCTCAGTCAGCCCTTACTGGCGTCCGACGCTGACGTTGGATTTCTCCTCAAGTGGTGATGGGTATCGCTATAGCTATCGTCAGACGATCACCCAGAAGCCAGGAGTTGAGGTGACGCTGCCTCGCGCAAGCCAGATCCGCTTCAACAGCCGCCAAGTCGGGGTCCTCGTCGGCTGGGGAATCACGCCCGATGCACTGACCTGGGCCGAAGGGGAGACGATCGCGATGCCATATACCGACCAGACCCTCTATGCGATCTACCAGGAGGGGGTACGCTTTGTCGATGAGCGCAGCAACACCGACCGCTTCTATAGCCTTGACGCTGTCACCGTTCCTACCCCCCAGGCACCCAGTGAAGGGGCGGTCTTCTCCGGCTGGTGGGATCGCACCACCGCCACCCTCATCGACGATCCCGCTTCCTATGCCCCACAAGGCAAGGGTGGCTACTTTGAGGCATTGTGGAAGGAGCTGGTCATCGATGATGTGGCACTGCTCTACTATCGCAGTGACAACGCTCCGACCAACACCCAGCTCTCCCTCGGCTTCTCGTACTCAAATGTCGGCACTGTCGATCTCAGAGGCTTGGTCGCCACCCTCTCCTCTGACAGTGAATATGTGACGATCCTGCGTCCCACCATCGCCCTCGGCTCGTTGGCAAGCGGCTATCGGGCGACCAACAACAGCCGGTGGCCGACACGGGCAAGGCAGCTTGTCAGCGGTCAGGGCAATGTGATGCGCCTGGTCATCAGCAAGGATGCACCGTCAGGCACCGTCATCCCGCTGACTCTCACTATCAGCAGCGCTAGCGGGGAGGCGTGGAGTGCTACGTATCCGTTGACGGTGCGCTAGTCAGTACTGTTCGGCGATATAGACGCCACGCATCGAGGGCGCAGTGCTCATCCCCATGGGAAGGGAGACTGCGTCCTCTTCATCAAAGAGGGCCGATAGCGGCGATGATGCCAATGTCGCCAGGTGGGTGACCTTTCGCTCGGCCAGGAGGACGGCCAAGGATTGGGCAGCTATAGCGGTGAGGGCGAACGCTTCTACGGCTCGCCCTTCGCTGATGAACGCGTACGCACCATCGACACTCACCGTCTCATAGCCATCGATCAAGAACTCCCAGGCGCTTGTGTCGCGCACCAAAAACCCGCCTTCTTCATTGGCTTGTCGGTAAATCGCATCCAAGGCGCTCCACACAGCTGGTTGCGAGCAAATTTGGTGTTCAGCCTGTTGTGGTGTGAGCGGGTAGGAGACGAGGTGTGAGGTCGTCTCATAGCCATTGGCTTCATAGAACGGGCGCACAGCCGGAAAGAGGGTGATGGGCACTTGTAATGTACGCGCTGCCTCAGAGAGGAGCGTGCCCATGAGTCCCTGGCGGCGGTAGGCTGGATCAGTTGCGGCCCCGACGATGTAGGAGCACCTATGCTTGCGCCCTGCCTGCACGTAGGTAGCGTCCAGGGCGTGCAACGCGCTGGCAAGGGTGCCGTCGACTGTAGCGACAAAGATGTGATCGCTGTTGTAGCGTAGGGCAAAGAAGCGGTCCAACCAGAGTCGGTCCTCATTGAAGACAGAGGCCCACAGCTCATAGAGCGCCTCGCGCTCTTCTTTGTGCGAGCGCCTGATCTCAATCATGGCTTGGTCACCCGGTATTTTTCGACCATCAGGTCGGGGCGGTAGGAGAGCTTGGCCTTACGTAGGCCCTCCACCCCCGCATCCTCCTGGCGGTTGACGTACTTGACGTCGCTGAGGTATTGGGAGCAGAAGAGTTGGTTGATGACCGAGTAGATGCCGATGTAGGAGGTGTCTCCTTTCTCGAAGTGGACAATCGCCATCCCGTCATCGATGATCTCGCCGACGGTGAAGGCGGTGAGGTGGTGGTCGACGCATACCAGCATCCCCACAAAACCCAATTCATCCCAGTTGTCGAAGGTCTTGCGTAGCGCTACCAACTCGTCCTGAATCTCCTTGGTGGCGCAATCCTGGGCATCGAGCCATGTTGTCGATGCCATGGTGTAGCACTCCTCGCGCATCTCTTTGGTCGAGAGGTGGCGGATCGAGTAGGTGTAGGCGCGTTCGAACTGGCTGATGTGGTTGCGCTTGGCCTGTAGCTTGCGCCCCCCTAGCTTGATGAGCTTCTCACTCTCGTAGAGGTAGTCATCGAGGTTGCGCGTATGTTCGATGGTGTAGCCCATCGACTCGAGGATCTTCGCCTCCTTGGCAGGGACACACTCAAGCTGCAGGCGCTGCCCGCTTTCGGCACAGTGCGCCTCCAGCTCGGCCATTGCCTTGGGAAGATCGTCGGTGATGGGCAAGAGAAAGCAATCGTCCTCGTCCAGGTGCATATAGAAGGCGGTGTCGGTCTTGCAAATAGTGAGGCCTACCGCTTCTTTCCACAACACTGAGTAGGAGTAGTAATACTGGTAGGCCTTGTAGCGACTGTTGGTAGGAAAGAGATGTCGGTCCTTGGCGGACGGTTCGTAGAATTCTAACATGATACCTCGAATATATTCGTATATACTCATATATTGATACGTTGTTTCTCTCTCATAGTCAAGCAAACGCACTGACAGGATAACGATAGTACCCAACGAGATGCTTGGCAAGATGGGAGGGGGCAATAGGGTGAATTCTCCGTTCCAGCACGTTGTAGTCAATATCCCTCTTGACCTATTCGCTCCGCTACCTTACTATCCATAGCGTACAGTTAGTACGAAGACACTACATATTGTGCATGCAGGACAGGGAAG
>LVBE01000195.1 GCA_001603105.1 Spirochaetales bacterium Spiro_03
CGGATGACTTGCCCTTCGGGCAGCCTTCTGAACGGGAGAACTTTCCACTCTTGAGCTTGGTAGTATTAATCTCATCCTTGGAAAGAATGGCGTCGGCAAGTCATTCTTCCTCAAGGCACTCTACTGTGCAATTCGAAGCCTTGAGGAGTACCAGCGTGGTGATGAGCTGAACTCCCTAAATGAAATCCTCTCCAGAAAGCTCCACTGGACTTTTCAGCCAGACAAGATCGGTGATCTGGTAACCAAGGGAGCACAAGAATCTCTCTCCTTCTCAATGAACTATGACAATGAGTTGTTCTCCTATAGTTTTGGCAAAGACACCACCAAACAAATCAACACCCTCAAAAACTCAATTGAACCACGCTCCAGTAACTCTATCTTCCTTCCTGCAAAAGAAGTGCTCTCGCTGCACAGCATCATCCTCAAATCTCGGGAGATCGATCGAGTCTTTGGCTTTGATGAAACTTACTACGACCTAGCCAAAGCACTACGTCAAGTGCCCAAAATTGGCAAGAACTACAAAGCATTCTCCAATGCCAGAAAAAACCTGGAAGGATTCATTGGCGGACGGATCGAACTTGACGAACAAAGTGGACGATGGAGCTTCAAAAAAGGCAATCAGAAGTTTTCCATTGGAGTAACATCAGAAGGAGTGAAAAAGATCTCCATCCTCGATACTCTTCTGAGTAATCGGTACCTCGATACCAAATCCATCATCTTCATCGATGAACCAGAATCGGCGCTCCACCCAACAGCTGTATCAGAGTTGTTGGAGATTCTTTTTGTTTTGGCAGAAGCAGGAATCCAAATCTTTTTGGCAAGCCACTCCGATTTTGTCATCAAGAAGCTCTACCTCATCGCCCAAAGAGAGAAAATCTCCTTTCCTGTGCTGTGCTCTGAAGACAATACATGGAATGAACACGATCTTCTTGATGGCATACCCGATAATTCGATCATCGACGAATCGATCCGCCTCTATGAAGAAGAAGTAGAGATCGCACTGTCATAAGTATAACCATCGAAGAATCCGGCATGAGATTCGGGCCCTACCATGAAGATGACGTATTTCACATCGAACAGTGTGAGCTCTACAAACACATCCAGACAAACTTGAAAATGTGTGAATTTGTACGGCATCGCACAACCAAAGAGAATCACCCATCGTATTGGATCCTCGAGGCAAAAAGCTCATCACCAAACCCCACTAATAACGAGAAGTTTCCTCAATACATCACCAATATTGCTGAAAAGATGGACAACGCATTCTCGCTTCTCTTCGCCCTGATGCTAAAACGCCATCCAGGACACAGACATCTTCTTCCCCCATCATTTACATCAGAACACATCCCCTCTTGTTCAATTCGGTTTGTACTGGTGCTCCCCGTCGACGAAACACATGCCCTTGAACCCATAAAGCGTGCTCTTAGCAAAACGCTGAACAATACCCTCAAAATCTGGAACCTTGGAGCAAACTCGGTAGTCGTTCTCAATAAAGAACTCGCCCTGCGCCATGCCCTTATCACAAACTAACAACAGGATGCCTATAACCAAGTAATGAGTCTTCAGAAGTGCTTACTTCTAGCGAATACTAAGGGCAGCTTCATCAGGGCCGAACTAACAAAGACATGAAATCTGTAGCAGCTGTCTCCCAGCTCCTGGAGACAGCATCCTCTGAAATGCATACTGGTTATGACTTCCAACCAAAGATTCATTCTGATCACCACCCTACCACACCAAACCAACAAGATTATCTTCCAATATTGCCCTCTACATGGTTCTGTTCTACGCTACCACATCACACTGTCATATGT
>LVBE01000196.1 GCA_001603105.1 Spirochaetales bacterium Spiro_03
AGGGCTACCTCCAGTACTACTACCTCGACCAGCGTAAGCCCTCGGCGCGCTGGGTGTGGAAGAAGGTCTGCAAGCAAATTCCTAATGCCCCTTCATACCAGACGGCCCTGCGATACCTGAAGTCCCTTCCAAAACCCTACATCGACTATTACCGCCAGGGGAGAATGAAGTTCGAGGCTGCGCATTTCCCTTATATCGAACGGGATCCTTCTCTCTATCTCCCTATGGACCAGCTTGTGTCCGACCATCACTGCTTTGATTTTCTGGTCGAGAAGGGCGGCGTCCTGTTCCGCCCTTGGATCACGACCGTGCAGGATTACCGCTCGGCCAAGATCGTGGGATTCTGCCCTACGGTCTACCCTTCCAGCCTCTCGATCACGCTGGCTTTTTACATCGCCGTACGTCGCTTTGGAGCGGCCAAACTCATCCACATCGACAACGGCAAGGACTACCGCTCGGCCATGCTGCGGGGCGGCACCAAGAAGATCGTTACCATGAACGAGGAGGGAATCCCTGAAGAGGAGCTTGTCCATCTCCAAGGAGCGTTCTCGGTGTTCTCTGAGGACGTGACCTACACCATGCCGTACCATGGGCAGTCGAAGGGGCGCATGGAGCGCTTTTTCGGCACCACCGCCGGCTTCTTCTCCAAGGAGGTAAGCTCCTACGTCGGATCTGACACGAAGACGCGGCCCGAAGACGCCGCCCTTTTTTGGCGCGCGTTCAACAAGCGGACCATGCGCCATGACGTGATTTCCTGGGACAACTTCGTCCTCGCCTTAGCCAAGTATATCGACTGGTACAACTCCTCCTGGCGGGGCGATGCCAAGGGCCTCGAGGGCAAGACGCCGGATGAGGTCTTCGCCGAGTTGGCGCCGCCGGCGCGCACTGTGGACGAGGAGGTTCTTGTCCTTGCTTTTTCGCGCTCCGAAGTGCGCGTGGTCTATGAAAACGGCGTCCGCATCGATGGCGTAGGCTTTTTCTCGGACAAGCTCATCAACTACTCCGGCCAAAGTGTTCTCGTGAAGCGTCCGCTCCTCTTCAAGAACGAGGTAATTGTCACCAGCATCAAGGGCACACTCATCTGCACGGCTAAGGCGAACTATTTCAAGGAAACCGGCGATCTCGCCGTCGACAACGGCAGGGTGAACGCTGAACGCAAAAAGGTGCTCGAGCTGGTGCGCAATTCGGCCAAGGGGCGCATAAAGCCCGCGGAGTCTTTTGGTTTCCTCGCCCAAATCGCGAGCGAGGCGGAAGACGATTCGAAGAAGCTCGTGGCCTGCGGCGAGGCGGACCATGTCGCCCCGTCGATGCAGAAGCGCCAGGACGACAACGAGCGCGGCAGGGCTTTCATCGATCTTTTAATGGAGGAATGACATGGATCAGCACCTTGTCCAGAAACTCGATATTCATCTACAGAAATACGGCATATCCAACAACAAAGCCGCGGCAGGCATCGGATACACACCGTCGGTGCTTTCGCAGTGGCGCAAAGGAGAATACCGCGGCGACGTCGAAATGGTGGAGTCGCGGATCCGTTCCTGGCTGGACCTTCAGGAGGCGCGGGAAAAATCAGGCGTCATCCCCTATGTGCCCTTAAAGCGTACCGCCAGGATAAAGAGCGTCGTGCGCATCGTACACGAGGAGAAATTCATAGGCCTCGTGCTCGGAAACTCAGGCGCCGGCAAGAGCCGCGCCCTGGAGGAGTACGCCACAGAGAACCCCTCCACCACTATCCTAATACGCTGCGACCCTATGATGAATCTGCCCTCCCTTATCGCAAACATCTCGCGGGGGATAGGCCTCGATTCTCACGGCAGACTCTCAGAAGTCTCCGATCGCCTGGTACAGGATTTAAAGCGGCGCGACTTAGTTGTCATCCTTGATGAAGCAGATTACCTCACAGATGCAGAATGGGAATGGGCCAGAATCGCTATCAACGACAAGGGCCGCACTGCCCTTGTAATGGCGGGCCTGCCTCGCATAGAAGGCAGGATCAAGAGCTTTAAAGCCGACCATCGCCAGATCGAGAACCGGGTAGGGATGATCTATACCGCAGAAGATTTAAGCTCCGGCGAGATCCGCGACGTGCTCGCCGCAGTTTGGCCCGGTGGAGTAGACGAAGGCATTGTAAAGCTCTTCGAACAGTATTCTAAAGGCAATCTTCACACCCTCGTGCGCCACATCTCATTAGCCCGCAGGGGTATGCGAGCCAGCGAAGGCCTCGAATTACCCACGGCGGAAATCGTCTCAGACGCGGCGAAAATGCTCATCAAATAGGAGAGGTATACATGAAAAACACCAGTCTGTGTGTGATAAGCAATCCCCGCGAGGATATAGCTCAAAAACCCCGTCCAGGTACCGATTTGTCTGAGGCGGAGCGGCAAGAAGAACTCATCCTGCGTGTAATCGACCAGACAGAGGTGAACAAAGATACGGCCATAAGCGATCTTTCAGCTCTCTACGGCATCCTTGAAGGTCTGATCAAGAAGACCGTAATGACCGTCTTCGCCCTGGGCAAGATCCTCACCTTCGTCAAGGAAGAACTCCATCATGGCGAGTTTGAGAATTTCATAGAAACGCAGTGTCCGTTCTCGAGGCGATCCGCCCGACACTACATGCGCGTCTACGAGTGCTATAAGGACTACCCCAAGAAGCAGCTAGAGGAAATGGCCTTGAGCCAGGCGTACGCCGAAGCGGGCATCAAGAAGCTGGCCGCCCCGCCCAAATCCCTCGGTGAAGGTGGCCAGGATCCTGGCGAAACCCCCGACTTCGGACTTCCTAAGGTGGACGAATACAGCCGGCTCTTTGCAACCCCGCCCGTGTCCGGCGTAAACCTTTCCCGTTACCGGGTATTCTCCTCCCGCGATGGAGAGATCCACGCCCTCAACGAGGCCCTCGGAATCTATCCCGTGGCGCACCTCTACCTTCCCCGCCACCTGGACAAGCCTGATGCCCGCCTTGCTTTCGAGCAGGCCCACAAGGACATCTGCATCGCCATCGAGCTCTACTACACGAAGATAGAGCAGCTCGAGGACTCAGGGCTTCTCCACAAGCCGGAAGAGCGCCGATTCGCGGCCATCATCAGAAAACAGCGTGGCGTCGAAGACGTACCCACATCCCCAAAAAAGCGAGCAAAAAGGAGTAAGCGATGAGCCAGGT
>LVBE01000197.1 GCA_001603105.1 Spirochaetales bacterium Spiro_03
GGCTTACATACTCCATCCTAATCCTCCGCTATGGTAAGGGAGCGTGCAATCTTCTCTGCAAGTCTCTCAATCATAATCGTCTCACGCCTAAAAAGTGTCTCTTTCTTGATCATCGCCTCAAGGGTCGGCGATGGGTATACCTCATCGATGAACCGCTCTGGTGGTGGCTGCTGCTCTACCAGGGCCTTGAGGCTGCTATAGATTGCGCAACCGAGGCGGCTACTGCCACCGCGGCGAGCGATGAGACTCAGGCCCTCTTCGTATGTGTAGGGACCGAGAAGGGTGTGAAATACTGCGGTCAATACATCAAGGATTTGGTAACTTTTTGTCGGTATAGGTTCACTCAGAGGCTTTTGGTTGATCGCTGTGCGAAGCATTACCTCGAGTTTGCCATCGAGGCGGCGCTTGCCGACTTCGGCGATGAGCTGTGTACAGAGGTGATGGGCACTATCGCTCTCTTGGTTGACCAATAGGACAAACGCTCGGGAAAGCAGGAGCGCTGCATCAAGGGCAAGGGGCGAGGTGTGGGTGATGCGAGTTTCAGAGCGCACCAGCGCTTCCCATTTGGTGTAGGGATACCGTCCATCGAGCAAGGCCAAGATGGGCGTGCGGATCAGTGAGCGTCCATCATCGCCCTTCTGCGGAAACGGAAATGAGGAGCTTTCGGCATGGTAGGTGCGATACTTGCTAGTCAGATGGTCGATATCGACTGCTCCGATATCGATGATCGACAGGCCACAGAGTAGGGCGATGTCACCCACAGCTCCGCTTTGGCCAGATAGTGGTTGGATCTCTTCGAGGGTGTACACCTCTGATATTGGACCGTCGAGCACCTGGTCGATGGCTTGGCTCTCCATTGCGTCAGTCTGGCTGCCAAAGCCATCGCCGACGCACCAGCTGAGAAGTAGAAGCTGTGCAGTATCCATACGCTATCCTTTCAGAGCGGTAAGCTCGCAGTCTACGGTCTTGAGATCGGCAGGGATGTCGATCATCTGAGGGCAAAGTGGGACGCATGCTCCGCACTCGGTGCACGCGGAGGGTCTGTTATCAGCAGCATGGGGGCTTTCCCATGCTCGCTGGATGATCTGGTAGCTATCGAACATCCGAGCCTTGTTCCAGAGGGCAAAGTTGCCGGGAATGTCGACGCCAAAGGGGCAGGGCATGCAGTATGAGCAGCCGGTACAGCTGTTGCCGATGCGAGAGCGCATCGTCTCTCCGACCGTCTCGACAGTATGTAGCTCTTTTGGCGACAGGGGGACGGGATTTTTAAGGGTGGCGACATTCTCTTGTACATGCTCGAGCGTGGACATGCCGCTGAGGATGACCTTGACGTTGGGGTGGTCGGCGACCCAGCGCAGGGCGTAGGAGGCAGCGCTGGCATCGGGGGCGAGTGCCTTGAACTGGGAGGCAAGGTCATCATTGAGGTTGATCAGCGATCCTCCCTTGATGGGCTCCATGACAATGACTGGAATGCCAAGGCTCGTGGCCAGATTGTAGCCTGCGCGCCCTGCCTGCTCCTCGGTGTCCAGAAAGTTGTATTGGATCTGGCAGAAGTCCCAATTGCGATAGCGGAGGATGTACTCGAACTCCTCGTAGATCTGATGGAAGGAGAAGCCCAGGTTGCCGATAGTTCCCTGCTGCTGCTCTTCGATGAGGTAGTCGAGGACACCGATTTCCACCATCTTGGTGAACGCTGTCTTGCCAATGGAGTGGAGCAGGTAGAAGTCGAAGTGCTCCAAGCCTAAACGCTGACGCTGCTCGCCGAAGATCCGTTTGGCATCGTCGAGGCTGCTGACCAGCCAGGTAGGCATCTTGGTGGCTACCTGGTAGGAGGAGCGAGGATACTGGCGAAGAAATGAGCCAAGATATGGCTCGCTCTCTCCGTTGTGGTACGTGTAGGCTGTATCGAAGTAGGTGACTCCGCCCTCATAGGCTGCCTTGAGCATTGCATCGCTCAGCGTTCGGTCGATGGTGCCGTCAGCCTTGGTCGGCATGCGCATCACCCCAAAGCCAAGCAACGCCGGGCTCGTGTTCCACTGTGGTGTCGGACGTATGTGCATCATAGGACAGTTGTACCATACACGGTCTATCTGATAAAGGGCCCGGTGTAGTATGGCCAGGAGGGAGGTAGACCATTTCTTTCGCCGTATGCAACGACTTCTTCTACGAAGATCTCTGCGACCTTTCGCTACGTTGTTGGTACTAGAAAAAGCTACTCCACTGCTCTTCAAGTGCTTCGCTTGCCGTCTGCAGACCGTTTTGCACAGCGTGTTGTATCGCCCCTAGACGACCCTTACGCCCTCCTTCATCGCCTATGATGGTCTTCAGGCGCAGTGGGTCGCCGATATATAGGCCACCTACTTTCCCTTTGGGGGAGAAGCGTGTGTTGATCGTGCCGCCTCGCAATCGGTTGAGGACATCGAGGAGCGTAAGGCACACTTCAGCCATGCGCGATGGGGTGGGGGCTTCGATCCTGACTTTTGGACTTTCTGAAAGAAAATTCAGCCAAAAAGGCTGAATGACGACGCCAGATGCAGATTTTGGGGAAAACTAAAAGAATATTTTTCTCCTACCAAAACTCAGAGGAGATTCTTGTTCAGATCGAGCTTCGTGGCCGC
>LVBE01000198.1 GCA_001603105.1 Spirochaetales bacterium Spiro_03
CTCCTCATATATGCAAATACTACGGAGTATCATGCATAGTTATGCAATAGAAGTCAAGCAATCTCCAGAAAATTAGTATAAATATGCAGAGAAACTTATAAGCCTACAATCTTGTCGGTTACTGCCAGGCCGACGAGCAGCCCCAGTAGGATACCGCCAAGGATTTGGCTGAAGGAGTGGCCGAGCATGGTCTTGAGGTTCTCAGGGGTGAATTGCCCTTCGCGGTGGAGGTCACTGAGGATTCGGCTCCACTCGTTGATGACCTCCGCCTGCCGTCCTGCGGCGCGTCGGATGCCCATAGCATCGTGGATGACGATCGCCGCGAAGGTGGCGGCGATGGCGAACGAAACGGTGCCCACTCCCTGGGTAAAGCCGATGCTTGTCACCAAGGCGATCACCCCAGCGGTGTGGCTTGACGGCATGCCTCCGGTCGAGAGCAACAGGTTCCAGTCAAGACGCCGCTCAAAGATGGCGTTGATGAAGGGCTTGAAGAGCTGGGCTATGATGAAGGCAAGCGCCGCACTTACAAACGGGGCATTGGCCAACACGTCGTTGTTCATGGCCCTACAGTAGCCTCTTTTGCCTCCTTGCGCAAGAATCCCTTCGCATGTACAGTCGTATACACCACCGTCGCGGAGTGCCTATGCCAAAATCTGATACTATCCAGTTCTGGGTCCTCAACATCGCCTCATTTCTCTCCCAGCTCGTCATCGCCATGGTCAACTTCGCCTTGGTCTACCACCTGCGGCGCTTCTTCGGCCTCAGGGCGGACCAGATCGGCATGGCTGCCTCCATCACCCCGCTGTCCTACCTCGTCTTCTGTCTGTTTGGCGCGCGCTTGACCTCCTATTTTCGCCCTCGTCACCTGGTAGAGCTTTCGCTCTTGGGGATGGCTTTCTCGATTGGCCTCTTGGCTGCGACCAAGAATCTGGGCATCGCCTATCTGGCCTTGATGCTCTTCGGCTCCTTCATGAGCCTGCTCTGGCCCCAGATCGAGGCGTGGTTCAGCCGTGGAAAGGAGGGGGCGGCCCTCAATCGCGTGGTGAATGGGTTCAATGTCTCCTGGTCGCTTGGCGTAGGGATCTCCTCGTATATCGCCGGCTTGTTGGTCGAGATCTCCCCCATCGTCGCCTTCATCGTCGCCATCGCCGTCTTCATCGCCGTCTATGCCATGATCGCCATCGCCAGTGCCCTGGTCCATGGCATCAGGGCAGTGGACAGCGAGCAGGTCCTCAATCGACGTGAGATGCCGATCGACCAATCTACACCGCTGCGCTTCTACGCCTGGGGCGGGATCATCATCCTCTACAGTGGCATGTCAATCGCCCTGACGATCTTCCCGCTGTATGCCCAAGATGTGCTGCGCCTCAGTGAGAGCACCACCGGCCTGCTCTTGCTCTTTCGGGGCATCAGTACGTGCCTGAGCTTCTATCTCTTGGGCAAGTTCCACTTCTGGCACTTCAAACGCCGGTGGATCTTCGGTGTGCAGATCGCCTTCGGCCTCTTGTGCCTGTTGGCCACCGGCTTTGATACGCCCGCCCTCTACGCCCTCTTCTTCACGCTCTTCGGGATCCTCTTTGCCTTCGCCTATACCCAGTCGATGTTCCACGGCGTCAGTGGCTCGGTGCATCGCAGTCGCCGCATGATCATCCATGAGGTCCTGCTCACCGTCGGCACGATCCTCGGGGCGGTGGGAGGCGGGGCCATCTACGAGCGACTCTCCTTCTCATCGATCCTCGCTGTCTGCGGGGTCGTCGCCCTTGTCGTCGCAATCGTAGGAATGGGATCTGCGATGATAGGGGGAGCAAGGAGGGCGTGATGGGTTTTACATACCACCACCGATTGGGCTAGAATACCACCAACGACCAGCAAGAGGAGTCAGCTATGGCACAGACATTGACCGAAAAGATTTTGAGCGCTCACCTGGTGAGCGGGGTTCTGGAGAGCGGCAAGCCGATCGGGATCAAGATTGACCAGACACTGACCCAGGATGCCACCGGCACGATGGCGTACCTCCAGTTTGAGGCGATGGGCCTTGACCGAGTCCAAAACGAGCTGGCCGTCAGCTATGTGGATCACAATACCATCCAAGTTGGTTTTGAGAACGCCGATGACCATCGCTACCTGCAGAGCGTCGCAGCGGCCAAGGGTGTCATCTTCTCCCGTCCCGGCAACGGGATCTGCCACCAAGTGCACCTTGAGCGCTTCGGAGTGCCGGGCAAGACACTCTTGGGCAGCGACAGCCACACCCCCACCGGCGGTGGCATCGGCATGATCGCCATCGGTGCAGGCGGCCTGGACGTGGCGGTCGCCATGGCAGGGGGGGCTTTTCACCTCATCAGTCCCAAGATCATCGAGATCCGGCTCACCGGCCAACTGAGGCCCTGGGTCAGCGCCAAGGATGTGATCCTTGCAGTGCTGGAGCGCTTTGGCACCAAGGGCAACGTAAACTGCATCTTTGAGTATACCGGTAGCGGGGTGGCAAGCCTCGAGGTGCCTGAGCGTTCCACCATCTGCAATATGGGAGCGGAGTGCGGGGTCACTACCTCTCTCTTCCCCAGCGATGAGCGCACCCGCTTCTACCTCAAGGCCCAGGGGCGTGAGGAGGACTATCGGCCATTGGCTGCCGACGAGGGGGCTGTCTATGACGGACTCTTTGAGATCGATCTGTCCACCCTCGAGCCTCGGATGGCATGTCCCCAC
>LVBE01000199.1 GCA_001603105.1 Spirochaetales bacterium Spiro_03
CTGCGGGCCACGGCGTCCTGTTCGGTCTTCCGCAGGCTGTGATACCAGACCAGCCGATAGCCCTCGACCGTCGTGGCCGGCTGGTCGCTGATGGAGTAGCGGTCAACCACCTCCCCTTCCTCGTCGGTCTTCTCCCACAGCGGCCGCCAAGTGATGTGGTCCCGGGCCAACAGTTGCCGGAAGGCGGCGTCTTCGCTGCGGGTCCGCGGCAAGATGGTCACGAAGCGGCCCTGGCGCTGGTGAATATAGGCCATGTTGTCGGCGGTGGCCAGCTTGCAATCGGCCACGTAGAGAAAGTCGCGGCGGCCGGTCAATTGGCACAGCAGGTCCCAGGTGTCGCGATGGGTCTGGTCGTCGGTCACGTTGCCACTTTCCGCGCGGAAGCCCAGCGGCACGCCTCCGTCGGCGGTGACCGTGAGGATGAACAGCAGTTGCTTCAGGTCGGGACGATGGTCCTTATTGTGGCCGAAGGTGATCGCCAGCGTCGGCCGACCCAGGAAGCGGCGTTCCTCGGCAGCCTGGCTGTACGCTCCGCAGAAGGTAACCGTGGTCGAATCGTTGTGCAGTTCATCCAGCGAAACGTCGAACTCCTTGACGATATGGGTCGCCACAGCCAAGACCAACGACGGCACGTCGGCGGCGAACAGCCGGTCCAATGCCCGGCCCACGCCATCGTCGTTGAGCCGCTCGATCTCCTGCGGGAGCAGACCCAGTGCATCGGCAGCCTGGCGGACGGCCCACTCGCCCACCCCGTAGATCGGCCCGCGGGCAACGAGCAGATTGCGCAGCAGGACCAACAGGGCCTTGACTGGCGAAAGCTTCGTGCGGCGATCTTCCGGCGGCAGAGCCGACCGCAGAAACTCCTCCAGCCGCATCCGCCGCAGAAACGCATCGAGGATCGGCATCGCGCCGATCGTGGACGAACGCAAAACATGACGCGACGTCCGGGCCACGGGGGGAACAGGCGGTTCGGCGAGAGAACGTACCGGCTTGGTCGATCGAGAACGTTGGGCGGACATGTAGCATGGCTCCTTCCTGGTTGTGCTCCGACAGCTTGCCGACGCCGTGTTTCGGTCACACGCCATGACCGAAACCGCGTGGAGTTTGGCTGCCGTTCACCACAAGGAAATGTCCAACGGGGACAGGAAGCAAGTGTCCGCGCCCGGGCTGCCAACACTTACGAAAAATGCCATCGACGTAAGTTCAGTCCGACTCGACTTACGTCGATGACGCGTTTCGTAAGTGATTCCCGTGTTGCGCGCCGCGGCCAACTGGACATTGCCTCGCCATGTGACGGACCGAACAATGGTCGCGATCAGAATCTCTGTTCGCCAACGCGAGGGTCACCACGCAACCGGAAACCGTCCCCTTGCATCCACCGCCGACAACCCGGCCGGAAATTACAGGATATCACAAACCAGATCTGCGGAAAGTGGGACGTATTGTCCCCAATTCGAGGATATGTCAAGAAATACACCGTCTATTTGAACTTGGGTAAGGTATCGAAAACATGCCGCAAGCCCTCCAAATAAGACAATCAACATCAAGAGCATCCTAACCGGCCGTCGGGTGATCCTGTGTACATATGAACTAAGGTTCATCGGCTTAAAGTTCCTGTGTCCGAAAAGGGGATGAGGACACTGTAATCCATGTCGAGGATCTTGTCCCAAAGCAAATCTCCCACTAAAGCCTCGAAACCCGCGCCAATATTCCCTTGCCTGATTGTATCCCACGCCTCGACAAAGCTTTGGGCATCAATGTCGTCGTGCCAAACATAATCGACGCTATATTTCCCGACTTTGACCTGACCATCCTACTTTCCGCACAACCGGGTTCGATTTTCTCCGAATTTTCCTGGGGCGGCAAGTCACC
>LVBE01000200.1 GCA_001603105.1 Spirochaetales bacterium Spiro_03
CGTCAAATTCAATCTGCCCACCATATGGTAGAGTAGGCCAAGATCAATGATGATAAGGAGTCACCTATGTCCGATACCAAGAACTTTGCCACCGTAAAACGCGAACACTACAAGACCTTACAGCTCTATGTCCCCATCGTCGCCCGGGTACACGGGGGGACCCACCCCGAGTTCCTCAAGGTACAGGACGTCTTCAAGACGATGGAAGCCAAGATCAAGGAGGCGGGCAGAAAAACTCCCGCCCTCGATGAGGAGTTTCTCGCCCTCAGAGAGATTACTGCACACTACGCAGTCCCCTCCGACGTGTGTGAGAGCTATGAGGCTGTGTATGTGATGCTCAAAGACCTCGATGATGCCTACCACCAGGGATGAGGAGGGGTGTGTGCAACAATTGATACTACGCAACAAGAATAAGATCGCCGCTGCCAGCGGCCTGTTGATCGCCGTGGGCTTTGCCTCCCACCTGCTCTTTGGTCAAGAGCAAGTCAGCGTCGTCGCCCTCATCATCGCCAGCATCCTGGGTATCGCCCCGATCGCCATCCAGGCGTACCAGGCTCTGCGGGTGAAGGTGGTGAGCATCGATGTATTGGTGACCATCGCCGTAGGCGGTGCTTTCATCATCAAAAACTTTGAGGAGTCGGCGATCGTCACCTTCCTCTTCCTCTTTGGTGCCTACCTTGAACAGCGCACCCTCAACAAGACCCGCTCGGCGATCAAGGAGCTCACTGAGATGGCTCCGCAGAGCGCCGTGCGGCTTACCGAAGATGGGGAGAGTGAGGAGATCGATATCGATGACGTCGATGTCGGTGACCTCTTGCTCGTCAAAACCGGAGCGCAAGTCCCCGTAGACGGTACCGTGCGTGAGGGCAGCGGCTACATCAACGAAGCCTCCATCACCGGAGAGTCGGTTGCCGTCGGCAAGGAGATCGGCTCCAAGGTCTTTGCCGGCACCATCCTCGACAACGGGACCATCACCATCGTCGCTGACCGCGTCGGCGAAGACACCACCTTCGCCAAGATCATCGAACTGGTCGAGGAGGCGCAGGACTCAAAGAGTGAAGCCGAGCGCTTCATCGACCGATTCGCCAAGTACTACACCCCGCTAGTCCTCCTTCTTTCGGCCATCGTCTGGCTCATCTCGCGCAACATCGAGCTGGCCATCACGATCCTGGTCCTCGGCTGTCCCGGTGCCCTGGTCATCGGTGTGCCGGTCTCAAACGTCGCCGGCATCGGCAATGGTGCCCGCCATGGGGTCCTGCTCAAAGGTAGCGAAGTCATCCACGACTTCAGCCGCACCGATGTGATGGTCTTTGACAAGACCGGCACCCTGACCATCGGCAGCCCCACTGTCGCAGCAACCCACTACTACGGAGGAGACGATGCAATGGTCAAATCGGCCATCCTCAGTGTAGAGCGGCAGTCCGACCACCCCCTCGCCCGAGCGATCGTCAACCACCTCGGAGAGCTTGCGCTCGCTACGGTAGACGAGACCGATGTCATCAAAGGTGGGGGCATCGCAGCGCGCGTCGACGGAAAGTCGATCATCATCGGCAACGCAGCCCTCATCGCCGAACGCGGCATCACCATTTCAGACGAAGCCGCTTCACACATTCGCGCCCTTGAAGAAGAGGGCAACTCACTGGTGCTCGTCGCCCTTGAAGGAGTACTGGTCGCCCTCTTTGGAATCCGCGACCAGATCCGTAGCGGCGTTGAGCATGACCTGCGTCGCCTCAAGCGCCTTGGCGTCAAGCGCCTGATCTTGCTCTCCGGTGACAACCAGGGCACGGTCGACCAAGTCGCCCGCCACCTTGGCCTCACCGAGGCACACGGACACATGTTGCCCGAAGAGAAGGCGCACTTTGTGAAGGGCCTTCAGCAGGAGGGGCACATCGTTGCCTTCGTCGGAGACGGCGTCAATGACAGTCCCTCCCTCGCCCTCGCCCAGGTCGGCATCGCGATGGGAAGCGGCACTGATGTGGCGATCGAGACAAGCGAGGTCGTCTTGATGAACAGCGACTTCAGCCGCCTTCCCCACGCCCTCGGCCTGGCCAAGGCGACCGCACGCAACATGAAGCAGAATATCGTCATCGCCGTCGGGGTCGTCCTCTTCCTCTTGTCGATGGTCTTCTTCAGCCCCTGGATGAATATGTCCATCGGCATGCTGGTCCATGAGGGCAGCATCCTGGTGGTCATCCTCAACGGCATGCGCCTCTTGCGCTATCGACCACGGAAATTGACGTAGGTCAAATCAAACCCTACAAAGAGGTGGTATACTACCTCTAGAACACGATAAGGAGTCAACTATGGCAAAAGCAACAATACAACTGGAAGGACTTGCCTGTCCCTCATGCCTTCAGAAGATCGAGGGGGCGACAAAGTCACTCAATGGTGTGGTAAAAGAGAGCGTGAAGGTCCTCTTCAACGCAGCGAAGGTGAAGCTTGACTTCGATCAGAGCGTCGTCACGATCGGTGAAATCGAGGCGGCCATCACCAAGGTCGGCTACGTGGTGAAGAAATCACAGGTCAAAGAGTGATCTGATCAGCGCTCGATCCAGTACGCCTGGGCGAGCGTGTTGAAGAGAATGCAGCCAAAGACGATGGCCCCACCGACGATGGTGTGGGCCGTCGGTCTTTCGCTGAGGAAGATCCAGACGTAGAAGATCCCGATGATCGTCTCAAGTGAGGCGATCAGGGCACTCTCGGCAGCGGGGATGTAGCGCGTCCCCCAGCTGATGGAGAGCTGTGAGAACGGGATGACCAGCGAGCCGAGCAGCAAGAGCGGCAGAAGGGAAGCCACCGGGACCCCAATGTCCAGCTTGGCGAACACGAGGGCGAGCAGCGCGCCGATGAGACCGCCCATCGTGCAGATGGCGATGCGGTCGTAGTGGGGGTTCTGCCTCAGGTATGAGAGGTTGACTCCCAAGAAGAGCGGGGTCCAGACCGTGGCAAGGAAGTCGGTGTAATCGATCGCCTCCAGCTGTGCGCTGTACATATAGACGATTCCCCCGATCGCCCCAACGGCAGCGAGCAGCGTCAGCGGATGGGCCTTGGTGCGGTACAAGAGATACGAGTGGGCTGAGGCGAAGAACGGAGCCAAGCCTATCATCACCAAAGCCACCGCCGCGCCGCTATAGCTTACCCCCAAAGAGAAGAAGACCCCGCTAGCCCCCCACAAGAGCGAGGAGAAGAGCATCCTCGCCCCTCCCTCCTTGATGATGGCAAACGCCTTGCCCTTACGGGTGACGCCAAAGAGCAAAGCCAACGAGATGAAGGTGAAGAGCGCCCGCCAGAACCCGGCCTTGAAGCCCGATGTTCCACTCATCCTGATCAATAGCGCATCACTACTGAGTACGAGCACCGCAACGAAGGTGATCAGAATTCCCTTCACATATGATCGATCGTGGCCCATCGTCTTACCCTCCCCCCACCCCGCGATAGTCTCAGCCAGCGTAGCAACTTTTACCCGTTGTGGCTATGAGATGGCAACGGGGACCTTTCGGTCCCCGCTCCATTGAGTTGACGTGTGTGTTATGAAAGAAACCCACCGTCTACCAGCATCTGGCGCAGATGTTCCATCTGAGCCTTCGGCGAGGGGAGGTTCGGCAAGATCGGCGAGCCGACCTTCTGGCCGATGAGATTGGCCAGATCCTTCGTCGCTACCGGAAAGCTGGACTTATCGGTGGCCAGGCGGATCGGGTTGAGCGCCCACTGCGCCTGTAGCGATCCGGCGAGGTCGCCCTCCTGGTACTTCTCATAGATCGAGCAGACCAGCTTTGGCAGGTAATTGGCCGTAGAACAGACCGCTCCCACAGCCCCGACACAGAAGCCTGAATAGATCAGGGTATCCTTGCCGCACATGACCTTGAAGCCAACGTCGGCATTGCGCCTGATGAACTCGATGGTCTGCGTCATATCGCCGCTTGAGTCCTTCATGCCAACGATGTTGTCAACACTATGGGCAAGCTCCTCGACCAAATCCTGGCTCATCGCATACCCACAGCGCCCGGGGTTGTTGTACAAGAGGACCGGCGTATCGGCAACGGAGCGCGCGATCGCCGTGATATGGCCCTTCAGCTCCGCCTCGGTCGGTTTGATGAACATCGGCTGAAGGATCGAGACCCCCTTCGCCCCAAGGCGTACTCCCATCTGGGCTAGGCGGATGCACTTTGAGGTGCGGATATGCCCTATTCCCATGTAGATCGGAACGCGACCGGCTGTATGCTCGATCATGATGGTGAGGATGCTCTCCATCTCATCCTCCTCCAACATGTAGAACTCGCCGTTGGAACCGAAGGCAAGGATGCCGGAGCATCCTCCGTCGATGATGGAGTCGATGAGGGAGCGCAGCGCCTCCTCGTCGAGCCGCTCATCGGCGGTGACCGGTGTCAGGATCGGTACAATGATCCCTTTGATGAATGAGGTGTCCATGCTCCTCCTACTTGCCGATCTTCGTGCCACTGAGCTTGGCGTAATAGCGAGCTAGGGCACTGTGGTCGTCACCGCCAAAGCCGTCGGCGTGCAGTGTCTCCATCATCTCACGGGCAAGGGCAGTGAGCGGAAGCGGACTGCCTACACCGTGACCGGTGTCCAGTGCATTGGCAAGGTCCTTGATGTGCAGGTCGATCTTGAAGCCGGGCTTGAAGTTCGAGTCCATCATCATCGGGGCCTTGGCATTCATCACCGTGCTGCCGGCAAGGCCGCCCTTGATCGCCTCAAAGACCAGCTCAGGCTCGACGCCGGCCTTGCGCACCAGCGTGAACGCCTCGGCCACAGCGGCGATGTTCAGCGCCACGATGATCTGATTGGCAAGCTTGGTGGTGTTCCCTGCCCCGATGGGCCCGCAGTGCACCGCACTCGCTCCCATGACCAACAGCACGTCCTTGACCTGGTCAAAGAGGGCCTTATCGCCTCCGACCATGATGGCAAGACTGCCGTCGATCGCCTTCGGCTCCCCTCCGCTGACCGGAGCGTCGAGCATCCGTACCCCCTTTTGGGCACACGCCTTCTCAATCTCCTGGCTGGCCAAGGGGGCGATGGAGGACATATCGACGACGATGAGGCCCTCCTTCGCACCTTCGAGGATGCCGCCCTCTCCCATCACCACGCTCTTGACGTGGGGGCTGTTGGGCAGCATCGTGATCACCAGCGGCACTTGGCTTGCCACATCGGCGCTGTTTTTTCCAGCTTTCGCTCCAGAGGCCACAACCTCGCTGACGTTCTGCTCATTGACATCATAGCAGACCACTTCGTGTCCTGCCTTCAACAGGTTCTTTGCCATGGGCTTTCCCATGATCCCTAGCCCAATGAATCCAATCTTCATATGTGCACTCCTTATCATAGTATTGTTCAAACACTCTCGCCTCTGGGTCGGGCGCAATCATCTGTCTATAGAGTACGGGTAGAGTGTGAATCTGTCAACATGAATTATAATATCTTTAATTTATATTATAAATTCTATACTGAAAATTGGAATTTTCAATGCACATTATAGAGAAGGATTGTAC
>LVBE01000201.1 GCA_001603105.1 Spirochaetales bacterium Spiro_03
AAAGAGGCGGGTGTGCGCCATCGTCCCCTCTTCCATCAAGGTAGTGACGGTCACCGCCCCGCTTCCGCCGCGCATCTGCGCTCTGACAGCGCTCTTCATCTCATCGCTTCGTATGATCATCATGATCCTCCTGCCCCTAGTGTGCCAGTGTCGACACACTTGCACAAGATGGGCCTTGACAGAGGGGATTCACTGTCCAATACTAAGACATCGCCCCACCCAATCATCCGTTTTGGACACCCAACAATCCATCGGGGCGAGGAGAATGCATGAACACTATCCTTTCCAAAGAGCAGCTCTCTGCTGAGGTCTTTCGCATGGAGATCAAGGCCCCGGAGATTGCTGAGGCCCGGCGGCCCGGTCAATTCATCATCCTACAGATGGGAGGCGAATTTGACGAACGCATCCCCCTGACAATCGCCGACGCAAATCTTGATCGGGGTTCCATTACCCTGATCTTCCAGGCGGTGGGAGAGTCGACGCACCGCCTTGCCATGCTCAATGAAGGTGATGAGATCGCCAACCTGCTCGGGCCATTGGGCACACCCACCGATATCCGCCAGTATGGCAAGGTTGTCTGCATCGGCGGAGGCATAGGAGCTGCGCCGCTCTATCCTATCGTAGATGGGATGAAGAAGGCAGGCAACGAGGTGACCGTGATCATCGGAGCCCGTACCAAGGGACTGTTGATCCTTGAAGATGAGATGCGCGCCATCGCCGATGAAGTGATCGTCGTCACCGACGACGGCTCTTACGGGCGCAAGGCCTTGGTCACCGAGCCGTTGAAGGAGCTGTGTGAGGACAGGTCCATCGATTGTGTCGTTGCCATCGGGCCTCCGGTGATGATGAAGTTTGTCAGTCTGACCACAAAGCCGTATGGCATCCATACCATCGTGTCGCTGAACTCGATCATGATCGACGGAACCGGTATGTGCGGCGGCTGTCGTGTGGTCGTCGATGGTAAGACGAAGTTTGCCTGTGTCAACGGACCTGAATTCGATGGACACCTCGTCGACTGGGATAACCTCCTGCTCCGCCTGTCTACCTATCGGGATGTAGAGGATGAGGCGCACCACCGCTGCCACATCGGATTGGATATCAAGGAAGGGGAGGCGTAAGCGCATGCACGCGACAATCGAAGAGTTGGATGCACAAGCACAAGGTATCGTCAGCGAGTACGGGAATCGACAGTTAAAGCCGAAGGAGCGGCTGGAAATCCCATTGCAAGAGATGCCAAGCCAAGATCCACAGCTGCGTATCACCAATATGGAGGAGGTGGCCCTCGGCTACACCGAGGCACAGGTCAAGGCAGAGGCGCTACGCTGTCTGCAGTGCAAGAACAAGCCGTGCATCGCCGGCTGTCCGGTGGCCATCGACATCCCCGCCTTCATCGCCGAAGCGGCCGAAGGCAACTTCGCCGAGGCAGCGGCAATCATCAAGGAGAGCAGTCTGTTGCCCTCGATCTGTGGGCGGGTCTGCCCCCAGGAGAGCCAGTGCCAGCTGCCGTGCACTGTCGGCAAGTCGCTGAAGGACGTCGACCTATCGGTCTCAATCGGCCGGATCGAGCGTTTTGTCGCTGACTGGGCTCGTGAGAACAAAAAAGAGACGACCCCGACGGTCGGCGAGCCTACCGGTCGCCGTGTCGCTGTCGTCGGCAGTGGTCCTGCAGGGATCTCCGCTGCCGCTGATCTGCGACGAGCGGGCCACAGCGTGGTGATGTTTGAAGCACTGCATAAGGCCGGGGGTGTGCTCGTCTACGGCATCCCTGAGTTCCGCCTCCCCAAGAGCATCGTCGAGCATGAGCTGAAGACCCTTACCGACATGGGAGTGGAGATCAGGCGAAACTTCCTCGTCGGCAAGACGCGCACAGTCCGCGACCTGATGGAGAAGGATGGCTTTGATGCGATCTTCATCGGTAGCGGAGCCGGTCTTCCTCGCTTTCTCAACATCGAGGGGGAGAACTACGTCGGCGTCTTTTCAGCCAACGAGTACCTGACTCGCAGCAACCTGATGAAGGCGTATGACCGCAGTCACTCACGCACGCCGATCTACAACAGCCATAGCGTTGCGGTCTTCGGAGGCGGAAACGTGGCGATGGACGCAGCGCGCACCGCCAAGCGCCTCGGAGCCGAGCGTGTGACGATCGTCTATCGGAGGACGGAGGCGGAGATGCCGGCTCGTAAGGAAGAGGTGGCCCACGCCAAGGAGGAGGGGATCGAGTTCCTGCTTTTGCATGCCCCGCTACGGATCGTAGCCGATGGCAAGGGCAAGGTGAATGGGGTTGAGTTGATCACCTGCGAGCTCGGAGAGCCTGATGCCTCCGGGCGCCGTCGCCCGGTTGAAATACCAGGCAGCGAGAAAGTCCACCCCTTCGATACCGTCATCGTGGCTATCGGCAACGACTCCAACCCACTGATCCACGCCACCACCGATGGTCTTGAGGTCAACAAGTGGGGCAACTTCATCGTCGATGAAGAGACGCTTGAGACATCCATCAAGGGAGTGTACGCCGGTGGGGACATCGTCCTCGGCGCCGCCACCGTCATCTTGGCGATGGGGCAGGGACGCAAGGCCGCAAAGGCAATGAACGAGTATCTGGCCACGCTCTGAGTGCTTGCAACAGTGGCGCCTCAGTAGTATAGTGGGCCGGTGAAATTGTTTGGCAAGGAGTCCGCGGCTATTTGCCTGTTGGATTCAACAGATAAATATCGGGCGATCGTGGAGGTGGTTGAGCGCTGTTCGATCTTCTCCGCTGTCGCCGATACCCCTTCATTCATCCGCCACGTCATCGCCCGAGAACGGTTGCAATCGACAGGGATCGGCCACGGAGTGGCGATTGCCCACGGTACCGCCAAAGGCCTTGATAGGGTACGCATCGGTCTGGGCATCAGCCATGACGGGGTGGAATACGAGAGTTTTGACGGGCAGGTCGTCCACCTGCTCTTCGTCATCGCCTCCTCCTCTGATCTACAGTTGGAGTACCTGAGGTCACTGAGTGCGATCTTGCAAATAGTGCGTAGCGAGCAGGTGCGTTCGCGTTTGACCGACATCGTCCAGAGTAGAAGCGAGCAGGGCTTGGAGTACTTTCTTTCGATGATGGAAGAGCAGCGCTTTGAGGTCCAACGCGCTCAATAGAGGGTGTTGGCACATACCAGGTAGTCGACGCTACGATCCCACTTCTGGGTGGGGATGGTCTCCACTAGCTGGTAGGAGCGGCTGATACCCACCGTCGGCACCGTCGCATAGCTAGCAAGATAGCGGTCGTAGTAACCAGCTCCTCGCCCCAGACGTCGGTGGGCGCGGTCGTAGGCCAGGGCGGGAAGGATGATGAGGTCATCGGCCCCTGGGGTGACGACTGGGCCCTCAGCCGGCTCTGGGATGCCGAATCTCCCTCGCTTCAAGGCCGAGAGGTCGCCGACGAGGTGGAAGCGAAGCGACCCATCGCCCTGGGTCTTTGGCAAGGCCAATAACCGGGTGGCAAGCGCATCGGCGAGTAGGGGCCTGATGTCGACCTCACCTCTGATCGGGTAGTAGCCAAAGAGCGTCCCACACCCCTGATACCACTCCATGTCCTTGATCAAGGTACAGCTGAGCAGGTCCTCACTTGCGAAATACCCATCGTCGTAGCAGAGGGCGCGCTCTTTCATCACCTTGCGCAGTGCATCCTTCTCATACATGGCCGACCACCTTTGCAACGATGATCAAGAGCGCCACAGAGCACGATACGATCACATCAGCTTTTGTGTAGGCAAGGGTCCTCCGATGCGATGACGGGTCCCACTCTCTGGCTTGGAGAGCAAGGGCAAGGTCCTCGGCCTTGTCGAGGATGAGGCTGAAGATCGAGGAAGAGAGGCTTATCAGCGAAGAGAGTGGGCGCCGTCTTCGTCTCTCAAGGCGACTGGTGCGGGCAGTCACAACCTCCAAGGAGGCATCAAAGATCATCGGCAGCAGTGCCAGCGTCATCTCGATCGCTGAGGCTACTGCCCAACCGTTGACCAGTGGCAGGCGGTTGAGCAGCGATCCAAGCGATCGCGCTACGTCATCGGCTGCTGTGCAGTCGGTGAGTAACAATCCCAACAAGATGATGGCGATGAAGCGACTCGAAGCTACCATAGCGGCGATGAGCGTGCCGCCGCTCAGGTACTCGGTGACGGCGATCAAGAGGAGGATCACGGTGAAAGCGCGTAGCTCTCGACGGTAGCGGATGATGGGCAGGCGCTGGGCCCACATCGTTACTATGAGCGCTGCGAGGATGATGATGAGACCGGTGAGCGAGAGGGTGAAGAGGATGACGCACAGGGCGATGACACTCAGGAGCTTAGTCAGCGGGTTGGTGCGACTGAGGAGGCTGTGTCGGTGGCGGTAATGGAAAATCAGGGCTTCAGCCATGACAGATCCTCGATCGCCACCCCACGTGGTATGAAGATACCTCGTTCTGTGAGCTTGGGGTAGACCGACTCCTTGCTCCCTGAAAGGGCGAGCGTTCCCTCATCGAGCACGAGGACCTGGTCGGCATGGGCGAGCGTCTTCTCTACCTCGTGACTGACGAGGATGATCGTATGACCCTCATCTTTCAGCCGCAACAGAATGGTCAGCACACTGACCGCCGACCGCCAGTCAAGGTTTGCAAAGGGTTCATCGAGGATCAGGATCTCTGGTTGCATGACCAAAACTCCTGCGATGGCCAGCCGCCGCTTCTCTCCGCCACTGAGCGTCTTGGGCCGTCGATCAAGGAAACGACGGAGGTCCAGTAGCGTCGCAGCCTCATCAAGGCGCCTCTGCTGTTCATCAAGGCCGAGGCCCAGGTTCTCCATTCCAAAGCGGATGTCCTTTTCGACGCTTTGGCCGACAACCTGCGTCTCGGCATCCTGAAAGACCAAGCCTACGCTTCTCATCCGCTTCTTTGCCGATGAGGTGACATCCTCGCCTCCTAGGACAATTGTTCCGCTGCTCGTCTTTTCCAGTCCTTTGATGATCCGCATCAACAAGCTCTTGCCCGACCCGTTTGGGCCGCACAGGAGGGTCAAAGAGCCTCTGCCCACAGCAAAGGAGACCCTATCGAAGATGGTGTGATGCCTATCGATGCAGAAAGAGAGGTCAGTGACTGTCAACAGCGTCCCATCGTGTGCGGCCATAGCCTTCAGACTGTAGCAGATACCAACAGTCTGACTCAAGATTGGGGTTCGAGGGTTATTTGTCGATTGCTGTTGACAAGAAATGTTAAAACAGGGTATACAAGAGAACGTTGAGCCGCTTTAGCTCAGTTGGTAGAGCGAAGGTCTGAAAAACCTTATGTCCCCAGTTCAACTCTGGGAGGCGGCACATTTTTTAGAGCTAACTTGTTTAGCCATAACCAATTAAAAATGTACACTAGCGTACAACTGTACGTAAGTGTACATTTTTTATGTACAATTGCCGTAGTGTGCACTGATCTTCAAGTAGATTTCAGCATCAGAGAGTGGAGATCAAATCGACCCTTTTGCTGATCCTGGTCACCAGGTTCGTGAGTACAAAGTGCACCTAGGCGTAGACATCTCCTTCTTTCAGATGTAGGCATGCTATACTGATTCTGACGTTTTAAGGAGCTGATATGGAAGAACTGAGAACACAATTTGAAGCACTGCCCCCTGATGCCACCGATGAGCAAATTCGCCTGACAGCAGAGAACCTGAGACGACGGCAGTACATGCCCACCTTGATTCTCTCGGCCCCCGACTTTCTGATGATGAAGCGGGCGGATATGCTAGGCGAGTTCGACCGGGTCGTGGCATTGGACGAATCGAGCGCCGAACTTGCCGCTGTCGTCGGCCTGCTAGGTGGCTATGAGGTGAAGAAGAAGCATCTTGAGCTGCTACTCTACCACTACCGCCTCCTGTGCGCGCTCAGAGTCGGGAATGGGGATGGGTGGGGCCTCATCAATGAGCTCTATGAGGATGACTGATAGGCACGTTTTGCTGAAAAGCCTTGCAAGAAGGCCATGTGGGCCGTAAGATAAACACCGAGGGATTCCATCGGCCTTGGAGTCTCCACGTGTCTAGGATGGGGAATATGCCTCGTATATGGGTTATGAAGAGAGGAGTGGTATGAAACGATTAGTGAAGAACAATGTCCATTGGGTAGGGAAGGTTGACTGGGAACTGAGGAAGTTTCACGGCGATGACTACTCGATAAACAATGGGTCGAGCCAGAACGCCTACCTGATACAAGAGGAGAAGACCGTCCTCATCGACACGGTCTGGTCCCCGTATGCCAAGGAGTTCAGAGACAACCTGGAAAAGGAGATCGATCTGCAGAAGATTGACTTCATCGTCGTGAACCACGGAGAGGTTGACCACAGTGGGGCGCTGCCGTACTTGATGGAGAAGATTCCCAATACCCCGATCTACTGCACCGCCAATGCCGTCAAGTCCTTGGTAGGCCAGTACCACCACCCTGAGTGGAACTTCAAGGTCGTCAAGACCGGCGACTCAGTGGAGATCGGCAATGGCAAGAGCCTGGTCTTTGTCGAAATGCGGATGCTCCATTGGCCCGATAGCATGGCCACCTACATGACAGGAGACAACATCCTCTTCTCCAATGACGCGTTCGGCCAGCACTATGGCGTGAAGGAGCTCTTCAACGACAAAGCTGACCAGTGCACGCTCTATGAGGAGGCGATCAAGTACTACGCCAACATCCTCGCCCCATTCTCACCCTTGGTGAAGGCGAAGATCAAGGAGATCGTTGGCCTGAACCTCCCTATCGACATCATCGCAACCAGTCACGGCGTCATCTGGCGTGACAATCCATTGCAGATCGTCGAGAAGTACGCTGCCTGGTGTGATGATTACCAGGAGGACCAGGTCACCATCGTCTACGATACGATGTGGGATGGAACAAAAGCCCTCGCCCACCGCCTTGCCACCGAGGTACAGGCTCTAAGCCCCGACACCGTGGTCAAGGTCTTCAACATCTCCCAGACCGACAAGAACGACATCATGACCCAGGTCTTCAAGAGCAAGGCGATCGCCGTCGGATCGCCGACGGTTGGCAAATCGATCCTCTCCTCGGTAGCAGGGTGGATGCACTTCCTCTATGAGCTGCAGTTCAAGAAGAAGAAAGGTGCGGCCTTCGGCTGCTACGGCTGGAGCGGCGAGGGCAATGCCGAGCTGAAAGAGCTCTTGAAGAAGGCAGGGTTTGCGGTCGTCGAGCCTGAAGCGAAGGTCAACTGGAACCCCACCGATGAGGATCTGGATGGCATGAAGGAGATCGCTGCGGCACTGTTGGCCTAATCTCTGTTCTCATGAGGGCTCAAGGGGCTGGCTAGTCCAGCCCCTTGGTGCGATTGCGCCAGATCAAGGCGCTGTGGTAGAGTCGGCGTAGGGAGGCGGTGATGGATGAGGCGCGGCATGCGGCACTGAATTGGGAGACGTTGCTCGCTCTTGGACCTGATGATCGGGTGTGGGATCTCTACGATGAAGCCCAACGGCGTGGCATCGACAAAGACCCACTGCTGCTGCATGCATCCTTCTATGCAGAGCGCTTAGGCTGTGACTCCTCCGCCCTCGGCGATGCCTATTTGATGCTACGGCCTCACTATGAGCAGATGGATGAGCAGATTCAGATCATCGGCCAGGACAGTGCCCTTTGGCCTGAACGGCTCCTGCCCGGTCCGTACTGCCCTCGCTTCCTCTATCTGGAGGGCAATGCCTCGCTGCTGGACCGGCCGATGGCCCTGGTCATCGGCACCCGTACACCGACGCAAGAAGGACGCCGCCAGGCAACAAAGAGTGTGGACTCATTGGCTCGGGCTGGCTTTGCCATCGCCGCTGGCTTGAACGACGGAATCGAAGCGACAGCGCTGAAGCATGCCCTCGAAAATGGTCTAGCTCCCATCGCCTTCATCGCAACTGCCCATACTACCTATTACCCTCTCTCCCAACTGGACCTGGTACGACAGATGAGCGCCTCTGCCCTGGTGGTCAGTCGCCATGGCCCGGCAGCGAAGAGTGAGAAGGTCAACCTGCTGTTGCGTAACCGCCTGATGGCAAGTGCAGCCCACGTGCTGTTGATCGCCGAGGACCGCGATGGCGGGACGGCAGTGCGGCAGGCTACCTGGGCCGTAGGGCAGGGCAAACCGCTGGTCATCTACAGCTCAAGCGCCGATGACGTGCGCCTGAGCTGGCCTGCTCGATTTGTCTCCTTGCCTCAGACCAAAGTGATCAAACGCCCCCAGGATCTTGGACGGGTGGCTCGACGCCTCGCCGGCTTGGGGACGGGAAAGAGCAGAGGCGATGGGAGCGCACAATCGCAGTTGGACCTCTTTTAGCGCCGCTTTGCTCAGCTTGACATCACCAAGGGCTAGGACTACTATCACATACTACTTGAGTTCCGCAGTTCAAGAGCCAATAAAGAGGGCCTAATTAGTTATCATAAACTAAGTTAGGCCCTTATCATC
>LVBE01000202.1 GCA_001603105.1 Spirochaetales bacterium Spiro_03
CTGCATATAGTCATTGAGAGATGAGCCCTCGTACATCAGGCTATAGAGGGCGCTGACGATGGGAAACTCATCGCTCTTGCCCCGCTCTCGCACCAGCTCGCCCATCAGGCGGACGGTGCGGCTACCTTCGACGACAGTGGCAGAATGGCCATTGTCCAGACTGAAGCCCTTGCCCATCAAGAGGCCAAGGGTGCGGTTGCGCGACAGATCGTTGAGGCTGGTAAGACCCAGATCTCCGATACCGCAGTAGCGGAAGATCGTCTCGGTCGAGCAGCCGTAGAGGGAGAGGAAGGCGCGCATCTCGCCTGCTGCCTTGGTGTAGATGAGAAAATCGACGTTAGGGGAGTTGAAGCGCCCGCTGACCAGCCCGATGGCGATGGCGTACATATTCTTGAGCAGGCTCATCAGTTCCACCGACCTGATATCGTCGGTGTAGTCCAGATACAGGCCGGTGGAGGTCAGGCAATGATCTTTGAACTGGCGGTAGTCGGCCTGGCTTCCGCCGAAGGTGAAGGCCGAAGGCAGGCCGTGCAGAGTCTCGATAGCGAAGGTAGGGCCTTTCATACTCGCTTTACGTTCAAAGGGAATCTGCTCGGTGATGAAGGCCCCTTCCTCACTCATCCCCTTTGCCAGGTTGATGACCAGGCACTCATCCTGTACCAGATCCTTGATGGACGCACAGAAGCTGACGATCGCCTTGGAGGGGATGACCAGCAATATACAGTCGGCGGTGGCAAAGATCTTGTCATCACCGGTGGCTCTCAGGGCAGGGGAGAGCAGCTGGGTTGGAAAGTACTTGGTGTTGCGCCGATTCTTGTTGATATCGGCCACCACATCCGCTTCGACGGAGTGGATGATGACAGTATTGGCGCTGTTCCAGGAGAGCCGTTCGGCTACCGCGGTGCCGAAGACACCCGCCCCGGCGACAACTATCGTCTGGTAATGGCGCATGGAGCATCCCCTCTTTGGTGTGGGTAGATCATGGTAGTATGGGGGATGTTGGCTTCATAGAAGATTTCGGCCTTCTCCTGGACAAAGCCCAGGCGAGTATAGAAGCCCAGGCTTGCCATCTGGGCGTGGATGTAGGGCGCTTCGTCGATCAGAGAGAGCGCACAGCGGACCACGAGCTCTCCGAGGCCCTGGCCTCGGTGGGAAGAGCGGATCGCGATGCGCTCAAGCTTGGTGCCACGCCCGGTCTTCCTGATCCGGGCAGTCCCTACCGTCTCTTCGCCGACGTAGAGTAAAAGGTGGGCACAGCTCTCGTCCTTTCCATCGATGTCGATCGCCTCATCGACGCCCTGCTCGAGGACAAACACCTCCCTCCTGATGGCCTTGCAGGCCTCAAGATAGGGGAGGTTCTCATCAGTGGCGGCGCTGCCCGCTTCAAGGAAAATGACACTTTTATTCATTGTGTTCATACTATAGAGAGGAGGGGGATGTGGCAAGGGGGGAGAGGGTCAGCTCCGCTGGGAGCGCAGTTGTTTGACAAGGGCTATCACATCATGATGGTTCGTATCCGTTGTCGAGCTCAGAGAGAATCGGAACAGCACCATAGCGTCCCTCAAGATAGGTCTTGTTGATCACCTTATCCGTTCGCTCCTTGAATCTGTCAAGCGAGTAGATGATGGACGAGTCGTCCTTGTCTTTTTCAACGAACCATATTTCGTCAAGACGATACAGCTTTTGATCCATGATATACGGTTCATGGGTGGTGAATACCAGTTGTCTTCTGCTGTTCAGGTTCCTTTCATTGAACTTCTCGAGAAAATGCCAGGTCAGCATCGGGTGGAGGCTGCGATCCAGCTCATCGATGACAAAGAGTGCTTCATCACTGTCCAT
Source organism: Spirochaetales bacterium Spiro_03 (assembly GCA_001603105.1). Classification (GTDB taxonomy): domain Bacteria; phylum Spirochaetota; class Spirochaetia; order Sphaerochaetales; family Sphaerochaetaceae; genus Sphaerochaeta. Next base: position 1,840 of record LVBE01000202.1, read on the forward strand.
AA
>LVBE01000203.1 GCA_001603105.1 Spirochaetales bacterium Spiro_03
CGCTGAGGCAGAGCAGGGGCATCTTCGGGCTCGGCGGCAAGATGGCGGTGCTCTACGGCCAGATAACCGCGCACAGCACGGTAAAGGTGCTGTCCAGCACAGGCGGCTTCGAGAAGTACTTCTACGAGCTGAGCATCAACGTCCCGGAGAATAAGCCAATCATCAGAAAGAAGGAGGTCACCCCCAACCCGGGCAGATGGAGGGGGACCATGATAGAGTTCAGCTTCGAGGGGGACTTCGTGAGGGCTAAGCCGAAGCTCGTCGAGTACTTCCGGCAGACGGCCATCCTGATGCCATATGCGAACATAAACTACATCAGCCCCGAGGGCGTCCTGTATCGCTTCGACAGGATAACAGAGGTGATGCCGAAGCCGGCTGAGGAGGTTAAGCCGCACCCCTTCGGCGTGGACATCGAGATAGTCCACAGGATGATCAACGCGAGCCGGAGCACCAACCTGCTGGACTTCCTCGCCAACAACTTCCATAGGGTCGGGATAGCGACTGCGATGAACTTCCTCAAGAGCATCAAGATGAGCCCCGACATTAACCCGAAGACGATGGACTCGAAGGACCTAGTGAAGCTCGTCTCGAAGATGAAGGACTTCAACGAGTTCCAGCCCCCCGACGCGCAGTGCCTGTCGCCGGTGGGGATTGATCTCCTCAAGGCGGGGATCATCAGGGAGTTCAGCCCGGAGTATGTTGCGGTCACGCAGAGGAGGGCGTCGGCTTATGCGGGCTACCCGTTCGTCATCGAGGCGGCGATCGCCTACGGGGGCAGGGTCCCGGTAACGCCGGTCGACGAGACGCTCGTGCTGAGGTTCGCCAACAAGATCCCGCTCCTCTACGACCTGCAC
>LVBE01000027.1 GCA_001603105.1 Spirochaetales bacterium Spiro_03
AGATAAGGTATTATTTAATCTGCTGTCGCACCCTTCGCGGGTGCGCGGATTGAAACGCGATCGCCTATGATGTCAATACAAAACGAGTTGTCGTCGCACCCTTCGCGGGTGCGCGGATTGAAACAAAGCTGACCAGATTCGACCAGAGGTTATTGTAGGTCGCACCCTTCGCGGGTGCGCGGATTGAAACATTGTTTTGCACTGTCGACAAACCCTTGAGTCAGTCGCACCCTTCGCGGGTGCGCGGATTGAAACTCCAGCAGATGTGAAAGGTACGAACGAGGTGCAGTCGCACCCTTCGCGGGTGCGCGGATTGAAACACGAGTAGGAATAGGAAGCGTTACTGACACCTCGGGTCGCACCCTTCGCGGGTGCGCGGATTGAAACACGCTCACCCATGTATCAGGAGCGGTAGTTACCGTCGCACCCTTCGCGGGTGCGCGGATTGAAACTACTAGTGTCGTACGAGTACTCACACACAGACACAGTCGCACCCTTCGCGGGTGCGCGGATTGAAACACGGACACTATAGACAAATCCTTGTTCTGCTTGCGGTCGCACCCTTCGCGGGTGCGCGGATTGAAACCAATTGTTACCAAAAATATTTTAAGGAGTAAAACGTCGCACCCTTCGCGGGTGCGCGGATTGAAACAGGTAATCAAGTCGCCCCTTCTCATCTGGCCTATGTCGCACCCTTCGCGGGTGCGCGGATTGAAACACGAACGGTATCTTGTTGATAGCGCTGATGAGCCGTCGCACCCTTCGCGGGTGCGCGGATTGAAACATGCCTAGACTATGCAATGGTTGCTATCGTGTGAGTCGCACCCTTCGCGGGTGCGCGGATTGAAACTAGTGCATCTTATTGGGTTACTACTGACAGCGGCGTCGCACCCTTCGCGGGTGCGCGGATTGAAACACGAGCTCAAACGACTCGTGTGTGTACTGGTCGGGTCGCACCCTTCGCGGGTGCGCGGATTGAAACAGTTTCCTGGTGGAAGTTTGTTGACAGGGAATTTAGTCGCACCCTTCGCGGGTGCGCGGATTGAAACTACATCACACGAGGAGGATGGCGGTTTGAGAGAGGTCGCACCCTTCGCGGGTGCGCGGATTGAAACGTGCCTATGGCACGCGACTTGTCGGCAAACCCGCGTCGCACCCTTCGCGGGTGCGCGGATTGAAACAACGGTCAGATAATTGACTACAAAAACATTGGCTTGTCGCACCCTTCGCGGGTGCGCGGATTGAAACTTCACCACAGCAGTAATCGCAGTTGCAGGATTGTGTCGCACCCTTCGCGGGTGCGCGGATTGAAACCCCTTCTCTTTGTCGATAAAACTGGACATCTTTGGTCGCACCCTTCGCGGGTGCGCGGATTGAAACATCCGATCCATGTCCAGGAAGATCACGTAATGTCGTCGCACCCTTCGCGGGTGCGCGGATTGAAACAAAGATTACTGAGTTGTGCATTGATCCTCCTGCAGGTCGCACCCTTCGCGGGTGCGCGGATTGAAACATCACTGGCAACTACCAGGCGGTTGACATCGCTCCGTCGCACCCTTCGCGGGTGCGCGGATTGAAACTTTATATTTGCGTGCTTGCGCTCTACAAGCACATGTCGCACCCTTCGCGGGTGCGTGGATTGAAACACTAGAAGGAAGTGAAAGAAACCAAATAGCGACAGAGTAGGCACACAATCGAGGTCCCGCTATACTCAACACTATGAATGAAACAACTAAATGTGGCACCGTAGCCATCGTTGGCCGTCCCTCAAGCGGCAAGTCAACGCTGCTGAATACCATCTGCGAGATGAAGGTTGCCATCACCAGCAAGACCCCCCAGACAACACGCAACGCCATCCGCGGCATCTACACCGACAGCCGTGGCCAGCTGATCTTCACCGATACCCCAGGTTTTCACCTCAGTGACAAAACACTCAACAAGCGCCTTCAACAGACAGCGATCAGGGCCCTTGGCGAGAGTGACATGATCCTCTACCTCCTCGACGCCACCCGAGAAAGCGGACCAGAGGAAGAACAGCTTGCAATATTGGTCAAGCAGACCAATAGCCCGGTCGTGTTGGCAGTCAACAAGGCAGAGGTCGCCACCGACGAACAGAAGGCGGCTGCAGCAGCATTTTTGGCCCAACACTTTCCGGGTATTGTCCCGCTCTTTGCCTCAGCGCAGGAAGATGAGGGCGTCGATGAGATCCTCATCGAGCTGTTCAAGTTCGCTCCCTACGGAGAGCTCCTCTACCCCGAGGATGCCTACACCGACCAGGACGTTGAGTTCCGCATCGCAGAGATCCTGCGCGAAAAGGCGATGAACCTCGTCACCGAGGAGATTCCACACGCCATCTACAGTGAAGTCGCTGACCTCGAGTACGACGAGAAGACAAATACCGTTTGGATACGGGCGTTCATCATCGTTGAGCGCGAGACGCAGAAGGCGATTGTCGTAGGCAGGCAAGGAGCGGGCATAGCCAAGATCCGCTCACTGGCAGAACCGGAGATTCGCCAGATCTTTGCAGGACGTAAGCTACGCCTCGACCTCAGGGTCAAGGTGCAGGACAAGTGGCGCACCAACACAGTTATCTTGGACAGAATCTTGCGCTAGCGGACGCAGTTAGTCTCTCCGATCAATATCGGCCCAAAATCGCCAGCACCTTCTCTTTGCCGCACGTCTTGAGGAAGGGGGCGAGCTTGGGGCCACGGTCCTTGCCGATCATGATGCGGTAGACCAGCTTGAAGAAGTCACCGGTATCAAGGCCGTTCTCCTTTGCTGCGTCATAGAGGCGGGTGGTGTACTCACTCTCATCGAGCTCGTCCATAACCTCGACAACCGTGGCCAAGGCATGTATGGCAGCTCGCTCATTCTCATTGATCTCTACCAGAGGGTCGCCCTCGCGCATCAAGCGGTAGCGGAAATCCTCGGGGCTGAAGGTGGTGATCCAAGTCCAAGCACAGCGTGAACGGGTGACCAGCCGCTCTCGCTGGCTTTGCGTCATCGGACCAAGCGTATCTAGGGCACGCTCGATGTCCCCTTCGTGGAGTTGGAGGAGGTTACAGAGGTGGCGGAATGGGATCTGATACCCCGCTTCAGTAGGAACCGGTCCGACCTGGCTGAGCTCATAGATCCGCTTCTCCTTTGCCCGCCGCTTCTCGTTGGCCTCCTGTAGGCCAAAGTAGATGCGTTCACACGTATCATAGTCCTCATAGATTTTCAGCACATCCAGGTCAAAGGAGATGGCGAACTCGCTGTTGGGGCGAGTGCCGGCAAAGAGATAGCGGGTGATCTCAGGGGTGTAGACTTCCAGCACCTCATAGAGGGAGATGACCTCTCCGCTTGATGAGGAGATTTTTCCGCCCCGTCCCTTGATGGAGATGAAGTCGTACTGGAACGAGACCGGTGCCTCAGAGCCGAAGACGCGCACCATCTTTCGTGAGGTATCGAAGGAGCCGCCTTCACTGTGGTGGTCCTTGCCAGCGGGCTCGAAATCCACCTTCTCATACGCCCACCGCATCGGCCAGTCCAGCCTCCACGGCAGCTTCGCATACGGAGTATTGCGTAGGTCAATAGTCTCGATCTGTCCGGTCTCATCATCGCGGTAGGTAATGGCCCACTGTCCATCCCATTCAAGGATCGTGGTGGTGTCCTTGTCGGTGAAGGAGGAGAAGACGGCGATAGGCCACCAGTCATCCTCAAGCTCCTCGGTCCTGAATTCATCGAGGATGGCGCGGATCTCATCCTTCTTCTCCAAGGCGGTGCGCATGCCTTCGGCATACATACTAGAGCGGTAACGCTCTGCCTGATAGAGGTACTCACACTCGATGCCGACCGTCGGCAAGATTCTCTCTACGTCGATCTCGTTGGCGCGGGCATAGTTCTCCGCCCGGCCGGTGGTATCGGGGACAAGGGTGATGGGCTTACGCAGATATGTCGCCAACAGCTCGGGCTGCGGCATATTCTTGGGTACCTTGCGAAAGACATCATAGTCGTCCCAACTGTAGATGAAGCGGACATTCTTGCCCTTGTCACGCAAGGCGCGTACGACCAATTCCACTGAGATGATCTCGCGGAAGTTCCCAATATGGACCNNCGGATGATCTTGTCGGCATAGATATCTGCCCAGTGTGTGGATACGTTCTGTTGACTCATGGCGTCGATTATAGTGAAAGGTCCCCCCTACATCAACTGTCGGTTGCCAAATCAAAGAGAGAGAGCGTATACTCATACCATGAAACGACTGCTGACCCTCACCTTGATCATCCTCTGCGCCCTCCCCCTCACTGCCCAAGAACCAGGCAGCATCATCGAGACAGGGATCGCCAGCTGGTACACCAGCGACAAGAGCGAGGCGATCACCGCCAACGGGGAGCGCTTTGATGAAGCCAGCCTCTCGGCTGCCCACAAGAGCCTGAAATTCGGAACCGTGGTACGGGTGACCAATACGACCAACAACAAGAGCGTCGATGTGCGGATCAACGACCGTGGCCCCTATGTCGATGGCAGAATCATCGATCTCACCCCAAAGGCAGCAGCACAGATCGACATGCTCAAGAGCGGGATCGCACCGGTTCAGTTGACGCTGATCTTTGAGCCCGATGTCCCCGAATCGAAGTACGACCGAGCCGGCGACACCGGTTGGTACCAAATCCAGGTCGGAGCGTTCACCTCGACGCTGACCGCCTATTCGCAGTACGAACGTCTCTACAACGCAGGACTACGCCCATGGGCAGAGGTAGTCGGTGACAGCAAGGCGATCCGCCTCTCGGTGCGCTGGATCCCGGCATACCAGCTAGAGCGGACGATGCAGGCTCTCAATGCCCTAGGGTTTGCAGAGAAGGACGTGCTGAAGAAGAGCGAAGCGAACCCGTATCGCTAAAAGCGCAGGTGTGCTACCAACTCTCCAACCATCTTCATCCCTGGATTAGCAAAGTTCTCTCCTTGTAGTAAGTATGCCATTTGATAGCCTAGGTCCATGAAGGGGCCGAGTGTGAATGAGAGCGCTACACCGCTACTGGCGAGCATGCCATATGCTATGGCAGTGCCATTGGCAAGGGTGCCGTACCCATACCCTACGTCGCAGAAGAGCGTCATACGGGGAAAGAGGCTATCCAAGAGTAGTGCAGGGCCGTTGAAGCGCAGGTCCAGCTGGTTGGCTACTGAGAAGGAGAGTGGGTACTGCAGCGGAGAAAAGCCCCGGATCTTCGATCCAAACGCATGCCGATCCTGCACCGAGAGCGGGATAGGTCGGCCAAGGTCATAGGAGGCGACAAGTCGGTCAACGAGGACGACGGAGAAGAGATTGCGGTCCTTCTCGGTCTCGGAGACGAGCGTGATCGCCCCTTTCGCCTCGGCGTCAAAGGAGGCAAAGCCATCCAAGCCGTAGCGTGCACCGAAGGCCAACAGCACACCGTCAGCGCTGGTACGTCGGTCATAGTATCGATCAAAGCGATAGCGCCCCTCTACCGTTACCATGATGGCGTGCAGGTTCCCGAAGGCTGGGGTAGATCCCCAGCTGGCAAGTGATGTGACAATCCCGCTGGGCAGGGCTGTGCCCACGATTACCGAATCAAATGGCATCTCATACGAGGCTCGCATACCAAGGCTCAGGCTGTGGTCTTTCAGAGTTTGCCCCACCCCAAGCTCAACACTGAAGCCCAGGTAGTCATAGATCGGAGGATTTGTTGTCCTCAAGTTCCCGCTTACCGGGTCCTGCCAGATCATGCGCTCCTTGTAGCCTGCCCACCCGAGGCCATACAGGGAGGTACCGCTTTCCCAGTCAAATGAAAGACCGGCCCCAAGGCTGGTGGGGATCAGGCCCGCTCCCAGGCGTGGGTGGCCCTCCCACCCTTCATAGAGGGCTGACCAAGAGCCGAAGGCCAACAGCGGACACATCAGGGCGATCATAAGGATAGACAGCAAGCGTTTCTTCATATCAAGGCTCATAATACCAACAGAAAAGTGAAAGGGAAACCTATTCTTTACATTCTCGGTGAAATCCGCTAGATTACAAGCAGTTTTCGGGCCCATAGCTCAGTTGGTTAGAGCAGCAGACTCATAATCTGTGGGTCGAAGGTTCAAGTCCTTCTGGGCCCATCGTTCATCTTCCTCCCGGTAATCTCCACAAGAACCTCTACCGCATGAGCAAGATGGGTGGACTTCGCCTGCTTTCGATCATAGTTACAATCCATCGCCTCCAAGATCCAGGGGAAGGACAACTCCCGTTGCCCAGCAACCTCAAGTACCTCATCTCTTGATTTTCTCCTTCCGTATACCGCTCTGTTTCTGACCTACTCATCTCTCATTGAAGCAAAACACCCCCTCTTTCGCCTTGGATTGTTGAGAGGTAACAAGTATGGTAGGCTCTGATGCAACAGGAGTCTTCAGCGTGGCGCGATTGGACAAAATATCAGTGGGGGGATTTCGATCCATCCAACTGCTCGATTCATTTCCCCTCACCAACATCAATCTCTTGATCGGAGCCAACGGGTCGGGGAAGAGCAATTTTCTGGAATTGTTCAAGTGTATCCGCGCCTATGCGAAGCTCCCGATCCCCGCTCTCTCAGACGTCGACTTGAAGAAATATGTCCTCGATTTTGGTACTGCTTCGGATTTCATCTATAAAGGATTGCCGAAGGCCACGAGCATTAAAATCGAGTTGCATTTCGGCATACATGGATATCGTTTCTCTCTGAAGCCCACCCAAGCGGGGCTCTTACGTATTGATGACGAATACCTCCAAGAGGCAGATGACGACACATGGCAGACCCTCCACTCTCCCGATGGCTACACTCCCGGTCTTTTGGGAGAGCTCTCCGTCAGTGGATCTGCCGCATCGCTTATGTATGAATCCATGAAGAATTGGCAGATGTATCACTTCCATGACACGGGCGCCTCGCAGCGATAAAGCTCCACCAAGATGCCAATGATGCTGTATACCTACGATCTGATGGCTCCAATATCGCAAGCTTCCTGCTCTCTTTGAGAGACAACCCTGCGTCTGTGCCGGCGTATCGTGGGATTCTGAATGCCGTCCGGTTGGTTGCCCCGTTCTTTGATGACTTCATCCTCGAACCGACACCAGCCGAGAAGGTGCGCCTGATGTGGAAACAAAAGGGTACCGATACCCCGATGCAACCGCAGGCCCTTTCAGACGGGACGCTGAGGTTCATCTGCCTCGCAGTTGCATTGCTCCAGCCCAAGGTGAGCGACACCATCATCATCGATGAGCCGGAGCTCGGCCTCCATCCATTTGCCATCTCCATCCTCTCCGAGTTGATCGAAGCGCGGGCACACGACACCCAAGTCATCATGGCTACCCAGTCGCCCGAACTGGTCAGCTGCTTCGATGCTGAGGACATCATTGTCTGTGACCGCCATCAGGGATCATCGACCTTCACCAGGCTGGATGCTAAAAACATCTCCCTGTGGCTTGAGGAGTACAGCCTTGGCGAGCTCTGGCAAAAGGGGATTCTCAACGGAGAGCCGGCACATGAGTGAGGTGTATTGTATTGTTGAGGGCCATGCAGAACAGGCCTTCATCCGGCATGTTCTGGCTCCATATTTGGCTGAATCGCTCAATCTCAATGCAACGGTGCCCATAGCGCCTTCTGTACGTACCATGTATAACACGCATCATGAAGAATCGAGCATCTCGCCCTGCTGAATGTTCTCATGGCCCTTTTCAAGGTAGAGATGACAAACGACCATCGCTTTATCGCGATGGCGGAGATTATATCTCGTAGCTTCCATCCCCCTACACCAACTCCTGTACGATGATGATCACACCTGAGAGGGCAACGAAGGAGTAGACCAGTGCCTGCAGAAGGCGCTTGGGCACTAGGCGCATAATCTTATCCCCAATCACACTGCCTACAGTCATACTGACCAAGCTTGCCAATAAAAAACCAATGTGCTGGCTCGTGATCGATCCATTTGTCAGCCTGATGGGCAACGATACGATCTTGAAGGCAAGGAAGTATGTATTGACTGTTGCGATATAGGCAATCTTCTCCCCGATGGCTGGTAATAAGTAGAGTGCCACAGGAGGTCCTCCGATAGCAAAGAAGCCATTGAGGACTCCACTGAGCGAACCCATTGTGGCGCCAAGGGCCGGCGATGGCTTAAGTCGTGCTTTGTCAGGGAAGAGGAGCAACACAAGAGCAATGCCAAGAAGGACGAATCCAAGTCCCACTTTCAGGCTTTGGACCGATACCTGTGATGAGTACCACGTCAAACTCCCTCCGATCAGGAGTGCAGGTACAATGAACGGAAAGAGCGTTTTCCAACGGATGTGGGACCAGTACTTGAAACAAAAGTACGCAACACCAAGTGCTCCGGCCCATTGGCACAGTGTTACCGCTGTGGCAAACGGGAAGACCATCGGAAAGAAGATCATCCCAAAGACAGGGAACCCAAATCCAATCGTTGCCTGGATCATCGCACCGAAGAGCGAGACAACGATCAGGACAAGGTACTGGGCCAGTGAGCCGGCAACGATGCTCACGCCTGCTCCTGTAGCATCGTCACAACCCATTGGGGAGCCAGCGGCGGCAATGGCTCTCCTGCCTTCCTAGCACGCTCATACTCGACGATGGAGTCCCGCCGCTGCTCTTCATAGGCGTTCTTGCTCTCAGCCGCATCAAGCACTGCTTCAATTTTATCGCGGGGGATGACTGTGACCCCATCATGGTCACCGACAACGAGGTCGCCTGGGTTGACCCTAAGACCTCCGCACCGAATCGGCATATTGATGGTCCCCGGGCCAATCTTGTCCGGTGTGCGCTGCATGAAGCCACGGGCATATACTGGAAGGCCAATCTCCTTGAGGCCCACCTTGTCACGGACAAAACCGTCGATGACCACCCCTTCAATCCCTACAGCCTTGGCCGACCCGCCCATCAGATCTCCCAGGTAGGCTCTTTCAGTGTACGCCTTGCCATCAACGAGCAGTACATAGCCTGGCTTGCACTGATAAATCGCCACGTGAATCGGAAAGTTGTCGCCTACCGCCGTCTCTACGGTCGCAGCGGTTCCTACCATCCGCATCGATTCATCAACGGGCATGATGGCTGCATCCATACACCCATCACGCTCGATGCCTAGGCCCTTCATCCCATCACAGAGCGCTGCTGTAGACAGACGCGCTGCACGTTCGACCAGAGAGCTGTCCACCAGCGGTGGCAGTTGCCTATACGTATCATTCATTGTGTTGTTTCCTTTAATTGAACAAGGCCTTGAACCGGGAAATCGTCTGCGACACATTGGAAATGTGTGCAATGATCGCCTCAGTCACCGCCTCCTTGTCCCGTGCTTTGAACCCCTCCAAGAGTGCCCGATGCTCGATGATCGAGTTATCGGCACGTCCTGGAGCTACCATTGTGCGAAATTGGAATCTCGTCAGCTGGGTCTTTATCCCCCTGATCATCTCCACGGCGATGGTCTTCTCCGACGCCTCGTAGATGATCTCGTGGAATAGCTTGTTGTGCTGTGAATAGGCATCAAAATCCTCTGCGTCCCGAAGCTCATCCATCCGGGCTAGAATCGCTTCCATCCGGGCCAGGTCATCTTCGCCGATCTTCTCGACAGCAGCCTGGACGACCAGAACCTCAAGGCACTTACGAATCTCATAGTACTCCTGGATCTCTTCTATCGTAAGTGAGTGGACCCGAGCGCCTTTATTGTCCTCTATGACCAAAAGGCGCTCTTGCTCAATCTGCAGCAAGACTTTCTTCACCGTATTGCGGCTCACTCCGATCTCCTCGGCAAGCTGGGCTTCGACCAGTCGCTCTGCCGGTCGGTACGTGCCATCCAAAATACGGCCCTTGATATATTCGTATGCTATCTGATTGGGTCTTTTCATCTCACTACTATACTCTTGTCACCACTGGCTATGATTCAATGACTATACCACACTTTTCGACATGTTCGCACTATCTTAACAGAGCCACGACCCTACATACGGGAAACGACGGGTAAATGCCTCGGCGTACTTGTATGTCGTATTGCCACTGAGTCTGCGGGCATGGTTCCCGCGAACAAAGGCGCGCACACCGTAGTACTCTATCAGGTGAGCCTGTGCCTTAAAGCAATTCATCGCCGCCTTCTTTTGTTCGATGGAGTCAGAGATATCGATGATGACCTCTGGCTTGAAGTTGCAAATCTCAGGCTGATGGGGCTCAAACCCAAAGATCCTCGTCTGCTTGGTCGTCTTGGTCCCTTCGATCCGTACCCCGTTGGAGATGGCCAGGACGCTTGCCTTGAAGACAAAATTGTGCACTGCATCATGGTCAGGATTTACCAGATCGAGCTCCCCATGGGTGATGATGTGGTACGGATCAAAGGTACGGATCACGGTAGCCAGACGATCGATCTTTGCCTTGTCATCGAGCTCCATATAGTAATCGTCATAATCCCAGAACTCCAAATCCGTGACCCTCAGGCACGCCGCTGCGGCCTGTGACTCTGCTTTTCTCGTCGCCGCTACGCTCTCGACACTCTGGCCCGGTAAGTTCCATAGGTCATTGGACTCGCCTCGCACTCCAAGAGAGAGCACGATTACTTTCACGCGGGCCCCTGCTTTGATGTACTTTGCGATCGTGCCACCTGCACGCCATACATAGTCTGCGGCATGGCCACTGACAACCAATACGTTCTGATTCTTATCAAACATAGGTACCTACCTTCTTAGATTTATTGCGAAGCGTCTCAAAGACAACAACGACTACTGCCAATGCGATGCCGATGAGGTTCCAATACATTGGATTGACAATGAAGAGCATCACCCCGGCCGGGAACAACAGAATCCGCGCCACGATGGAGAGGTTGACCTTCAACCAGCCCATCAGCGAAGCTGAGACGAAGACACAGCCTATCATTGCCGTGATGAAGGCGAAGATGATCTGTGCGGCGCTTCCGACCAGCAAGAGTTCGTTGTTGAAGACAAAGATGAATGGGATGACAAAACCCGAGCTTGCAAGCAGCATCGCATCCTTGCCGGTCTCCCATACGTTGGACTCCGCGATCCCTGCTGCTGCAAAGGTCGAAAGAGCCACCGGCGGGGTAATGGTCGACAAAGCTCCGAAGTACAGAATGAAGAGGTGTGCGCTCATCTTTGTCGCTCCCATCTGCACCAGAGCTGGGGCAACGAGAACTGCCAAGATCATGTACGCAGCGGAAGTAGGCAATCCCATGCCCAAGAGCAGGCTCGTCAGCATTGCCAGGATCAGGGCGATGAGGAGGTTGCCGTTGGCGATCGTCTCGATGATACCGCTGATCTTCAATCCCAAGCCGGTGAGGTTGATGATGCCCATGACAATTCCTGCAAGTAGACACGCCGCAGCGATCGGGCCGATGCCCTTGACCGAACCCTCAAGGGCGTTGAGGAAGTTCTGCACCGTCATGTTGGAACGGTTCATCACAAAGCCGATGACAATGGTGCTCAAGATTGCGTAGAACGCAGAGCGTTGGGCACTGTAGCCTGCAACGAGCAGGGCGATGAGCAGCACAACGGGAATAAGGAACGGCCAGCCCCGCCTCAGAATCTGTAGAGGTGACTGCATATCGGTGTGGTCGGGATCGGGCACATCGGTCTTCTTGGCGATGAAGTAGACGGAGATGGAGAGGGTTGCATAGTAGAGCAGTGCAGGAACTACTGCAGCGAGGGCGATCTTGGCATAGGAGATGCCAGTGATCTCACTCATCAGGAAGGCGACAGCACCCATGACCGGCGGCATGATCTGTCCGCCAGAGGAAGCCACGGCTTCAACCGCTCCTGCAAATGAGGGTTTGAAACCGACCTTCTTCATCAAAGGAATGGTAAAGGTGCCGGTTGTGACGACATTGGCTGCTCCACTGCCGTTGATGGTCCCCATCAGCATGCTGGAGTAGACTGCTGCCTGGGCAGGTCCTCCCTTGATCCTTCGAGTCAGTGAGTAGGAAATATCGACAAAAAACTCCCCTGCCCCCGTCAACTCCAGCAATGTCCCAAAGAGCACAAAGAGGTAGATGAACTGTGCGCTGACGCTGAGCGTCTGCCCGAAGAGCCCATCATGGGCGGTGTAGAGGTACGGGGCAATCCTTGTCAACGTGAAGCGGGTGGTCTTGAACATTCCGCTCAAGTAGCGTCCCCAATATGCATAGGCGATGAAGAGGATGCTGATGATCGGCAAGATGGTGCCTACCACTCGTCCGGCGATCAAGAGCGCAAGAACGACCGATAGCATCGAGACATAGATATCCAGTTGTGAGTAGATACCGGCTTTCTCGACGAAGAACTGCTGCAGGCCAATCTGGTAGTAACAGATGTAGAGATTGAGCAATAGCAAGATCACATCAATGACCCACCCGCCTTTGAACTTCAGCGGTTTGGTTATCAGAATGAAGCTGCCGATGAAGGCCCAGTGAACAGCACTGAGCTGATAGCCTGGGTAGACGCCAAAGGATGCGGTCCACATATGAAAGAGCGGCATGCCGACAAAGATGACCAACAACGCCAGGTTCTTGACAGTCAACAGCGGCTTGTCCTTTTGGACGATGGTACGGATATTCATGACAATCCTTCCTTGATTAAGAACAGGGAGGGGTGACCCCCTCCCTTTTCGAGAGAGATCTAGAGGTATCCCTTCTCTTTGTAGTACTTCAGAGCACCGGGGTGCAGTTCGGTAACCGTCTGGCTGGCGAACTTGCCGTTGATCTCTTGGATGGAGACGTGGGCGTCGACATACTGAGGCTGGGTCTCAAGCGCTACCTTTACGAACTCGTAGATTGCATCCTCAGGTACATCGGCATTGGCAAAGAGTTCGGTCACCATCTCAGTGACGTACACATCATTGGTCTGTCCCTTGTATGTCCCGGCCGGGATTACGCCGATCGCATAGAACGGATACTCCTTGCTTACCTTCTCGATAATCGCCTTGTCGATATCGACCATCTGAATGGCAGTAGTACTGGCAATGTTGACCACACCTGCTGTCGGAGCGGCTGCCATGAAGAAGGAAGCGTCGATCTCCCCATCCTTGAGTTTGCTCAAGCCCTCGTCAACGGCGAGGTAGAAGGGGGTGATATCCTTCTCAGGATCTATGCCATAGGCTCGCAGCACTGCTTTGGAAGCCTCAACCACTGTCTGACCTGATGGGCCAAGGTTGACCTTCTTTCCCTTCAGGTCCCCATACGTCTTGATACCTGAATTCTTCAGAGCGACCATCTGACCTTGGGAGCGGTAGAGGTTCATCACCGCCTTGATGTTCAGCTTACCGCTCTTTGCATAGGTACCGGTTCCGGTTGCTGCCCAGTAGACACCATCGGAGTTGGAAAGCCCGAGCTGGATGTCACCGGTATTGGCCAGGTTCAGGTTCTCCATCGAGCCCTTGGTCGGTTGGACAATGACGTTGACCTTATTTGAGTTCTTGTTCACCGAAGCTCCCATGGCCGCACCTACGACATAGTACGTCCCCGAGGTGCCTGCCGTCCCAAAGATCAGGTCATAGTGATCCTTCTTCTGCTCGCCTGCTCCTGCAGCAAACGCCAATGAACCTACCATCATCAACACCATCAAAATACTGCTGATCTTTTTCATCTGTTCCTCCCTTGCGAGAACGTCTATTTACCCAGCAACATCCGCTGGTTGTGTACAAACATCTGGCGCACGTCATCTTCACTGATGCCGCTGTCCAGGAGCTTTTGGGCATAGATGGCCATCCCCTCATCAGGGTAGACTGATGTCGCCTGTCCCAAGTCCGTTGCAATGATGACCCGTTCAGGTCCCAATGCCTTGATCTGAGCAATCGATGTCTCAATATCAATCTTGCCAGTTGCCCACGTGGTGTAGCAATGCTCCATCAACGCACCATAGCCGGCAAGCTCACGCTGCTCCTCTACGGTGTAGAACGTCGTGGGAAAGTCGGCGTGGGTGATGATGATTTTCTTCACCCCACGCTTGTGGGCCTCCTTGACCACAGCAAAAGTCTCCTGGTGGGAGATATGACTGGTGGCCAGAATCATGTCATATTTGGCGATGATCTCCAGAACCGTCACCATCTCCTCGGTCACCGCTCCGTTCTCGGTCACAACTGAGATCGGAGGGGCGGCAATCCCCTCTTTTTCCATGTCAATGAGGATCTGCGCCCAGTACGGCAGCTTCTTATTGGGGTTGCCATCGAAGACATGGGCTCGCTCATGGGCACTATCACTGGTAGGAAGCCACACCAATTTCGTCCCGGCTCGCCCAGCCATCTCCACCGCACTTGGATTGATACCGCCTACCGATCGGTTGAGGGTGATGGTTCCCACTGCATCACAGCCAGGATAGACCGAACGGACCAACTCTGCCCGTTCAGCGGTACAAAAGTAGTGACTCTTTATCGCGTACCCTCCCATTCCACGGTCAACGATGCGCTGAGCCATCTCAAGATCATCCATCAGGCGGGGCAGGACATCGGGTGCCGAGTGAACGTGCAGGTCATATGCGCCTTTCAAAATATCCATAAACTCACCTCCATATGCTCAACAAGATTGTTGAACAATTTCATACTACAATGCGTTTCCCAATCTGTCAAACATTATTTTCCATGAATTTCCAATGGATTCCACCGACATGCAAAACTCTCACTTCATTACCCATAGGACAATTTCTTTTTGTTTTGCTGTAAGGTATTAGGATTTAACCTCAATCTTATCGAACGGTCTATGTACAAAAACCAGGAAATTCAGGACTCTTTGCCTACAACCTGATGCGAATTCAATCGTTTTTCATTGTGAGATAGACTCATAATCTGTGGGTCGAAGGTTCAAGTCCTTCTGGGCCCACTTAATCCAAGGAACCGGTTTGATCACAACCGGTTCTTTTTTCAAAAGGACGACCTCTCCACCCTTCCCTCACCCTTCATACCATCCAGGCCGGCAGGGTCAGGGGGTCAACGTATTCAAAGGACCAAAGATTCACATCTCTCCTCTTCCTTGCCTGCTGCCTTGAGCAGAAGGATTCGGGCCTTATTCTCGTCAAACCCAGCTTCAGCTACCTGCAGGAGCCACGGGAAGGTCCGTATCAATCTCATCAGGGCATGGCCTGCAGCCGATGGCCTGAGGGATGCCTCGTTCTTCCACCGGGCCAGTGTCCGGGCAGGAAGGCCAAGTGCACGTTCCATGTATGCATTGGTCAATCCACTGCTGTTCAGATCATTGAGGAGCAGCACCATCGATGCTTTCTTCAGATCGGACATTGCCCGTTCAATCCTCTCGTCATTGGAGGGAAGGTACTCTTCAAATCCACACTTTCTGCATGTCAGTACCTCAATCGTCACCGATTGAGTTCCCAGAAACGGCTCATGCAGTTCGAGAGAATCGCTCTTGATGAAGAGCTCGTCACTACCACAATATACACATCTTCGACCGTCCATGTGAGTAATCCTACCATTTTCACCACTGGAATCCCATCAAATCTCACCAGTGGAATCCCAAGATAGTTCACCACCATAGGCCGGCGGAGAAGATCTCCACCGGCCGGTCAAAGTTACAGTTCTATGACCGTAGCCCCATCGGTCAGGGTGTGGAGCAGTGAATCACGATAGCTGGTACTGCCATCCATGAGTTCCCTCCATCTGTCCGGATGGGTGTGCGAGACGAGGATGGTACCACCGCTTCTGGGCCGGTAGTCCATGATCTCCCTTATGAACATCAGCTCGTTGTGGCTCATGGGGGTGTTCATCCAGTCATCTATGACAAGGCAGGGGATGGTGCGCAGCCTATCCAACATTTGGCTCAACTGCCCGTCTGTGCGCTTGGCCTCCACCAACTAGCTGAGCAGGTCGAAGTAGCGGATATAGAGGGTCCTCTTGTCCAGCCTGTAGGCAGAGGCGGCGATGGCGCAGCCGAGATAGGTGGCCCCGCTCTTCGGCCCCCCCAGATGATGACGAACGCACCGGCATCGATGAACAGTTCCAACAGTGTCGCGACGTCCACCTCCCCGATGGTGATGGACCCATCGACAATCTCCTTGAAGAGGCCCGCCATGGCCGGCAACCTCAGGCGCTTGAATGCCTCCACCACCTTGCTGTCGCGCTCAAGGCGCATCTGTTCGTTGTTGTATGCCATCATTCGTCCTCCAGGATATCCAGCAGGCTCCCCTTGCCCAGGCCCTTGGAGATGAAGTCATTGTTCTCCTTCTCCGTCCGCTCCTTGATGAGCGCCTGCACTGCATTGGCTACGGCGCGATAGGGAATCCGTGAAAGGGGGTTGGGATACGAAGCCAAGAGCCTGCCACAGGCCGCCTCGAGCACCACCGCCGAGCGTTTGGGATGTTTCTTGGTGGGCTTGGCCAGGGCCAGGATGCCGCGGGCGGTCTCATACTCCACCTCGGGTACCTTGGCGTTGGCCTCGGCGATGGCAAACAGGCGGTCGATGACCGTGTAGGTCGCCTCGCCGATGTCGGCGGCCTTGCCCCGGAAGAGTGTGGGGCTGGCATACACGTACTGGCGGATGTAGGAGGGCATGTGGCTCGGGTCGGTCACGTAGCGGTCCCAGGGGTGGTTTCCCCTGGGGTGGCTGCAGATGAACTGGCCGAACCGGGAGAGAATGCGCACATCGGTTCTGCCCAGGCGGAGGACCACCTGCTTCTTGCACCACACATATGGTACGCTGTAGTAGTAACCGTCGAGGCTGCATTTGGCATGGCAGTTCTCCCGGACCGTCGCAGTTGCCTTCTCCCGGACTTCGAATTTGGTCGAGGGCAATTGCGACAACATTTGTTGTTCCTCGGCCAGGAAGAGGCTGCGCCTTGACCAGGACGGCCTCTCCTTAAATGGCTCGCCGTTGAAGGCCTCGCATTGGCAGGCGAGTGCCTCGTTGAGCTCATCCAGCGAGTAGAAGGTGCAATGCCGTAGCGGGGCGATGATCCTGGTATAGGCGTTGTAGACGCCGCCCTCCACGTTTGATTAGCCCGTGGTGTCCGGGGAGGAGCGGCGATGACCGTCGCCCCATAGTATTCGGCCAATTCACGGAACAGCTCATTGAGGATCGCCCACTCATGCTTGGAATGGAGGATGCCCGCCGCCTTCGTGTTGTCGACGATGATCGCCCGCGTCGCCCCTCCAAAGAATGAGAAGGCATCGATGGTGGCGTTGGCCAGGCAGATGGCGCTCTGTCGTTCGACGGCCTGCACATACACCAGGTTGCTGAATGACAGCACCGCCACGAAGAGGGTCACCCTCACCGGCTGCCTTGTCAGCGGATCTATGTAGTGCACCAGGTCTCCGGCGAAGTCCAGTTCCATCGAGTGGGCGGGCTTGGTCTTGATCTTGGCGCTGTGTTGGCTGGTGTTGCACCAAGACCTGTACAGCCTGAAGAACTGGCTTCTGCTGTACGCCTGCAGGGCGGGCCGTTCGGCACTTCGCTCATACTCCTCATGCAACAGGTTCACCGTCACATGCTTGTTGGACAACTCGCGGTGCATCCACTCGAAGTCGATCTGCAGATACTCTTCCCGCACCTCCGCCTTCTTGCGCAGCAATGCCCTGATCTGGGCCTCATCCAATTCCTTCCACCGGTACGGGAGGATTCCCTTCTCTTCGCTCCTTGAGATGATTCCCCTGACCGTCGCCCGGTCATAGCCGACTCGCTCACCTATCTGTGAGTTGTTGAGCCCCGAACGATAGAGCTCGAGGACTTTCTTGTAAGATGCCATCGCTTCTTACCTCCATAGTGACAGTGGCCCTTCTCCGAAAGGCCTTGCCTCCTATGGTACACAGTAATGGTGGTGAAAAATGAAGGGATTCGACTGGTGAATTATATTGAGATTTCAGTGGGAATGAAGAGAGGATAAATCAATACAGGCTCCTGTTCCGCGTCCAGTCTCGTCGTAATTTGGCGGACAATGTAAACGTATCGACCGCACTCACATCTTGTTGATTCATGCACCCTCCCATTTCCACGAGGCACGACTATATTCTTTGCCCAGGTCCCAGGAGAAGTAAATTGACAGTTCAAAAACCCATGTGTCAAAATTTTACACATCATTTTTTTGCATGCGCGGTCATATCC
>LVBE01000028.1 GCA_001603105.1 Spirochaetales bacterium Spiro_03
GCGTTCAAGATCCGTCTGCCTGAGATGGCAGGCGGTACTGTCACCCATGCAAGCCTCTACTCCAATGCAGAGGTTGGCATCTACGAAGAGGGAGAGCAGTACTTCTTCGATTCGTATTTCACCGACTGTTCGATCAAGGCCTTGAGGGAGCGCAAAGGCGACCGTCCACTGTTGCTCAATGCGACCTACTTTGCCCCGCATCCGCCGCTTGACATTCCCGAGCCGTGGTTTAGTAGAGTGAAGGAGGGAAGCTTCAGCCTTCCAGACAACGTCGGCGTTTTTAGTGACGGACAATCGCCGCTGCAACTGTACAATCTGCCAGGCTATGTTGGTTCAAGATATGATCGGTCGCACTGGCTCGAAGCCTGGCGCGTCTACCTGGGATTGGTCTCTTTGCTTGATGACATGGTAGCCCGGCTCATTGGCGAGTTGAAGGATCAGGGACTGTATGATGAGAGTGTGATACTTTTCACCAGTGACCACGGCGAGATGCTCGGCTCACACGCTCTGTTTCAGAAGATGTGCATGTACGAGGAGTCGACAAGGATTCCACTCTCGTTCAAGATGCCAGCCAGTATGGCAGTCAAGCCAACGGTAATCGATGAGGCAGTCAGCAATATCGATGTGATGCCAACACTTTGCGAGCTCCTTCAACTCAAGGTCAGGCAAACCTTTGATGGACAGTCTTTGCTCTCTTTGATCACATCACAGAAGACCCAGGATTCAAAACGGCCGATCTTCATTCAATTCGATGGCAATGGAGCGCGCGGCAACTTCCAGCGGTGCGTAGTCCACGATGGCTATAAATTGATCGTAGACCTCTTCAAGGACGAGGTGTTCTACGAGCTCTATCATCTGGCTTCAGACCCTCAGGAACAACACAACCTCCTCTTTGAAGCTTCATATGATGAGCGAGGTGCTGATCTCTATAGCATGTTGGCTACCCATATGGAGGCAACAGGCGATCTATTGCACCTCGATGGTTTTGATGCGACCGAGTTTCGAGTTCGGTATGGGAGAGGACACCTCTGATGGCAGGAGACAAGAGAGCATATCAAGATGCTTTGCTGAATCTTTTGGAGCCTTTGCTCCCATATTACAGCGACGGGTGCGCTCGACTGCGCCTTGGGGGTGGGGCGGCGACGTATAGCGTCGATGTACAGGAGTTTGAGGGTTTTGCCCGGCCTCTGTGGGGACTGGTCCCATTTTTCCGTGGCGGTGGGGCGCATGCCCAATTTAAGTCTATCTACCAGAGAGGGCTAGCTTGCGGAACTGATCCAAACCATGAGGAGTACTGGGGTTCTTGTAGTGACAATGATCAGCGTTTTGTCGAAATGGCTCCGATCGCATATGCGTTGCTCTACCTTCCTGAGATTTTTTGGGATCCTTACAGCAAAGAGGAGCAAGAGCATATCGCCACCTACTTGCAAGCGATCAACGACCATTCGTTGCCACACTGCAACTGGCTGTTCTTTCGGGTTTTGGTCAACCTTGCATTGAAAAAACGCGGGGCAGCCTACAGTGAATCGAGACTGGAGGAGGACCTTGCCCACATCGACTCCTGGTATCTGGGAGAGGGGTGGTACGTTGACGGGCGATCAGATCAGAAAGACTACTACGGCCCGTTTGCCATGCACTTTTATGGACTCATCTGGGCCGATTGTATGCCAGAGGATCGACTCTACACGCCAAAGTTCATTGAACGCGCTCAATTGTTCGCCCCGCACTACCTTCACTGGTTCGCCGAGGGTGGCTCTGCAATTCCCTACGGCAGATCGCTGACGTATCGGTTTGCCCACGTAGCCTTTTGGTCAATGGCAGTGGCCACAGGCGTGCCGACCATTGAGCTTGGAGTCGTCAAAGGTTTGATCGCCCGTAATTTAGCGTATTGGGCCTCACAGCCAATATATCACGGCGATGGGGTGCTCTCGGTTGGCTACTGTTACCCCAACCTCACCATGGCTGAAAAGTACAATAGCCCTACCAGTCCCTATTGGTGCACCAAGGCATACGCCCTCCTTGCCCTTGATGATGAGCATCCATATTGGAGTGCTGAAGAGCTGCCGCTTGGCATTGAGACGGCGGTAATCTCTTCGCCAGTGTCTGATATGCTGATCCAGCACCGCAGATGGGATGTATGCGCGTACCCGGTGGCGGTCTACAATAAAAATGTGCTCGGCCACTTCGTGGAAAAATATGCCAAGTTCGCCTATTCGACGACCTTTGGCTTCTCTGTTGCCCATTCATGTGAGACAGTTCGGGAGAATGCCCCCGATAGCATGCTCGCTTTCATAGTTGGCGACCGTGTCTATGTCCGGCGCCGTTGCATCGATGCACGCATCGAAGAACGTCGGGTTGTGACTCGGTGGAGCCCATGTGATGGCATCATCGTGAACACAGAGATTACCATCGTTGACGGTGGCCATATTCGTCGCCATGAGATTCATAGCACGATCGCCTGTCTTGCATGGGATTGTGGGTTTTCAGTCTCACAATGGAGTGCTGGATCAGAGCAGAACAGTCTAGAGGGGTGGGCGTGTGCCTCTGATGGCAGCCATGGCTGCAAGGTGCAGTCTGTATTGGGTGGCGGCCAAGGCGCGATCATCGACGCAGACCCCAATACCAACGTCATCGCAAAGAAAACAATGATTCCTGCCATCATCTATGAGATTACCCCTGGAGAACAGACGATAGAAACACTGATCGAAGTGTATTGACTGAGGAGAGAACAAACCATGAGAAATCAACCGATTGAACAGTACCCAGTGATGAGCCCAAGCGATGTGAGAAGCGCCATCGATGCTGCCATAGTCCAGGTCGGGGCCTCACTGGGACGGGTGGGGGAAAACTTCAAGCATATTTTCAGCACTGATGGCTTCTATGAGACTAGTGAGAACGATCAGTGGACCAATGGGTTTTGGACAGGGATTCTCTGGTTTGCGTGGCAGCTTGAGCAAGATCCATTATTTTTGAAGACTGCCATGGCCCATGTGCAAAGCTTTCGTACCCGTATCGATGAACGAATTGCTGTCGATACCCATGACCTGGGGTTTCTATACTCACTTTCGTGTGTAGCTGCATATAAACTCACTGGCGATGAGTTTGCAAAAGAGACTGCACTGATGGCCGCAGACTTGCTTGCAGCGCGATTTCACGCCAAAGGATCGTTCATCCAGGCGTGGGGAGCGATTGACAAGGCCGATAACTATCGCCTGATCATCGACTGCCTTCTCAACCTACCCCTGCTGTATTGGGCAAGCGATGTAAGTGGCAACGATGAGTATCGCAAAAAGGCTCAGGCACATATCGAAACGGCGATGGACGTTTTGTTGCGCCCTGATGGGTCTACCTACCATACCTACTACTTCGACCCTGACACAGGAGAGCCTACCAAAGGTGTCACGCACCAAGGCTACAGCGCTGATTCTGCGTGGGCTCGGGGGCAGGCATGGGGGGTGTATGGGCTGGCTCTGAGCTATCGGTATACCAAGAAATCTGAGTACCTGCATCTCTTTGATGTTGTCACCCAATATTTCCTTGATAATTTGCCTGAAAACCTGATTCCATACTGGGATTTTGTCTTCAATGATCCCAGTGACGAGATGCGGGACTCCTCTGCCCTTGCCATCGCCATTTGTGGGCTATTGGAGATGATCCCGCTACTTGACGGGCCACAGGCTGCGCGGTATGAGGCTATCTCATCACGTCTGATGAAGGCGCTATACACCCACTGTGCAGCTACCGACCCCTCCAAATCCGATGGACTTCTGCTGCACGGGGTCTATGGGATCAAGACACCATTCAACGATTGCAAAAATCATGGAGTAGATGAATGCAACCTGTGGGGAGATTACTTCTATCTTGAGGCGCTGATGCGAATGAACGGCTCCTGGGTCTCCTTTTGGTAGGGGTGGGACACGGTATGGATACGATCAAGGATCGAGCTGAACAGCTACTGAAGAGGTGGTGTGAAGGGCTCTTGGTGCGCCAGATCAGCCAAAGTGGGGATCCACGCCTCGATGGGGCATTAGCCTGTGGGTGTTGTGCAAAGATTCATGGGCGTTGTGGAGATGCCATGTATCCATTTTTGGCGATGGCGGCACGCGGTGGTGGTACACAGTGGATCGATGCTGCGATGAAGCTCTTTTGGTGGGGCGAGCATACACTGTCATTGGCCGACGGGGGGATGCTCAACGATGTGGACAGTCCATGGACAGGGACTACCGTGTTCTCCATGATCGGCTGGGCTCAATGCTATCTGGTCTATCGTCATGTGCTTACTGATGAGTTTGCTCATCAGCTGTTCCAGCGAATCGAGAAAGCCGCTGACTATCTCTACGGGCTTGAATCGCTGGCCAACAACAACATCAATTACCCGATTACCAATGCCTTGGCGCTTGAGTTGGCATACCGAGTGACGAACAAGCGGCGATACTCCGAAAAAGGAGCATGGTTTGCCGATATCGCCTTTTCGGTCATCACCGAGGGTGACCTCATCTATGGAGAGGGTGTGCCTCGCTCTCGCATCAGCGACAAGGGGTGCCGGTCAATTGATATCGGATACAATGTAGAAGAGACGTTGCCCGCCCTTGCCCTGTATGGGAACCTTGTGGGTAACACTGCCATCGTTGACCTTGCGAAGCGGAGCTTTAAAGCCCATCTGGCCTTTATGTTTGCCGATGGAGGATGGGACAATAGTTTTGGGACTCGTAACTTCAAATGGACGTGGTGGGGGAGTCGGACCAGCGATGGCTCTATCGGAGGCTTGCTGCTCTTTGGCGACCAAGAGCCTGAATTTGCTCGTGCGGCGATCAAGAATCTGGAGCTTTTGGAGTATTCAACCGTCGATGCATTGTTGTCAGGCGGACCCCATTATGCAGATGAAGGACAGCCTGCCTGTATCCATCACACATTTGAACACGCCTCGATGTTGGCACAAGCGCTTGACCGTGGCCTCTTCGATGCGATTGACCTCGAGGCGGTGAATACTGCCCGATTGGCACGGGAGCTGGGTGGGCCGAGTCGATACTATCCTGAGCTTGCGACATGGATTGTCAACAAGAAACGGTATACGGCAACACTTACCGCCTACGATTGGCAGTACCTAGAAGGAGGCCATGTCAGCGGTGGTACGCTTAGCGCTCTCTTCGACCATAGCCTTGGTCCAATCTTTGCAGCCTCGATGGGAGAGTACTCTCTCAAAGAACGCAACAATATGCAGGTCCCCACTGAGGGGGTAATCCACCAATGCCTCGCCCCTCGCATTGAATATATCCATGAAGGTGAAACCTTCAGCAGCATCTATGAGTGTGATGCTACAACCGTCATGCAAGACGATCGCTACACAGCAGGCGGGTTTCTTTGGAGCAAGGACGGCAAAGGTGGTAGCATTCCCTATGAGCTGAGCTATGAGTTTTCAGACCATTCTCTCTTGATAACCGCTACAGCCATGCAGGGAAGCCTAGTCCTTCCCCTCATCAGCCGAAGTCATGAGGAGATCGTCGAAGGCCCATCGTCGTTGGATATTATCAAGGGCGAAGGGAAGGTCTGTCTTGCGTTTGACAGCCCATATCAGCTAGCCTATGGCACAAAGCGGATCTTCAATCTGGTCCCTGGCTTGCAGGCATTGCGCATCGACCTTCCTCTTGAGGCAGGGCAAGTGAGCGTACAAATCGTATTATCGGAAGGTGGCGAGCTTTAGCCACACCCGTATTGAAACGGAGGAACCATGCATACATTCATTCGGACATTTGAGAAGGCCCTGGCTGACCGACCAGAACAGAGAGCGTGGCTGAAGGCTCGCGCGCTCTATCTGGGAGATCTTCATAACCACTGCGATATCAGCTACGGACATGGATCGT
>LVBE01000204.1 GCA_001603105.1 Spirochaetales bacterium Spiro_03
CCCAATTGCATAAAATTACTATATCCACACAGCATTTTTAATTCAAAGAACAATTCATAGGATTAGGCGAGAAGGTCGCTTGGGAACCGCCTAAGTGTCCTCAATTTTGCGTAATAGGTCTATGCCCAACTCTTAAAAAGAACTCCTGCACCTCCCTAGTGATCTAGAAAGCGAATGATTGGTTGTTGTCGAGATTCACCGTTACTACGATGTAGCACATGCCGATGGCGACCAAGGGAGGAAGTGGTCGCCATCGAGTCTCACGACATACGATAACCAAATAAGAGAGGATGCGTCTCTTTCAAGTTTGTTCCTACTGCTCTTCTTTCTTTTGATTCTTGTGAGTATAGTAAAGAGGTTACGGAGGATTCATGGAGACCTACATAGAGCGCTATGCGCGCTTGATCATAGACGTACAGCTGAAGTTGGTCGAGGGCGACAATCTATCGATCAACACCGAGGCCCGGACCATGGGCTTTGCCCGCTATCTTGCCCACGAGGCGGTCATCACCACCCGTCTGCCGGTAATGATCGTCGAGACCGAGGGGGGCAAGGTCATCCAAGCCTACCCCATCGAGCCACAGCAGAAAGATCTGTTGCGTCCCCAGGTCGGCCAGGCAGTGATGTGCCACATCGTCGATTTGGACAACCACCCCTATGATGAGGATGAAGATCTTGGACAGATCGTCAAAGATGCAGCCTCCCTCTCCCGCTATGGCGCTCTCGCCGATCCCGTCTTCCTCGATCGTCGCATAGCCGCCCCATGGGCGAACATCCCCTACCCTGGTCTGCGGTGGGCGAGCGCTCAGAGAGGAGAGCGGGTAGGAGAAGAGGAGGCGTGGCGACTTTTTGCTACCATCATGCGCCTTGACAGCGAATGGACACACTCGTTTTGGCAGGAGCAGGCCAATGTGCTCACTTGGCGAAAACAACGCCTTGATGCGCTAGGCAACAGCAAAGTCTCTCTTTTCGGTGACCTCTGGTCTCTCACCGGTACCCTGGCGGCCAACACCCACTTCTGTGGTGGCTCCTCGATTCTCGCATCAGGGCGGTCGTTCATCCCCACCCTGCCGATCCAGTGCCTGGATGGCTCCTTCGCCACCGAGACGGTGAACGGCACCTTCGCATCGAGTCACCCCTTCTATGTGCTGGGAAAGCGCGTCGAGGGCGCCACATTCACCATCGAGGCGGGCAAGGTCACCTCCTGGCACGCCCGGCAAGGCTCTGAGGCCCTCAGCTCGTATTTTGCCATCGATGAGGGGGCAGCACACATCAGTTCCCTCATCCTCGCAGACACCAACACACTCGAAAGCCGGTATCTGACAGCAGGACTACACCCCCACTTTACAGCCAACATCGACAGTGCCATCGCCTTCGGTGGCTTTACGATCGAATCCCTTGACCGAGGCGTCGATGAGGAGAGCCTGAGCCAGTGCCGGCTCAACGAATCGCTGGTGCGCCTGGTAATCCCCATCGGCTCTGCACACCTTTCGGTACACTTCGAAGCGGAAGGGGACGTGATTTGCTTGATGGAAGAAGGAGTATTCAATGAGTGACAAGATTCTGGGCATGGACAGAGATCTAGTAGACCGCTATGCCGACCTGATCATCGAAAAGGGCGTGAACCTCAAAGCCCAGCAAGGGCTGTTGATCCTCAGCGGCTCGGGTACCTACTACTTTGCCAGGGCCCTGGCCAAGAGCGCCTACCGCCACAAGGCGAAATACGTACAGATCCTCCTCGATGACCTGGACATCCTGTCCAGCAGGCTGGACAGTCAAAGCGATAAGGCTCTTGCCTACAACCCCTCCTTCATGCAGGCATTGGACTACCAGTTCATCGCCGAAGGGTGGGCGTACATCAGAGTGGACAACACCGAGGACCGACTCGACCACGCCCCACTTGATGGACGCAAGAACCAGATCCTCAGCACAGCGAAGCGCAAATTCAGTGAAGAGCGCTCCTCACGCTTGATGCGCCACCAGCTGCCCTGGTGTGTCTGCATCGCCCCAGGCCCACTCTGGGCTGGCCAAGTCCTCGGAGAAGGAGGGACAACAAGCTCACTGATGGAGGTCCTCAAGCCGATTTTTTTGCTTGACCAGGACGATCCCAGCGCTGCCTGGGATGAGAAGGGTGCGACCCTCAGACGCCGCCATGAGTACCTCAACAGCCTCGGCATCGACACACTGCACTTCAAAAGTGCAGTCACCGACCTCCGTATCGGCATGAATCGCACATCCCGCTTCGTCGGGGGAGTCGAACAGCTTCCTGACGGCAGGCCG
>LVBE01000029.1 GCA_001603105.1 Spirochaetales bacterium Spiro_03
GCTGGACTCGACGACCATATGGCTGAGGGTGTACAGCGTATACGACATGCCAAGCGCAAGGGGGATGATGATAAGAAAGATGCGCTTGCCACCCCGCCATGCCAAGATCATGAAAAAGAGGCTAAGGCCAATGATCGGCAGCGGGATGAGGCCCCATAGCGCTCCGTCGGCGGCAAACGAGAGATGTTGGTCCAGAAGTTTGATAATTGAGGAGAGGACGGGATGCTCGATGCCGATCAAGGCGAGGGTCACGACAAGGAGCATCGCACTCGATGCGATCAATACGATCAGTGATGCGATCAGCGATCCTTTTTTGGTGCGTCTTGTCATTGCCTGCCTCCCCGCTGATGGTATCAAATCTTTTGCAGAAGGCAAAGTGTTCGCTCAGCGTCGAGAAAGGGAACCTCAAGGCCAATGATCGTGGCGCTCCACTGGCTTGTACACTGGTCCCTGACAGCGGCAAGCTCCTCCTCGAGCTGTAGCCGCTGGCCCTTGTAGGCGCACACCCAGCCTCCGTCAGCGACTATGGGGCTGACGAGGTCCAGGATCTCCACCAGCGGGCGAAATGCCCGAAAGGTCACCACATCAAAGCATCCGTCCAGCTCTACCAGGTCGCGGTCGACGATTGTCACCCGCTCACTGAGGCCGGATGTGACAATCGCCGATCGCAGAAACCCTACCCGTCGCTGCATCCGCTCCACAAGCGTCACCGTCGAGCGGTCCAAGGCGATGGCAAGGGGGATACCAGGCAGCCCTGCCCCGCTACCCAGGTCGACCAGGCGCCGCTCTGTGCTCTGACTGAGGAGACTTTCGATCGTCTTGGCCGCACTGAGGCTGTCGAGGATGTGGCGGATGACCAAGTCTCTGCCGCTGGCACCGACGAGCTTGTAGACGGGGTTGAAGCGCTCAATTTCGGCGATATAGCGAGCAAGTTGGCTATACTGCTGACTATCAAGCTCAAGGTCCAGGGCAGCCAATCCTGCTTTGAGGGTCTCTTCATACATGGCTGCCTCCTCGTCTGAGATGGACGATCAACAGGGCGACATCACTGCTACGCACCCCCTCGATCCGTGAGGCTTGCCCTACCGAGAAGGGGCGCACGAGGTCCAGCTTCTGCCGCCCCTCGCTGCTCAGTCCATCGACGCGGCTGTAGTCGAAGTCAGGATCGATTGCCATCGCCTCAAGGCGCTCAAACCGTTCAACCTGGCGCTGCTGACGATCGATATAGCCGGCGTACTTGATATCCAGCTCAACCTGATAGAGGGTCTGCTCGTCAAAGGCGGCGAGCTCTTCGATGCCCTCTTTCAGCGTCTCGATAGTCACTTGCGGCATCTTCAGTGCAGAGAGGGCACTCTTCTCAGCCCAAGTGCGCCGGGAGAGCAACTCCTTGACCGCCTCGATGCGGCTCAACTTCGCCTCCAGGCGGGCACGGCTCTCTTCACCTTGAAGGCCCACCTCGTAGCCTTTGGCATTGAGGCGCTGGTCGGCGCTATCATGGCGAAGATTGAGGCGGTACTCGGCGCGGCTGGTGAACATCCGATATGGCTCTTTTGTCCCGATCGTCACCAGATCATCGATGAGGACGCCGATGTATGCTTCGCTGCGAGCCAGCACCAGTGGCTTCTCCCCCTTGAGCTTCTGGGCTGCGTTGATGCCGGCCATCAAACCCTGGCACGCCGCCTCCTCATAGCCGCTGGTGCCGTTGGTCTGACCGGCGATGAAGAGGCCGGAGACCAGCTTGCTCTCAAGCGACGGATAGAGGGCGAGCGGGTCGATGTAGTCATACTCCACTGCGTAGGCAGGGCGCATGATCTGGGCGTCCTCAAGGCCGGCGATGGTGTGGATGAAGGCGCGCTGCACATCCTCGGGCAGCGACGTGGAGATGCCATTGAGGTACATCTCCTCACTGTCGATGCCCTCTGGCTCAATGAAGATCTGATGGCGCTCGCGCTCGGGGAAGCGGACCACCTTATCCTCGATGGAGGGGCAGTAGCGCGGCCCGATCCCGCTGATCTTCCCCCCGTAGAGTGGGGAGCGGTCCATATTGTCTGCGATGATCCGGTGGGTCGCCTCATTGGTCCAGGTGATGTAGCACTGCTCTGATGGGCGCTCGATGTGGTCATAGTCGAAGCTGAAGGGAGCCATCACCTCATCGCCGCTCTGTACCTCTAGCTTGGAGAAGTCAATGGACGAGCGGCGAATCCGCGCCGGCGTACCGGTCTTCATCCGTCCAACCGGAAACCCCTTCGCCCGAAGGGCGGTACCCAGGCCCACCGCCGCCGCTTCACCGAGGCGTCCGGCAGATGTCTCCCACTCACCGATGAAGATCTTTCCCTCCATGAAGGTGCCAGTGGTCAGCACCACGACCCTGCTGGTGATCGTATGGCCGCGTTCGGTGACGATGCCCCAATAGGCTTGTGAATCATCGACGAGTATGTCAACGACGGTATCCATGAAGAGGCTAAGGTTGCGCTGTCGCTCAACGGTCTCCTTGGCCAGGCGGTTGTAGGTGTACTTGTCCGCTTGGGCGCGGGGAGCCTGGACGGCTGGTCCGCGCCTACGGTTGAGGACCCGATATTGGATCATCGAGCGGTCGATGAGGTGCGCCATCTCACCGCCGAGGGCGTCGACCTCGCGCACGATATTGCCTTTTGAGAGTCCACCGATGGCTGGGTTGCACGACAGGGCCCCGATGGTATCGAGTCTCTGGGTGACCAGCAACGTTGAAAATCCGATCCGTGCGAGGGCGAGCGATGCCTCGATGCCGGCATGCCCCCCTCCCACTACTATTGCATCATACTCCATCTTATTTTCCTACACAGAATCCACTGAAGATTCGTTCCAGAATGTCGTCGCTTCGCACCTGTCCTGTCAACTCTCCAAGGCTGGTGAGCGCTTCGCCGAGCTCGACGGCGATGATGTCCAGGACCGCAGCCGCGCCACTGAGGGCTTGGGCGCGCTGCAGTGCCGCTCTCGCCGATTCAAGCAGGCGCCACTGTCGCTCCCCTTCGATGATCAGATCGCCGTCACTCGGTTCAGGCAGGCTTTGTTTCAGATGTCTCTCGATCTCAGAGAGCAGGGCACCGACCCCCTCCCCGCTTTGCGCGCTGATAGCCAGATTCCCTTCGGCGGGGCGGACGAGGTCACTTTTGTTGTAGACCACGATCGTGCGCTCATCCTCAGTAGGGATGTGGCCAAGGTCGGTCGAATCGACGAGGTAGATGATCAGGTCCGCCTCCCCGATCAGGCGCTCGGTTCGCACGATGCCCTGCTGCTCGACCACATCCTCGCTCTCCCTCAGACCGGCGGTATCGTAGAGGCGGATCGGGATGCCGCCGATCTCGATATCCGCTTCGATATAGTCGCGCGTCGTGCCGCGAAAGGGGCTGACGATCGAGCGCTCTTCCTTCAAAAGGAGGTTGAAGAGCGAACTCTTGCCAACGTTGGTCGAACCGGCGAGGACCACCTTCGCCCCCTCTTTGTAGAGACGGCCAACCTGGTAGGTATCACAGAGATTTGCTATGTCACCGATGAGGGAGGCCAGGTCGTCGTGGGGAAAGACAAACTCATCCACCTCATCCTCGGCGTAGTCAAGCTGTACCTCCACCGAAGCCAAGACGGTGATCAGGCGTTCTTTGAGCTCCTCGATATGCCTGCCAAGCCTCCCTTGGAGGCGCTGTAGCGACAGTGAGCGTGAACGTTGGCTCACCGAGCCTACCAGCTCCTCGACCGCCTCGGCTTGGGTGAGGTCAAGACGGCCGTGGAGGAAGGCGCGAAAGGTGAATTCACCGGCTTCGGCGCTACGCATCCCGATCCTGCCCAAGAGAGCGAGGATCGCCTGGATGACGGCAAGCGAGCCGTGGCAGGAGATCTCAAGCGCCTCTTCGGCGGTATAGCCGTGGCCTTGGGTGTTGACGGCGATGACCACCTCATCAAGGGTCTGTCCCCCCTCATCTGCAAGGTAGCCGTGCACTAAGGTGGCATTGGGCGCACCGACCAGTGCATTGGGGCGGGAGAAGAACGGAGCTAGGGTGCGGGCGCACCCTTCTCCGCTTATGCGTATCACTGCCAGGCCGCTCTGCCCCCATGGTGTTGCAAGGGCGTAGATTATGTCCTGGGTATCATATCGACTCATGCGCCAAAGTATACTGTAGCGCGCCGCTTGCTTGCAACAGAGGGGAGGCTGCCACTATGATGGGCCCATGATAGATGCTGCCCGATACCGTAGTGCCATGATGAGAAAGATCCGATCATTCTTCGATGGACGCTCCTACCTCGAGGTCGATACCCCGATCCTCAGCCCCACCCTGATCCCTGAGTCAACGATCGAGAACTTCGCCACGCGCTTTGAGAATCCGTTCTTGCCGTCAGTGGAGCTCTTTTTGGTCCCCTCCCCCGAAGTCTACATGAAGCGCCTCATCGCCGATGGCTGGGGGAGCATCTATCAGATCAGCCACTGCTTTCGTAACAGCGAGCAGATCGGACCATACCACAACCCTGAGTTCACCATGTTGGAGTACTACACCATAGAGGCGGATGAACAAGACTCTATCGCCATCACCGAAGAGCTCTTCCACGCCCTCGCCGATGGTGAGACTGCCGACCACCTGCGCCCCCCATTCAACCGCCTCACCGTCGAGGAGGCCACATGGCAGCTGTGTGGCGTCGACCTCGAGCACCATCAGCGGCAGAGCTCCTTGGCCGCTGAAGCGCGGCGCCTCGGCCTCACGGTCCCCAATGAGCCAGAGAGTTGGGAAGAGACCTTCAACCGGATCTTCCTCACCTTCGTCGAGCCCCACTTGCCCCAAGAAAAACCTCTGGTACTGGACCGGTATCCTGCCCAGATCGAGTGCCTGGCCTTCCAGGAGGGACCATGGCGCCAGCGCTGGGAGCTCTACGGAGGCGGAATCGAGCTGGCAAACTGCTACAATGAGGAGCGACGGCTATCCAAGATCGAGCAGTACTACAGCGATGAGTACGCCCGATTGGTTACAAAGCGAACAGACAGCGGCATGCCCATAGCCGACATCGACCCCGATTTTGCCCAGACCCTTGCTGCGATGCCACGCGTCAGCGGCGTCGCCATGGGCCTCGACCGCCTGCAGATGCTGTTGATGAATCGCAAGAGCCTGGGCGAGGTACTGCTCTTCCCTCTCTCTAGCACACTGGAGTAATCTCTTGTCCTACCATTGATAAGATATTTTCTTTTACATGGGGGGATGATTCTTTTTCCAATCTCTGCTACGATGCTAGGGCGTAATTCGTGCATTTTGAAACCATACGAGGTAATGTATATGATTAAAGCTGGTCAAATTGAGAAGGGAACCGCCTTGCTGATCAAGGGACAGCCCTTCATTGTTGTAGACCGAGAGTTTGTGAACCCCGGCAAGGGATCGGCCTTTGTCAGGCTTAAGCTGAAGAGCCCGGCTACCGGCCAGGTCCTGCAGGAGACGATGAAGAGCCAGGACAACGCCGAGGACATCACCGTCGCTGACCGTGACTGCCAGTATCTCTACAACGATGGGGAGAGTTTCCATCTCATGCTCACCGATACCTTCGAGCAAATCGAAGTGCCGATGGCGACGTTCCCTGACTACGAATTCTTGATGAAGGATGGCGAGACCTATCGCTGCACCTTCTGGGAGTCCCAGTTGCTGGAGATCCAGATTCCTCCCAAGGTCGTCTACCTGATAGCCGAGGCAGAGGAGGCCGTCAAGGGCGATACGGTGCAGGGAGCCACCAAGTACGTGACCACAGAGACCGGCCTGAAGGTCCGTGTCCCGATCTTCATCAAACAAGGTGAGAAGATCCGCGTGAACACCGAGACACGGGAGTACATCGAACGGGTCAACAACTGAGCCTAAAGTGGTCTGGCAAAAGCCCTCCTGGACGATGGAGGGCTTTTTTGATGAAATATTCGCAATTGGCCTTGCAAAGATTCGACTGATTCGATATGTTAATCATCGTTCACTTACGCCAGGGAGGAATATGTGTATACCCCACGCCAGCTAGAGTTGATCGATGCTGCCATCACGCTCACCAGCAGACAAGGAATACAGCGGCTTACGATCCGCAATGTCGCCAATCACATTGGTATCAGCGAGGCGGCTGTCTATCGCCACTTCGAAAGTAAATACCACCTCCTGTTGGCTGTACTGTCCCATCTTGATGGACTGCTCTCTCCCCTCTTTGACGAACTGGCTAACACCGAACAACAACCCGCTGCTGCCGTATCATCATTCCTTGATACCCTCTGCTCTCTCATCGAAGCAAACAAAGCCTTTACCTTGATGGTCTTTGCAGAGGAGACGTTCAATGTTGAACCACTACTCAAAAGCGAGCTACTCGCACTGCTGCAATCCAACATCTCCCGCCTCGCCGAGTTCTTTGCAAAAGCCCAGAACGCTGGAACATGCCGCTCCGACATCCCCGCTGATCAATTGGCGCTCGTCACCTTTGGCGCCATTCGCCTATCGGTCTCACGCTGGCACCTCAATGGAATCGAACACCCACTGAGCACTGAGGCCCACCGCTTGCACCACACATTCACGACAATGTTCTCACTGACCTAAGAGATCACGGCCACAATGGTCTGTGCTCATAAAGTTAGTAAACGTTAACTAATGGAGGATTCATGAAGTTTTTCAACTCGCTTTCAAAACGCCCTTTTCTTTTGATCGTCGCCCTATTGCTCCTCGCCCTCTTGTTTGTCACCTCGATGGCAAAGACGGCCACCTTGGAGACGAACCTCAATGAATATATGCCGAAGACCCATCCTGCATTCGTCTTCAGCACCGAAGCTGAAGAGCTCTTTGGTATCGGTGACTCAATCCTCATCGTCCTAGAGGATCCAGCAGGAATATACAACGCATCGACGATCACGAAACTCGACCAGATGACCCAGTCTTTGCTCACCGACTTTCCCGACATAGATGACGTCACCTCCCTCGTTGTCGCTGACAACATAACCAGCATGGACGGCATGCTCGAAGTTGAGCCGTTTTACACGGGCGCAACTGACGAGCAAGCTCTTGCAAAGCTCAAGGAGCAGGTAGAGGCAAACCCGATGATGCGAGGACGGATTGTCAGTGGCGATGGCACTGCAACGCTCCTGATCGTCGAACCATCACCCCAAGCCAACACCAAAGAGCTTCAAAAACAGCTACAGCAGTGGCTTGAGACGTGGCAGGGACCACAAACTCTTCGCATCGCCGGCCGCCCCGTCATCGAGGGGTCACTGGCCGAACTCGGTCCAAAGGACATGGCCATCATGTTCCCCCTGGTCGTCGTCACCATGATCATCCTCCTTTACGTGCTGCTACGCTCGGTGCGTGACATGGTCCTCAACATGATCATCGTCTTGTTCGGAACCTTGACGGCCTTTGGAACCATGACGCTGTTCAACATCCCCATCTACGCAGTTGACACTATGATTCCGGTCATGCTGATAGCCATTGGAGTCGCCTATGGCATCCACATGCACAATGCGATCCACCACCATATGCTCAGCGACCCCTCCATCACCAAGGAGGAGCTAGCACGCAAGGCATTGGTCCAGATGGTTCGTCCGATCATCATGACAGCATTGACAACAGCCATTGGCTTTGTCTCGTTGATGAGCAGCGAAGTGTTGCCGGTCCGCTACTTTGGTCTGTTCAGCGCAGTAGGAGTCATGACAGAGATGCTCTTGGCCCTCCTACTCTTCCCTGCAACCATCTATCTGCTGGGAAAACCCACGTACCGCTCCAAGATCGCAGCCAATGAAACCCCGCCTTTGGCGCAAAAGCTCCACACCTTTACCAGCAATCACCCCACTGCCATCGTCATTGTTGCATTCGCTGTCCTCGCCATCGGGATCTGGGGAACCAGCCGCGTGTGGATCGACACGAGTTTTCTGGCAAACTTTGAAGAGGACAGCGCCATCGTTCAAACCGACTTGTTCGTCAACGAGAAGTTCGGCGGCTCCTCAACCTTGAACATCATCCTCAAAAGCGATGAAGCCGACCGATTCAAAGACCCGCTTCTCCTCTCGCGTATCGACGAGCTGCAGGGTGCGCTACAGAACGATCCGGTGGTAGGAAATACCCTTTCTTTGGCGACCTTCATCAAACAAATGAACCAAGCGATGGAGGAGTACGCACCTGGGACGTATGCAATTCCCGATTCATCGGACCTGATCAGCCAATACCTCCTGCTCTATGAGTTCAGCGGTGACCCAAAGACCCTTGAGCAAGTCATCGATTATGAGTATTCGACCGCAAACATCACCGTCCAGCTGAAGAGCGATAGCTCTGCCCAATTGAAGAGTGTCCTAGAGATCGTACAGACATTCGGCGCTGATTTTGCTGAGAGCGGTGTCACCGTCGGCTTTGCTGGGTCCGGATACAAAGCCTACGTCTTCAGTGAGCTCTTGCTCAAAGGCCAGATCATCAGCTTGCTGCTCTCATTCATCATCATCTTCCTCCTGCTCACCCTTTTATTCAAAAACTGGCGGGTTGGTCTGGCAGGAACCGTACCGATTGCCATTACCGCGGTGGTGAACTTCGCTGTCATGGGAATCTTGAACATCCCTCTCAGTTCAGCCACCGCCCTCATCAGCTCGATCGCCGTAGGAATCGGCGTCGATTATGCCATTCACTTCATTGAGCACTACACCAATGAGCGCCTGAAGGCAAAGTCTCAGACCGAGGCGACATTGGAGACGATGGGCAACACCGGCCGAGCAATTCTCTTCAATGCGGTGGCGGTGATGGGCGGATTCGTCATCCTGCTCTTCAGCGTATTTCCCCCAAACCGACAGGTCGGAGCCCTGATCGTCGTAAATATGGCAGTGAGCGCACTAGGCACACTGACCATCCTCGTGGTCTTGATCCACGCACTTGAGGCACGAGGTCGCTTTCTTCCCAAACAATCAGCACAACACAATAAACTAGGAGTACATGCATGAACAAACACTTTCGGATCACCTTGATGATGCTCTTGTTGCTCATCAGCTCACTTGGACTATTCGCCAATCCTACATCGGATGGAGAGGCGGTGATGTGGAACGTCTACAACCGCGATAGCGGCAACGCGATGAGCTCAACGTTGACAATGACCTTGACCAGCGCAAAGGGTGCACAGCGGGTACGCAGCATCGCCCAATATCGCTTGGACAGCGACGGCATCGAGCGCAAAATGATGTTCTTTCTCACCCCCAATGATGTGAAGAACACCAGTTTTCTCTCCATCAGCTACGAGGATGGCAGAGGCGATGATCAATTCATCTACCTGCCTGCCCTCAAGCGTGTCAAGAGAATCGCCAAGGACAATACCAACGAGGCCTTCATGGGATCGGACTTCACCTATGATGACATGGGAACCCGTCACCCCCAGCTGGACACCCACACCCTGCTGGGCAAAGAGACACTGGCCGGCACACCGGTCGTGGTCGTCCAAAGTGAGTCAAAGACTCCCAGCGAGTATCCGAAGACGATCTCCTGGATTGTCGATGGCCAATGGTACGGGCTTAAGAAGGAGTTCTATGCCAAGGACGGGACATTGGCCAAGACCCTGGTGATCGACGAGGTCAATCTCATCGATGGCATCTACGTCATTGGGGATATGACGATGACCAACCACCAGAAGAGAACCTCCACCCGGATCCAGATGGAGAGCGTTGATTTCGCCGTCGATCTTGATGAGCGGTTCTTCAGTGAGCGACAAATGCAGATTGGACCGAGGAGGTAAGAGATGAAGAAAATCGCAATCATCATGGCGCTGAGCCTCGTACTATTGCCGCTTTTGGCAAACTCCGGTGAACTCGATGGAATGGTACGTACCAAGGTCGCCTATCGGTTTGACCAGCAGGATCTGCCCATCCAGGAGCAGTTGGTAGACCTCCTCTATACCCACTACAACAGCCTTGGGTCACTCTCGGTGCATCCTACGGTTACCATCACACCGAACAAGGGCGCGGAGATCGACCTCAAGGAGGTGTATGTTGATCTGCACTTCGACCGAGCCGATCTGCGCATAGGCAAGCAAACGATTATTTGGGGAGAAGCCGAAGGAGCCTTCATCACCGACCTGGTCTCACCGAGGGACATGCGATCCTTCATCCTTGCAGATTTTACCGAGATCAGAAAGGCGGTGCCGGCTCTGAAGGCCAATCTCTACCTTGGCGATTACACCCTCGAGGGCATTTGGGTCACTCACCATGTTCCTTCAACCCTGCCTTCAAAGGATTCACTGTGGGCCCGTAAGCCAAGTATTTCCTTTGCAGCCCCACCCACCATCAACGAGGCAGAGAACATTGGCACAGATCTGAAGAACGGTGAGCTTTTCCTCTCTCTTGGAAAGTGGGGTGGCTCGCTGAACTGGACACTCAATGCAGGGACTGCCTATAGCGATGAGCCGGTGATCACCCGCTTTACGCCAGGGGCGTCTTTCACCATCGACCAAGGCTTTGAGCGCTACTCGTTTGCCGGAGGGAGCATGAGCACCCTCATCGGCTCGGCGGTGCTGAGGATGGAAGCGGCTGCAGCCTTCAACAAGCCGATGAACAAGATCAATCCAACCCCTCCTCTCCCCTCCATCGCCCTTGAGCGGCATACCCAAGTGCAGAGCCTGGTAGGATTGGATTGGTCGATGCTAGGGTCACAGTGGTCAGCGCAGTACATCTTCACCTATACGCACGACCATCATGATCAGCTATACAGCCAGATGCAGATCGTCGACCAGTTCGACCATATGTTCACCCTGCGCTATCAGGACACCTTCTTCGATGAGCGCCTTACGGCAAAAGTCTTCACGTACGTGGAACTCTCACCGCTGAATGCACTAGTCCGTCCCTCACTCTCCTACTCACTTGCCGACGGACTTCTTGTCGAAGGAGGACTGGAACTCTTTATCGGTGATCGGCTTGGTACGTTTGGTGCGTATCGCGATAACACCATGGCTTGGGCGGCTCTTCGTTGGTTCTTCTGACGGTGCGAGAGATATTTGTATTGAGAGGAGCCCTTGCGGACTCCTCTCAATTTTTGTCACTGAGTGTGTTCTTAGCCAACCAACAAAGCCAGGTCATCCTCCACACTTGTGATACCGGCGATGCCGAACTTGTCTACCAGAACATTTGCCACGTTCGGGGAGAGGAAGGCAGGTAGCGTCGGACCGAGGTGGATGTTCTTCACTCCCAGATAGAGCAGTGCCAATAGCACAATGACCGCCTTCTGCTCATACCAGGCAATGTTGTAGGCAATCGGCAGATCGTTGATATCATCGAGGCCGAAGATCTCCTTCAGCTTCAGGGCGATGAGAGCCAGCGAGTAGCTGTCATTGCACTGTCCGGCGTCAAGGACGCGGGGAATGCCTCCGATATCGCCGAGGTCAAGCTTGATGTACTTGTACTTGGCGCAACCTGCGGTAAGGATCACGGTATCCTTGGGCAGAGCCTTGGCGAACTCGGTGTAGTAGTCGCGGCTCTTTGATCGGCCATCACAGCCGCCCATAACAACGAACTTGCGGATCGCCCCACTCTTGACCGCATCGACGACGGTATCGGCAAGGGCGAAGACCTGGTTGTGGGCAAAGCCGCCGACAATCTCTCCACTCTCGATCTGTGTCGGGGCAGCGCATGTCTTGGCCAGGGCGATGATCTGGCTGAAATCTTTCTCTTCGCCGATGCCACCTTCGATGTGCGCACACCCAGGATAGCCGGTGGCTCCGGTGGTGAAGAGTCGGTCCTTGTATGAGGCGGCGGGAGGCACGATGCAGTTGGTGGTCATCAGGATCGGACCATTGAAGGATTCGAACTCCTTCTTCTGCATCCACCAGGCGTTGCCGTAGTTGCCGTAAAAGTGGTCGTACTTCTTGAACGCAGGGTAGTAGTGCGCCGGCAACATCTCTGAGTGGGTGTAGATATCCACCCCACTGCCCACTGTCTGCTCCAGTAGCATTTCAAGGTCGCGCAGGTCATGGCCACTGACCAAGATACCGGGGTTTTTGCCTACCCCGAGCTTGACACGGGTCATCTCAGGATTGCCGTAGGCAGCGGTATTCGCCCCGTCGAGCAACGCCATACCTGCCACACCCCACTTGCCGGTCTCAAGGGTGAGGGCGACGAGCTCATCGACGCTCTTATCCTCGAGCAGGGCGCTCAGAGCGCTCTGGATGAAGGCATCGAGCTCGTCGTTGTCCTTGATCAGGTTGTTGGCGTGCTTTGAGTAGGCAGCGACGCCCTTGAGGCCGTACGTGATCAGTTCCTTGAGGCTGCGCACATCCTCGTTAGTCTCGCTCAGCACACCGACGCTCTTGGAGAGCTGCTCATAGGAGGAGACATCGGTGTTATTGAAGAGAGCGGCTTCGGACAAGGCCTTGGTATCGCCGAGCTTCTTCAATAGCGCCTCCTTGGCGGCGATGGTCAATCTGATCCGATCAATGACCTTCTGATCATCGAAGTTTGCGTTGGTGATGGTCTGAAAGAGGTTGCAGGTCACGATATGGTTGACATCGCTGTCCACACGCTTGCCCTCGGCCCTGAGGCAGGTGGTGACCTGGCTCAGGCCCTTGGTCACCCAAATCAAAAGATCCATCAGATTCGAGGTCTCAGGTTGTTTTCCACATACACCGACCTTGGTGCAGCCAAAGTTACGCGCTGTTTCCTGACACTGGAAACAGAACATTGAGTTGTCCATGCAAAGCTCCTCTGTAGTTGTATTCACATCAAACCGGCTCATTGCTCCGGTGTGTCTTCGTATGACTACCCTACCATGAGCCGGACTTGGAGATATGTTGGATTTCCAACAAAGTCTTCGGTATACTTGTCACCTGTCCAACGAGTGCGTATACTCAGCCCATATCACACGGATAAGGATTGTCGTGACTACTGTTGAACTTTTCATCATCGCCTGTGGTTTATCGATGGACGCCTTTGCAGTCTCGCTGTGCAAGGGCTTGAGGATGCGCTCCCATTATCTGGCCAATGGCCTGATCATAGCCCTCACCTTCGCACTCTTTCAGGCCCTCATGCCAATCATCGGCTGGACGATAGGGTCGCAGTTCAAAACCCTCGTCTGCACCGTAGCACAGTGGGTCGCCTTCCTCATCCTTGTCTCAGTGGGCATCAAGATGCTCTACGACAGCCTCCTATCCCCCCAAGCGTGTGAGACAAAGCCGCTGAACCGCATCCAGTGGCGCGCTCTCATAGCCCTGGGCATCGCCACCAGCCTCGATGCCCTAGCTGTCGGGTTCTCCTTCAGCATGCTGGAGGTACAGATCCTGTCAGCCAGCCTCCTGATCGCAGTGGTGACCTTCTCCTTCAGCCTGCTGGCACTCGCGATTGGCAATCGCTGGGGCATCAGGTTACAGAAGAAGGCCGGCATGGCAGGAGGAGGGATCCTCATGCTCATCGCCGTGAAGATCCTCGTTACCAGCTTCTAGGCACTGGTGTCCTCAGGCTCTCCCTTACCCTTCTTCACCTTGCCGATCAAGATGAAGGCGATGAGCATTGAGACTGAGCCGTAGAGGAAGATCGCCCTGAAGCCGAAGAAGTCAATGAATGCACCGGTAATTGGCGGACTGATGATCGAGGCGAGCTGACTGGAAAAGTAATAGAGGCCGGTGTAGATACCGACGGTCTGGTAGGTGGACATCTGCCAGAGCATCGGAAAGGAGTTGGTCACCACCGACACCCAGAAGATGCCAAAGAGAAAGAGCAGGGCCCAGAAGGTATACTGCCTCAGTGCTGCACTCAACGATGCAGTCAGCGGGTCATGGAAGAAGATGCCTGCCAACAGGACCACCAAGATCGACAACGAGATTCTGATCGTCTTCTTGCGTCCGATGCGATGGGCGACGATACCGCTGGGGATGGCAAAGATTGCATAGGCGATGCCGACCATGCCGGCTGCCAAGCTGGCAGTCCCACTGCTGGTCTTGAGGATATCCTTGGAGTAGAGGCCAACGAAGGGAAGGATTCCCTGGTAGCCGATAAACCAAAAGAGCAACGCCAAGAGGATGAAGAGCGCACTCTTATCCTCCTCGGCGAAGATGACCTTCAAGGAGTGGAGGATCGGCTCTTTCTTCTCGCTCTCCTCATGGCCAACCGCCCGCTTCTCCTTGATGAACGTAAAGAGCAGGATGACTGCGATGATGACCAACACACCCGAGAGCGGGAAGGCAAGGATTTCTTTGGTCGGCCCAAAGCCCGGTACATTGATGGGGATGTCCATCAGGCGGGCAAGGCCTACGGTTCCGACGATGGTGGCGATGCCGCCCATCGTGTTGATGACCCCGTTGGCTTCACTGCGCAAATCGCCTGGGATCATATCGGGCATCAGGGCGACGACCGGACCTCGTACCGCTTGCTTGAAGAGGTTGAGGACAAAGACCAAGACGATCAACATCCACAAGCTGATCAAGGCAGCGTAGGGGATCAGGCCGAAGGCGACAGCGGTGACCGGCAGACAGACAATGATGAAGGGCATGCGTCGTCCGATTCGGGTGTGGGTACGGTCGCTGATAGCACTGAAGATCGGGATCAACAGGATGGCCAAGAGGTTATCTAAGGTCATGATCGCCCCGATGAGCGCCTTTGAATCGATGAAGCGTGCGAGGAAGATTGGCAGATACGTGTCGTAGAGCGGGTCCATCAGACCCATGGTGAAGAATCCGAGACCGATGAGGAAGGTGGTGAGGTAGTACCCTTTTAAACCTCGTTTCTGGTGTGTGGCCATTGCTAGACTCCTTGCATGTACGATTGGAATCAGTGTACCACAAAAGAACTGACAATGGGGGGCAATTCGTCAGGGACTGGACCAAAACCCACCTTTAGAGTACACCAAAGCTATGATCGATACCAAAGAGAAACTGAAGTCCATCCTCTCACTAAGCCCTGAAGAGGAGGCCTTTGACTATACAGCACCCGACTCCCTTTCGCTGAAGATCCCCGAATACTTCTTCAATCTCATCGATGCCAGCGACCCTGACGACCCTCTGCGCATCCAATGCATCCCCAATGCCCGCGAGCAGGAGGCGGAGGCAGGCTCTGGCCTCGACCCGCTTG
The DNA here is from genome assembly GCA_001603105.1 of Spirochaetales bacterium Spiro_03. Classification (GTDB taxonomy): domain Bacteria; phylum Spirochaetota; class Spirochaetia; order Sphaerochaetales; family Sphaerochaetaceae; genus Sphaerochaeta. The sequence continues at coordinate 15,044 of LVBE01000029.1, forward strand.
CCGAGGTCGAACATACCCAGGGCGAGCGCCTCATCCACCGCTATCACAGTCGCGCTGCATTCTTGACCACCGATGTGTGCGCCATCCACTGCCGACACTGCTTCAGGCGCCGCTTTACCGCCACCGACCAAGGCCCTGCGTCAGATGAGGAGATCGAACAGGCTGCCCGCTATGTCGCAGAACACCCCGAGATCACGGAGTTGCTCTTCACCGGCGGCGATGTGCTCTCGCTCAGTGACAGTCGCCTTGAGGCGATGATCAAGGCCTTTCGATCGCTGCGGCCCAATCTGGTCATCCGCATCTGTACCCGTATGCCGGCTGCCAACCCACGGCGGATCACAGACGAGTTGGTGAGTATGATCAAGCGCCATAATAGTGCTCCCTTCTACCTGATGACCCAGTTCAACCACGGCCGCGAGCTCACCGCCGAAGCAATCGAGGCAGTGGCCCGTTTCGTCGACAATGGCATTCCTGCCATGAACCAGAGCGTGCTGCTGCGCGGTGTCAATGATGATGTAGAGACACTGGTCCAGCTGTGCAACGCCCTTGTCTTCAACCGCATCAAGCCCTACTACCTCTTTCAAGGGGACTTGGTGGCAGGGACTGCACACCTGCGCGTTTCGATCAAGCGGGGCCTCGAGCTGGAAGCAGAACTACGCAGGCGCCTCAGTGGCCTGGCTATGCCCACCTATGCAATCGACCTCCCCGAGGGGGGAGGCAAGGTTCCTCTGACAGGCCAGTACCTGGTACGAGAGACCGCAGAGGGGGCGTGGGAGTTCAAAACCTGTGAGGGTGAGCGGCGCCTATACCCAGAGGCGCCTACTCTCCGATAGTCTTGAGGACCTTGTTGATCGCCTCGGTGCGTAGGCGCTGACGCTCAGCTTCGTACTCAGCCTCCTCCACGCTCTTGGTGACCATCTTCTCAACAACGGGAGCCTGGGGTACCACCTGCGGCGCACTGACAGCCGGCGCTACTGTCGGAGGCTGGGGAACCTGCTGGACTTGGGCGGCGGTCACCGTCGGTGGGGCCGGCGTGGCAGCTTCAGCAGCGACAACAGGTACCACCTTCGAAGGCTGGACAGCTGGTGGCTCACTGACAAGAGGCGTTGCAACTGCGCTCTCTGCCTTCAGCGCTCGCTCCATGTCAGCGAGGATTTCCGGTACCAGGTCCTGGACCACAGCACTGCGATAAGAGCGGTAAAGGTCTACGAGCTCATCTTCAGTGACCACATCGCCAAGAGCTTGGCGCATGACTTGGATATACGCATCCCGGTTGGCCTCGATCCGTGCTACTGTCGCTTCGACGATGGCGGGTATCTGTGCATCCACTGCCTGCCCTACCATCCGGTCGATGTCGACGGTATCAAGGGCAGCGGTGGTGACGACCGTGCTCCTGGACACATTGGCGATCTGGGCAGTTAGCTCCGCCTTCAGTGCATTGATCGCCGCCTCGTTGGCCCGGGTGACCGATGAGAGGTCAACCTGGGACGCAATGGCACGGATGAAGGAGGCGTCACTGCTGAGATCGGCGGTGACTGAGCGCCTGATGGCTGGCTGGATTTCATTACGAAGGGCCACTGTGTCGATCTTCTTACTCACCGCTCCAACGAAGGCAGTGTCGGCGAGCAGAGCACGTTGCACCGCTGCCTGCACCTGTTGTCCGATCGCTGTGGTATCGATCTGCCGGCTCACCTCCGATACGAACGCTTTGTCAGCGAGTAGCGCCGAGCGGATCGCCGGCTGTAGGTCGGCCTGCAATGCCTTGGTGTCCACACGCTCAACCTCGGTTCTGACAAACGCCGGATCTGCAAGCAACTCAGCCTTCAGGGCCGCCTTGATGGACGGCTCAAGGTCGCGTTTGAGCTCCTTGACGAGGTTTGTGGTGTCGATGAGGTCCTCGGCCTTTGGCTTTCTCAACGGTTCGGCGATTTCCATCAAAGGCAGGCTCTGGCGGATTCTAGCCTGCCGGAGCAGATCATCCGACACACCTGGGCGCAGATACCACAGCCCTGCGAAGACAAAGAGTGTCACGACGATGGTGATGACCAGCAAATTGATCCGTACCGATTTCTTCATTTCAAACCCTCTTGCATCTAGATTTCAACGCTCAGCTGAAATATCTATCCCTATCGTATCACAATAGTTTGCCACTTGTCGATGAATTATCGTACGCGAACGGCCATTGTGGAAGACCTTGACCTTGGTCTGTCCTTTAATCAGGCCCACTCGAATGTCTTTCTGGGCACTATTGCGCACCCAAAAGGCAGACCAGGTGAGGCCCTGGCGTGCTCTACAGCGCCTGTAGCGCACCAACAAGGGTGCCTTTATGAAGACGACGCGGTCACACAATTCAACCAATCCCATCCGATAGAGCAGCGCTGCATTGATCACCACCAGAGCCTTCGTGCTCAACGCGATGATCTGTCTACACGCCTGGACCATCGCCGGGTGCACGATGGCCTCCAAAGCCTGAAGCGCGTCACGATCGGCGAAGACGATCGCACCCAGGCGCGCGCGGTCGATAGCACCATCGGTGAGGATCGAAGAGCCGAAGTGTCGCACCACTGCCTCCTGCTGCTGTTCCAACACCTGATGGCCCAGAAGGTCAACGTCGATGATCTGGGCCCCCATCTGCTCAAAGCACTGGGCGTATTGGTTCTTTCCGGCGCATACCTTGCCACTCAAGCCAATGACGATCATCAGGAGAGCTCTCCCCAATCATTGCCCACGCTAATCGACGCTCTCAGCGGAATGGAGAGGGTGACCGCCTTCTCCATCGCTTCTCTGACCAGACGTTCCATCTGCTCTCGCTCCTCGAGCGGGACCTCGAAGATCAACTCGTCATGGATCTGTAGCAACAGACGCGAGCGCAGGCCCTCCTCAGCTATCATCCGGTCAACTCTGATCATCGCCAGCTTCATGATATCGGCTGCGGTTCCCTGGATGATCGTATTGACGGCGATGCGCTGCGCCTTCGCCCGTTCAACCGGACTGCGGCTGGTGATCTCTGCGATGGTCCGCACATGGCCGAGGAGGGTTTGCACGTACCCCTGCTCCTCTGCAAGAGCATGGGTTCGCTGGATGAACTGCTCAACGGCGCTGTAGCGCTCAAAGTACTGGGCGATGAAGGACCTGGCTTCAGAGAAGCTGATCTTCAGGTCCTGGGAGAGCGCGTGGGCGCCCATGCCGTACATCACCCCGAAGTTGATGGTCTTGGCGACGCGGCGCTGCTCGCTGTCAACAGCCTCAAGGGGTACTGAGAAGATCCGGCTGGCTGTGGCACGGTGCACGTCCACACCTTCACGGAACGCTGCCTTGAGGTTAGGGTCGTCAGCGGTGTGGGCGAGCACGACCAGCTCGATCTGCGAGTAGTCGGCTGACAGGAGGCAATGCCCACTCGGTGCCCTGAACGCCGAGCGGATGCGCCTGCCCTCTTCGGTGCGAACCGGTATGTTCTGCAGGTTTGGGTCGCGGCAGGAGAGGCGCCCTGTTTCCGTCCCGGTCTGTGAGAATGAGGGGTGGATGCGCCCGGTGTGCGTATTGACCTCATTGGGCAGGGTATCGATATAGGTGGACTTAAGCTTGGTGAGCATGCGGTAGGAGAGGATTAAGTCGACCTCCGGGTACTGCTCCCTCAGCGGCTCGAGCACATCGGTTGCCGTGGAGAAGCCGGTGCGCGTCTTCGCTCCGGTCGGGATCGCCCGCTCGACGAAGAGCACCTCTTGCAGTTGCTTGGGTGAGTTGAGGTTGAACTCGTGGCCGACGATCGAGAAGATCTTGGTCCGGATCGCCTCGATGCGTTCTTCGAATTCGCGCCCAAGCGGCTCAATGAGATCGATATCCAGGTAGATACCGGCTAGTTCCATCTCGGCGATGATCAAGAGCAGCGGCATCTCAAGATCGCTCATCAGGTTTTCCAGGCCCCGGGCCTTGAGCAGCTCGTCGAAGAGGCGAAAGAGGCGCCAGGTCACATCGGCGTCCTCGGCACCGTAGGTGACGATTGTCTCAAGCTCCAGGTCGTCAAGGCTCGATCCCTTGGCGACGATGTCGCTGTAGCGAATCGTCTTGTGGTTGAGAAACTTCTCACTGAGGTAGTCGAGGTTGAAGACCGAGGTGCTGTCCAAGAGCCATGCCGCGATCATGGTGTCAAAGAGCAGGCGTGTGATCTTCACTCCCCAGGTGCGTAGTACCTTGTAGTCAAACTTGATGTTCTGTCCCACCACAGCAAGTCGGCCACCTTCGAGGTAGGAGACAAGGAGGCGACGAACCTCCTGCTCATCAACCAGGGCCTTGCCTCTATGCGATAGCGCACAGTAGTAGGAGACCCCCTCCTGCCATGAGAATGAGAAGCCAATCGGTGCGCTGTCCAGCTCCGAAAGGCCGGTTGTCTCAAGGTCGAAGGCGATGATGCCGCCTTCGCGCTCTGCCTGAGCGAGGAGGCGATCAAGTGCTTCGGTGCTCGAGACCAGATGGTAGGAGTTCTCGCCTGTGCCGGCTTGCTGCTCGTCCACCAGGCTGTCGGCCCTGCCTTCCGTCTCCGCGGCTTGTTCCAGGCTCTTGATGATCGAGCGCATCCCGATCGCCTCAAAGAGCGGAATTGCCGCAAGGTAGTCGACATCCTCGACCAGGTACTGGGCAGTGTCGAACGAGTCGACACAAAAGAGGTCGCCTCTGAGCGTCACCAGGTCCCTGCTCAGGTAAGCACTCTCTCTCCCTTCCTCTAGTTTTTTACGCACACCGGGGGAAAATGTCTCCAAACTATTGTAGATCGCATCAAGGTCCTCACACTCGGCAAGCAGTTTTGCCGCCCCCTTGGCCCCGATACCCTTCACCCCCGGTACGTTGTCAGAGCTATCGCCGATGAGGGCGAGGTAGTCAACGACCTGGCTCGCCTTGATGCCATACTCCTCAACCACCTCGGCCTCGCCCATGAGGCGGTAAAAGTTCTCCCCCTTCTTCGCAGGGCGCAGAGCCTTGGTGGTGTCATCAACGAGCTGCAGAAGATCCTTGTCACCGGTGAACATGACTGCCTCAAGGCCACAGCGCTTTGCCTCTCGCACCAAGGTCGCGATGATGTCATCGGCCTCAAAGCCCTCGCGCTCGATCGTCGGAACCTTCAGTGCCTTCAGGATCTCGCAGATGATGGGCACCTGGCTATGCAACTCCTCCGGAGCGGCTTCGCGATTGGCCTTGTATGGCTCATAGATCTCGTGGCGAAACGTCGGGCCCTTCGTATCCATCGCCACGACCAGGTAGTGGGCATCATACTCGCGGATGAGCTTGAGCAGTGTCGAGAAGAAGCCGTAGACCGCTGAGATGTTATTGCCGTGGGCATCACGCATCGGGTTATTGAAGAATCCGAAGAAGGAACGGTAAATAAGGCCATAGCCATCGATGATGTAGAGCTTCTTTTGGCTGTTGTCACGGTGTGCTGCGTCATTGAAGAGGTCGTTCATAGTCTATCCTTCATGGTGATGGTCAGCTGGTCGTAGGCGACATGAAAGCCATCCTTCAGCTGTGCTTCAAGCTCGGTGTGGCCGAGCTTGTGGCTCAGGTGGGTGAAGAACACCCGCTCTGGCTTCAGCAGATTTCCCAGTGCCGTTGCCTCGAAGACCGAGTAGTGGTTTGGATGGGGCCAATTGCGCAACGCGCCGACCACCAGTACCTCAAGGTCCTGCAAGTACGGCAGGCTCTGTTGGGGCACCTCGCTGCAGTCAGTGAGGTATGCCATATCGTCGATGCGGTAGCCGTAGATGGTCTGTTGCCCGTGGAGAATCGGGATCGGGGTGACCGCAAATGGCCCGATCGCGATCTGTTCATAGGGTGTTACTACCTGCACATCCAAGTGAGGGATTCCCATGCTGCTGCCGTTGATGACGTAGGGAAAGCGGCTTTCGATACTGAGACGCACTGCCTCACTGGTATAGACGGCAAGAGACTGTTCTTCCGAAAAGACGCGTAGGTCATCGATGCCGTTGAAGTGGTCAGCGTGGTCGTGGGTATAGAGTACCGCCCCAAGGTTATTCAGGCCACTGGCAAGAGCCTGGAGGCGGAACTCGGGGCCGGTGTCGACGAGTAGGTTAAAACCATTTTTGCGCACCAAGATGCTGGATCGATAGCGCTTGTCGCGCACATCGGATGAACTGCAGACCGGGCACGCGCATCCGATGACCGGAATACCGTGGCTGGTTCCGGTGCCCAAGAAGGTCAGGCTGCTCATCGAACCTTATCCACCAAGCTCTGCACCGCTCCCTTCACAGCCTGCTCACCCTGCTCTGCCGCTGCCTTGAACTGCAGGCGGAACTCGCGGCTATTGAGTGCTTTCCAAAAGCGCTCGCCCGACTCCTTGGAGAAGTCGACGCCCCCTTCCACCTGGCCAAGCATCTCCATGACCTGTGCATTGACCGAGCCGTCACGGAGGGAGAAGCTTAGGCCCAGGTACTGCATCCCCATGTTGGGGATGAAAAAGTAGATGATGAAGAACGAGAGCACCGCGGCGATAGCCGCAGAGAGCACTGAGCGAAAAATCCCTTTCTGTCCCATACAATCTCCTTGGTGCCACTGTATCACACTTGGACGAGGCAGAAAAGAGAAGTCAGGCCCGGGAAACCCGGGCCTGGACAACACCATGCGTTCAATCGATCAGAAGAGGGAGAAGAGCAGCGAGACGCCGAACCGTCCACGATCCCAATCAGCGCTGAAGAGCTTGTCAAACTCCTGATAGTTCTCAAAGGTATAGTCAGTATCCAGGGTATAGCTTGCGCCGAGCAGCATCTTACCGATGCGGAAGTCTGCGGTGGCCCGAAGTGCGAGCGGACTCTTGATGAAGGCATCACCAAAGCTCTCCCACGATTCGACTTTGCCGCCGCTACTCAGGACATGGGACTCCCCACTCTCGTCGATCAGTACCCGGTAGCGTGGGCCAAGGCCGATGCCGAGGCGGGTAAAGCCGAAGAGGTCGAAGGAGACACCGGCTGCCGCCAAGATTGAGATCTCGGTGAATTCAGTTGCGGTACCGCCCACAGTTTCCGTGGTTTTGCCGAAGGTGCTGACCAAATCAATCTCTGCGAGGAGGATCTTCAGCCGCAAGTCCGCTCCGAAGGCGTAGTTGTTGATATCGCTAAAGAGCTCTCCGAGATCACTGCCGCTGATCTCATCGTATTTGGGTTTGAACTGCACATTGGGTCCAATGCTCAGATCCAGCATTTTCGCACTCAATGTGGCCGGAACCAGCACACAAAGAATAAGGAGAATAGTCAAAAGTTTCTTTTTCATATAGCACCCCTTTGTAACATTCAAAACACTGACTGTGTCTAGAATTTAAAACATTTTCAGTGACAAAACAAGTGAGAGAGCACCTGATTCAACATTAAACATGCTCCACCACCCCTTCTCACCGACGACGTCCTTAAGCGCTGTCCTTGTGGTCATCAAGTACCGCAGCCGCAGTGCTACCGGACCCAATTCTGTAGCCACTCCTGCCTGAAGGTAGATCGGGCTATTGTATAACACCTCACCAAACGATAGGTCCGTGACATCGACCTGCGCTCCGTCAGCAAGGATGTATGACGGGCGAGTCTGTGTCGATGTGGAGGGGATGTAGGTGAGGCCAAGCCCTCCACCGACCTCAAGGCTGAGCAGCGATCCTGCCATAGGCAGGCTCAAGGCACCCATGCCGACAAGGAGGATCCCTTGATTACCTTCGGGGCACTGCATCGGAAACACCAGTGCCTGCGCCTGGATGAAGGCGAGGCGTGCGGTGATCTCCCCATGGAAATGCCAGTTGTCGGCCTTGGCAAGGCCTTCACTGAAATCAATGCCTTCCTCAGGAAGATAGCTTGCTCCAAATCCTAGGCTCACATGTACCAGACTTCGCGCTCCAACGGAGACGGGGATGAGGACACACAGCAAGATCAGCAAAGTCAGAACTCTTTTTTGCATTGCAAAATAAACACTCCTTACCACTTATAACACCAAGGACTCAAAATGATTACAAGGAAAGAGCGCTTATTCTATAGAATTCCTATACAAATCTGCTATCCACCTCAGCGAGCCAGAGCAGAGAGCTGGCGTCGCTGGGCATCACCAGTGATGAGCGTGGTGAGAGCGAGACCGATCCGACCTTCGGCCCATCGGGCATGCATGAGCGCTTGAACTGTTGGCTGATGAAGCGACGGTAGAAGGTAGAAAGCCAAAGTGCAAGATCGGCTTCAACGTAGACTCCCTCAAAGGCACGAACTGCGAGGCGGAGAACCTTCTTCGGACTAAAACCCCAGCGCAGGATATAGTAGAGGAAGAAGTCATGGGCATCATAAGGACCGAGGATCTCCTCGGTCTTCTGGGCGATGCCCCCCTCTTCGGTGGGAAGGAGCTCAGGGCTGACCGGGGTGTCGACAATATCGAGGAGAATCGCCTTCAGGTCGTCGGAAAGCCTGCTCGCCTCATAGCGCACCAGCTCACGGACCAAGGTCTTGGCAATCGAGCCATTGAGACTGTACATCGACATCTGGTCTCCGTTGTACGTCGCCCAGCCCAGAGCAAGCTCACTGAGGTCTCCGGTGCCGACGACCAGGCCATTGAGCTTGTTGGCAAGATCCATCAGAATCTGGGTCCGCTCTCGCGCCTGGCTGTTCTCATAGGTTGCATCATGCACTTGTGGGTCATGGCCGATATCCTCAAAGTGCTGGCTCACCGCCTTTGCAATCGAAATGGTCCGTAGGTCGATGCCCACAAGCGCTGAGAGCGCCTCGGCGTTGGAGCGGGTACGCGCTGAAGTGCCAAAGCCAGGCATCGAGACCGCGACGATCGACTCTCGCCCCAGGCCCATCATGTCGATGGTTCGGATACAGACCAGGAGCGCGAGGGTGGAGTCCAGGCCCCCGGAGAGACCGAGGATGACCCGCTTGATGCCGGTATGTTCAAGGCGCTTCTTCAGTGCAAGCGCCTGAAGGGTCAGGATGCGCTCAAAGCGAGCGGGCTGCTCGCCTTCGCTCGGAATGAAGGGCCTGGTGGGGAAGGTTCGCGTCAGCGTAGTAGGACGAGATGCGAGAGCGAACGGGATTGTGGTGAATGCCATGTTACATGCAGTGATCTGCCGCCTTCGCCGCTCCAAGGCGAGGCGCTGCACATCGACCTCGCTGATCAATAGTGTTCCACTCTCGTCAACGCGCTGACCTAGGCAGCGTCCATTCTCAGCGATCATCAGATGGGGGGTGTAGACCAGGTCGGTGGTCGACTCCCCCTCTCCGCCACCGCTATAGAGGTAGGCACAGGCGAGCTTGGCGCTCTGATGCTTGACCAACAGACACTGATAGTCACGCGCTCCTACCAGCTCGTTGATGACTGACGGGTTGGCAATGATGGTCGCCCCCCCTACCGCAAGGCGACTGCTCGGCGGGGAGATGGAGTAGAGGTCTACACCGACCTCACAGCCGATGACTAGGTCGTCGACTGTAGTGCAACGAAAGAGCAGATCAGTGCCAAACCACGTCGATTGGCCGAACAGCTCGATCTGGCGGCACACCGTCTTGGGGTGGACAAACCACCGCCGCTGATCGATGCCGCACGGGGAGATGAGGTGCTCCTTGGGCACTATCCCTAAAATAGTTCCGCCCTGGATGACCACCGCACAGTTGTACAGCGCCCCGCAGACGATGATCGCAGAGCCCAGGATGATCACGAGGTCATTGTCTGCACTGGCTTGGAGCACTGCCTCCAGACTCTCTAGCGCCTTATGCTGTAACTGCTGTTGGAAGAAGAGGTCCCCGCAGCTGAGCGCGGTGGTCACCAGCTCAGGCAGGACCAACAGGCGCACGTCTCTCTCAACGGCCTCATTGATCAGTGCGATGATCTTCTGGGTATTGGCGGTGGTATCGGCAACGGTCACTTCCACCGCTGCCACTGCGACCTTGATAAATCCATCTCTCATACCAGCCCCCTTGTGGCCATTCTATCATAAGAGCGGGTGGTGTTCACCATCTTAGCCGCTCTATATGCGGTCCGTTGCCGGGTTTGCAGATTCACAGAATCCTCCATAGGCGTTTTCATCGATCGGCCCTGTCACATCGTACAAACGGATCGACGATCGCCTCCTCAGCAGGAGACTGGAGGATGCACATCTCCCTGCCGTGCCGTCTGGTAGGTATGCCACCGCATCGAAGGGCGAAGAGTGGCTGCTACGGTGCCCGCCATGCTCTCGAAGACACGGGCGCGCAGTTGGCTGAGGGTGTTGTAACAGAGCTTCTGGCAAGCCTCCAAGTAGGTGATGCCTATGGCCTCTTTGCTCTGCCCAAGGTCGTAGCCACACGACCACATCTCGGACAACAGCGCGATATCGCTGCCCATCGCCTTCGCTTCGGTGCATGAAGCGATTCCTTTCTCAAGGTTGCCCTCCAAGGAGCCGGTGGGTACCAATTGCAAGAGAGCGATGGTGAGTATCACGGCCTGAGTCTACCACACCCCGGGGATGAGGCGGTAGCGTACCCGACTCTTGTACTCCTCGTACCCCTCCAATTCCTGATCCAAGATCGCCTCTTCACCGCCGATGCGCACTACTATCAACAACGGATAGCACAGAAAGATGACAAGTGAGACAAGGGAGCCCAGCACCAGGGGCAGGGCGAGGAACATGATGATGGAGGCGCTGTACATCGGGTGGCGAACTGTGCCATACAAACCGTCCTCGATGACCCGCTGTCCCTCCTCCACCACGACGGTGCGAGAGAGGTACTCATTCTGCAGCACCACCACCACAAATAGGGCATAGCCACCGAGAAAGAATATTGAGGAGCCGAAAACGAGCCATCCTGACACCATCGTCCAACCGAAACGGGCATCGAGGCCAGCACTCACCAAGCCCGCCACAAAGAGCAGCGACATCAGATGAGATATCACCTTCTGTCCTTGCCGCCCCTCCTTTGAGGAGAGGCGCCGTGCAAGAAGTGCTGGGTTCTGTATGAACAGCACAACGCCGAAGAGTGCCATCGGTATGAAGAGCAGGGCGAGAGCGAGCCATCCATTGGGAAAGTCAAACCCTCCGGCAGGCACAAACAACAACAAGGCCACCACTATGACCGTCAAGAGGTACTTCACCACTGCCTTGATCGCCAAACCCCGTCTCACTGAGACCCTCCGCTCTCTGTCTAGCGTACTATCGCTCAAGCCTCTGTGCAACAGTAGGAGGGCGCAGACCACCTGCTAGGCTTTTACCAAGAGCGCCACGCTCTCGGTATGGAAGGTCTGCGGGTAGAGGTCGAAGAGGCGCACTGACCGTAGATGATAGCCTTGCTGGGCAAATCGCCTGATGTCACGAGCCAGACTCGTCTCGTCACAGCTGACATAGACGATTCGCTGTGGCTGCCAGGAAGCGATCAAGGGTGGGAGGGAGACATCGAGGCCGGTGCGCGGAGGATCGACGATGACCGTGTCCACCCGGCCATGCTGACCCACTGCCCACGTCTCGGCCGCCATCGTGTAGAAGTCGGCTTCAGGGGCGTTACGGCGGGCGAAGGCGAGACACAGCTTGTGTCGCTCTACCGCTGTGACGCTGCGATTGGGCTTTTGGACGAAGGCAGCAAAGGTCCCCACCCCGCTGTAGAGGTCCATCACCCGATCTCCGATAGTCAAGGACTTCACATACGCTCCTAGGGAGGGCAACAACAGTAGGTTGGACTGAAAGAAGACGGTGCTGTTCAGCGCGAAGGTCTTCCCCCCTACGGTGGTGACTATCTCCTCATCGAGGAGCACGGCACGCTCATTGTCAGCAAACGCCGGCACTTCGACCAGTCCGCTCTTTGAAATCTTGTTGGCGAACATCTGACGGCGAGCTGCCGCCAAGAGTCGTTGGGGATCAGAGAGGAGGGCGTTGAGGGGGTCGACAAGGACCGGGCAGCGAGCGATCTCAACGAGGGCGTTGCTCCCCCTGCCAAGGAACCCGACGCGTTTTTGATGCAGGTCGACAAAGAAGCGGGCACGGCTACGGTAGCCCCACCCCTCTGATCGCACCTGTTCCTCCAAGGTATAGGAGCCCGGTTCAGCGCCTCCGATGCGCCTGAGGGTATCGACGACGATCGCCTCCTTCAGTTCTGCCTGGTACCCCTGCCCTGCATACTGGAAGTCGCAACCGCCGCAGCTACCCCAGTAGGGGCACGGAGCTGCGATACGTCTTGTGTTGGATTCGATGATCGTGGTTGCCGCAGCCCTGATGTAGGAGGCGTGCTCGCGCTGTACTGCCACATCGACCAGTTCACCGGGGAGCACTTCGGAGACAAGGACCTGCTTGCCCTCACTGCTGAGGGCAAGGCCGAATCCCTGGGAGACGAGCTTCTCAATGCGAAGCTGCATCAACGAGCTCCTCGATATAGGTGTTGATAACCCCCATCGCCCCGTCCCAGAAGCGGTGGTCGGCAAGATCTATGGAGGCGAGAGCAGCTACATCGCGAACACTCATGCTGCCACTTGAGGCAAGGATCTTTTCGTACTGGTCGAAGAAGGCAGACCCTTGCTCCTGTGCCTGCGCAAAGAGGCCGAGGGCGAAGAGGAGGCCGAAGGCGTAGGGGTAGTTGTAGAAGGAGAACTCACAGCGATAGTAGTGGCTCTTGACCGCCCACATATAGCGATGGTAGATACCCAGCCCATCGCCATAGGTGCGTTTTTGTGCATCCTCCATCAAGGCGGAGAATTCGGCGGCACTGAGATCACCGGCGCCCCTCCTCTCGTAGACGGCACTCTCGAAATAGAAGCGGCTGAGGATATCGACACAGACCTGCGTCGAGTCCTGCAGGAAGTGCTCCACCAAGGTGATGCGCTCCTCCTCCGAGCTCTCCTTGAGCGCTCCCTGGAAGATCAGCTGCTCGCTGAAGATCGAGGCGGTCTCGGCGAGCGTCATCGGGTAGTTTCGAAGCAGGTAGGGCTTGTCCAGGACCACCGAGTCGTGCCAAGCGTGGCCAAGCTCGTGGGCAAGGGTCGACACCCCACCGAAGGAGTTGTCGAAGTTGGAGAGGATCCTGCTCTCCTTGGCCAGGGGGAAGGAGGTGTCGTAGGCACCCCCTACCTTGCCCGGGCGGCTGAAGGCATCGACCCACCCCTTCTTGAAAGCGTTGTCGGCAAAGGCGGCCATCTTGGGCGAGAAGGCGGAGAACTGCTTGACGATGAAGGCGTGCGCCTCCTCGTAGGTGTAGGGGCGGGCATGGGTGCCGACCGGGGCGAAGAGGTCAAAGAAGGCGAGCTCCTCGACGCCCAGCAGAGCCGCCTTCGCCTTCAGGTAGCGGCGGAAGTTGGGCAGGTTGGCCTCGATGGCGCCGATAAGCGAAGCGAGGATCTCACCGTCGATCCGTGATGTGGCAAGCGAGCGAGCCAGCGGGGAGTCCCACTTGCGCCGCTTGGCGAGGGTGAGGGTGGTACCGGTGACTCCATTGAGGGCTGCGGCGAAGGGGATCTCATACGCCTCAAAGAGGCTGATCTCGCTCTCGTATGCCCTCTTTCTCACCTCGCGGTCCTTGTCGCTTGCCATGTTGCGTAGCTCAACGACACTCTTTGGACCCTCCTCTCCCCACTCGCAGCTGATCGCCGACCCCATCGCCTGCTGCAGGCGACTGAAGGCATCACCGCCACTGCGACCGAGATCTGCGGCAAGGTCCTCCATCTCAGCGCTCATCAGGTGGCGCTGCTCTTCAAGGAGCTGTGAGAGCGGGTAGCGGTAGGCAACAAGGTCACCACCTTCGGCCGTGCGCTCTGCGATCTCTTCGCCCCTGGTGGCAAGGAAGTTCATCAGACAGACCGAGGCCTTCTCAATCGAGAGGGAGACCTCCTCCGCCTGGCTTACCGCCCGTAGGCCGACTTCGCTTGAGGTGTTGAGGGTCAACACCGCCGAAGCGTAGGCGTAGAGGTTTGCGAAGCGATCGACAGTAGACTCAAAGCGGTCGACCGCCTCCTTGAGTTCACACCCCTCCTCTTTGAGGTACGCCTCCAAGGCGGTGGCCCCTTCGACAACCGAGGCGAGGTCGTTTGAGAACTCGACGCTCTCACAGCTTGGATAGATGGGAGACAGGTCCCACTCTGATGGTATCTTCATACTGTACACTCCTACAAATTCAACTCATACTCGGCGATCTTGTTGATCAAAGTCCGCCGGCTGATGCCCAGCTCCTCGGCAGCACGGGTGCGGTTGCCCTCCCAGCGATGCAGTGCCCTGATGATCGCTTCCATCTCGATCTCCTTCAGCGACCGTGGCTGTATCGCCGCCGGTCGCTCATCGACCTCGACTGAGGAGGCAAGCGGTACCGAGCCACGCAGGTCAAGCTCATCGCTTTGGATCACCTCGCCGTTTGCAAAGATCACGGCGCGCTCCAGGATATTCTCAAGCTCCCGCACATTGCCATAGAAGTCATGCTGACAGAGCAGATCCAGCGCAGAAGGAGAGAGGCCGACCACCTGATGGCCCATCTCAGCGCGCAAGCGCCTGAGGATGCCGGCAGCGAGGATCGGGATATCCTCTCGTCGCTGCCTGAGCGGGGGGATGCTGATCCTCACCACATTGAGGCGGTAGAAGAGGTCTTCACGAAATGCGCCACTTTGGACTCGCTCCTCAAGGTTCTTGTTCGTCGCCGCGATGATCCGGGCATTGATCGGCATCGCGGTAGTCCCACCGAGTCGGGTGATACGCTTCTCCTGGAGCACCCGTAGGATCTTTACCTGCAGAGACAGGGGCATATCCCCGATCTCATCGAGAAAGAGCGTACCACCGCTAGCCAACTCGAACATCCCCGTCTTACGCCCGACCGCCCCGGTGAAGGCACCCTTCTCATAGCCAAAGAGCTCACTTTCCAGCAGATTCTCAGGCACCCCACCGATGTTGATGGCGACAAAGGGGCCGCTGTGCTGGGCGCTCTTGTGGTGGATCTCACGAGCGACGACCTCCTTGCCGGTCCCACTCTCGCCGGTGATGAGGACGATCGATGAGGTGTCGCTGATGCGCTCGATGACCTCCTTGATCCTCTTGATGGCAGCGCTCTCTCCGACAAAGACCGGTCCGGCCTCATCGGCCTTGCCCCTTCCCTCGCTCTCTACGACATTGCGCAGCTGCTGGGCGTCGACGAGCTTCTTAAGGCGGATGACGAGCTCCTCGGGATCAAAGGGCTTGATGATATAATCCTGTGCACCCTCCTTGAGGGCGGTGACGGCGTCACTGATCTCCCCGTGGGCGCTGATCATGATGATGGGCATGCGAAAGCCTTCGCTTCGAATCCATTTGATCAGCGACAGGCCATCCATGCCAGGCATCTTCAAGTCAATGAGGCAGGCGTCGTAGTGCTCTTCGCTGAGCATCCGCTGCGCCGAGAGGCCATTCTCTGCACAATCACTGTCGATGCCATCGAGGCTTAGGTAGCGGCGCATCAGAAGACGGATGTTGGGCTCATCATCGACGATCAGAATTCTCATGGTGTGTCCTTTGTCCCTTTCTTGCTCGGGTGGATGCTTTTGGGCAGCGTCACTTCGGCGACCGTCCCTCCGCCGTCTCGACGATAGAGGCGAAGGGTGCCGCCTCGGGCTTTGACGAACTGGCGCGAGATGGAGAGGCCGATGCCCGAGCCATGGATCTTGGTCGTGAAGAAGGGGTCGAAGATCTTGCGTGCCTCAGTTGCCGGAATTCCAGATCCCCGGTCCATGATGTAGATGTGCAGGGTATTACGCTTGCCGCTGATGATCTCAACTTCGACGTTGGGATCACCATCACCTGCGCTTTCTACGGCATTCTTGAGCAGGTTCTCAAAGACCGAACGGGCCCGATCCTCATCGAAGTCGATGTAGTGGCGCCGTTCGCTAAAAAAGGCGATTGGTTTGTCAAAGCATTTGATCAACGTCTCCAAAAGCTCGTTCAGATCGACTTGCACCGGGTTGCCTAAGGGATTGCGCAGGAAATCACTGACCTTGTTGGTCAATAGGGAGAGGCGGTTCAGCTCCTGGTCGATGACGACCAAGTCCCCGTCATAGGCCGGTGGCAGCGTCTTCTTCAAGAGAGCGAGCTGGATCGTGATGGCGCTGAGCGGATTCTTGATCTCATGCGTCAGTGTACGGGCAGCCTGGCCCAGGTTCACCAGGCTCTCCTGCTTGGCGAGGGTTTCGCGGTAGCGGCGGTTGGAGCGATAGATGTTCAGCACCAAGAGAAAGAGGGCGATGAGCACCAGCGTAGAGACAATGCCGATGGCTCCGATCAACACCAGGCGCTGGTGGTACGCCTCCCCATCGAAGTGGAGGTAGAGTACATCAGGAAAATCGATGGGGGTAGGCAGCAGCCCACTCTCGGTAAGGGTGAGCTGGCCGGTATCAAGGAGGATCGTCAGGCGGCTGAAGCGGATGTACTCGATCATCTTGGTGGCGCGGTTGTACGACGCCACCCCGGTATTGGGGTTGGATTTGTTGATCAACTCAAGTGAGGATGAAAACCGATCCAGCGGGATGGTCATCGGCACATTGCCGAGGCTGAGCACCCGCCTGCCCATCGAGCTATACACCCCGATGCCGCTGACATGCTCTTCGGCCATCGTCTTCAACGCTTTGGCCGTAGAGTCCTGCAGGGCGAGGAAGACGGAGTTGAAGGCTCGTTCTGCCTCGCTCTGCATCCGAAGCTGCTCGCGTTCAATGAGGGCCGTGGTCAGGAAGGCGACGAGGAAGATGAGCAGCAGAAAGGCAATGACAAGACTGGTGATGACAATGAATGGCTCTTTTGCATCACCGATCACCCATCGTGTCCGCCCTCTCTTCAATTATCACACCCCCGTACGGATCACTCGTAGTTCAATGCTTCGATCGGGTCCAGGCGTGACGCCTTCATAGCCGGATACCAGCCAAAGAAGATACCGACGAACATCGAGAAACCCATGGCAAGTATGAACGAGGCATATGATAAATGCAACGACCAATCGAGCATGTTGGTCACAACTAGGCTGAGCAGCGAGCCCAAGCCGATGCCCAACACACCGCCTAGCAGCGTCAACGTCAGCGCCTCGACAAGGAACTGGCCACGGATGACGTTGGGGCTCGCACCCAGTGCCTTGCGCACGCCGATCTCCTTGGTTCGCTCAGCCACCGAAACCAGCATGATGTTCATGATCCCAATGCCCCCAACCAAGAGGCTGATAGCTGCGATGAGGGCGAGGAAGGAGCTGAAGGTAGAGGTAATCTGCTCGGCCATCTCGGCAAGCGATGCCGGGCTGAAGATGCTGTAGCCGTCGGTGCCGACGATATTGTCCAGATATTCAGTGATCCGGTCACTGACCTCGATGGTCTCATACCCCTCAGCGATCTTCACCACATAGGAGCCGACGCTAGTGGTCCTGATGAAGCGTTGACTGTAGGTGTTGTATGGGATGAAGACCGTCCGGTCATAGGAGAGACTGAAGGTGGCATCCTTGCTCTCCAGAACTCCGACGACCAGGTAGCTCTTGGCCTGGGTGCGAAAGAGACTGACATACTGGCCCACCGCTTCCTGTCCGGGGAAGAGATCGGCGGCGATTCCTGAACCGAGGACCACCACTTGACGCCGGTTGATGTTATCGATGGCAGAGAAGAACTCGCCTTCTGCATACTCGAGGTTCAGCGTCGAGCCATAGGTGCTGAGCACACCAGAGACAGAGGCGCTGACTGACTCCTTGCCGTTACGGATCCGGGCATTTGAACTATTTTGTGGCAGGACCGCACCGACTCCGTCGACATCGCTGCGCAGCATATCGCCGAATGCCTCATCGAAGATGCCGCTGCTGCGCTGCCCTGATGAGGGGAAGATCGTGACCATATCGAGGCCGCCGACGGCGATGGAGTCGGTGATTGACTTGGAAGCACTGTCGCCGATGGTGAGGATGGCAACGACCGAGGCGACACCGATGACAATTCCCAGAAGACTGAGCACGGTGCGCATCTTCGAGCCGCGCATGGCATTGAAGGCGAGTTTGATGTTTTCGATCAGCATGTCAGGCCTCCACCTTGCCGTCGCGGAGGTGGATCTGGCGGTGGCACCGCATCCCCAAGTCGCGGTCATGGGTGACGAGGACGACAGTCCGCCCTTCGCTGTTGAGCTCCTCAAAGAGCTCCATGATCTGCCCTCCGGTGCGGCTGTCCAGCGCCCCGGTCGGCTCATCGGCGAGCAAGATCGTCGGGTTGTTCACCAAAGCCCGGGCGATGGCGACACGCTGCTTTTGTCCTCCGCTGAGCTCATTGGGCCGGTGGTCCATCCGGTCGGCCAACCCTACCCGCTCCAAGGCATGGATAGCCCGGCTTTTTCGCTCCCTGACTGAGACGCCTGCATAGAGCAGGGGGGTGATGACATTGTCCAAAGCGGACAGTTTGCCCAAGAGGTTGAACTGCTGGAAGATGAAGCCTACCTTGCGGTTTCTAATGTAGGCTAACTCGGCTTCATTGAGCCCAGCAGTATTCTCCCCATCGATGTCGATGTAGCCACTGGTAGGGGTGTCGAGGCAGCCGATGAGGTTCATCATCGTTGACTTGCCGCTACCCGATGGCCCCATGATGGCGGTGAACTCACCGCGGGTGATGTCAACCGACACCCCATCGAGGGCCTTGACGACAAACTCACCCATCAGGTAGTAGCGAGAGACATCCTCTAGGCGTATTACGCTATCGGCCATATCAGAACATCCTCATCTGCTGCCCCATCTGTGGCCGATCCCCGAGGGCGGCGAAGGGGTTTGAGGTAACGGTGAGACGCACAACCAATGTGTCACCGACCTTGATGTCTCCGCTGAGGACCTGGCTCATTCCCTCACCGAGGTACTTGACCGTCACCGGGACTTTGGTCGTCGTACCATCGGCGAGCTTCTTGGTCACGGTGCTGCTGCCTCGGCTGGTGGTCACGGCATTCTGGGGAATGAGCATGACCTTGGCCTCCCCTTCGCTGGTGATCGATCCATCGAAGGTGTAGCCTGGGGCGATCGATGATGGGGGCGACGGAATCTTCAGCTCGACGTCCATGACACCGATACCCTGGTTGGTGTAGCGCCCGATCATGGGGATGTAGTCGACCACAGCTTCGATCGAAGAGTCAGGATAGGAGTCGAAGTGCAGCACAGCCCGCTGTCCGAGTTCTACATACTGCATGTCGATCTCATCGATCTCAACGGTCGCCTTCAGGGTATCGCGGTCGATGATCGTCATCGCCGCTGAGCCGGCGTCAAAGTAATCGCCTACGTTGACA
Organism: Spirochaetales bacterium Spiro_03; assembly: GCA_001603105.1. GTDB lineage: Bacteria > Spirochaetota > Spirochaetia > Sphaerochaetales > Sphaerochaetaceae > Sphaerochaeta. Next base: position 34,251 of record LVBE01000029.1, read on the forward strand.
TTCACTGAAGCGACGACCCCATCGAAGTTGGCATAGGCACGAGTGTTGTCCAAGAGTTTCTTTGCCGAGGCGAGCTGCATCTCTAGCAAGTCGATGTCGCGCTGGCCCCCGGTGAGGCGCATCTTCTCCAGATTCGCCTCAATGGTCGCTACGTTGTAGCGCTGGCTCGTATCGTCGATGGCGATGAGGACGTCGCCCTTAGCGACACGCTGGCCCTCCTTCACATACACATCGGTGACCGTGCCGCTCGCGCGTAGCAGAACCTTCTGGATGTCGTTGGGCTCCACATAGCCGGAGAGATCGATGGTGGAGGTGAAGACCGATTCGGTGACCTTCGCCTCAACTTCCTTGACCGCAGCGATTGGCGCTTTCTTCTCGCTCCAAGGAAGGCGGTCATTCTGCTGGTAGAACCGATAGAGGTAGAAGCTTGCGCCGATGAGGGCGATGATGATCACCGCTGTGATGATGCGCCTGATGCGCTGGCGCCGCATTTTCTTGCGCAGCTGGTTTCGTACGTGGTTTTCGCTTCTGTTCTCGCTCATTGATTTCCTTCCTTATAGTCCGAGGCTCTTGATTTGATTCTCTAGTTTCAACCCTTCCAGCAAACTGGCATCCAACGCATAGGCATCGATCTCAACAGCAAAGCGGGCATCCGCTACCTGCTCTGCTGTCGCAAGGCCGCGCCGATAGAGCTCCTCTTGCTGTTCAAGGGTCTGGCGGTTGTACTCAATGCTCTGCACAAGCAGGGCATGGTTCATCAGATAGGAGGCGATGCTACTCTCAAGTGTCGCGGCGTTCTGGTTGTACTCGTCCACCGCGCTCTGGTAGGCAAGCTCAGCGGTCAGGACTTTGTTCTCCGCCTGCTGGATCTTCAACCCTTCACTATAGGAGGAGGGGTTGTTGGACCACGACCCTCCGATGGTCAAGGTGGGGGTGAAGGTGTTGCCATCAATATCATAGGTTGCGGATATACTGCCTGATAGCTTGTATTGATTGCCCGCCAATGCCGCAGAACCAGCGGCTGTAATAGCATTGCTGTATCCTGCTATTGTCTTTGCAGAAACAAACTCCGCACTGCCCCCCACAACAAGGCTCTTGTTGGTATAGACGGCCTTCAGCAGAGCCAGCTCCTCTTTGGCAAGGTCGACGGCAAGTTTCTTGAGCTTGAGGCTGCTGTTGGCAGCGGGGTTTGCCGTGAACAACAGAGTAGGTTCACCTATTGATTCAACGCCGTCCCAATCAAAGCCCGCGAGGTTTCTGAACTGACTCAGATAGAGCTCCTTTGAGCGCTCAAGGCCTTCAAGGGCGGTCTGCTTGCTCTTGATCGCCTGCTCGCTGGCACGGTAGATGAGGCTGTCCTTGCGCACAATCTGCAGCGTCAAGTTCTGCTCCAAGGTCCGCTGCAGGTCGTTGAGCTCTTTGGTCGTTCTCTTGATGTTCTTCTCGTTGTCGAGAATAGCGCCGATCTGGGTGTAGAGAGAGGTCGTGAAGTTGAGCCGGTTGAGTTCATAGGTCGAGGTTGCCAGCAGTTCGGTCTGTCGATTGGTCAGGCTCTTGCGATTATCGTCGGTCAAGCCATAGGTGAAGGTATGGCTTGCCCCGACTGCTGGGGCGAAGGAGTAGGTGTTCTTGTTCGTGTTGTAGGAGAGGGTGCCAGTGGATACCTTTATGGTGGTATTACCGTCATCGGGGAGAGCGATGGTGGCTGCTATGCCAGAAGAAGTAAGCGACGTTGAGGAGGTGTCAAAGTTCACGGTGGTCTTCAGGTCACCTGATACCGTCACCCCCACCCCATCCTCGGCTTGGTTGCGGCTGATAGTCAACAGCGTGTCGGTTTTTGTCAGCTCCAGGTCCCGCATCTTTGCACTCTTGGCAAAGGCTTCGTCTACGATGCGTGAGAGTGGCAGAGCGGCCAGTGGGGCGGTTATCAAGGTGGCGATGACTACCGCGCCAAGGATTCGGGTCCGGATATGGTGCATGGGCAAGACTCCTGTATATACAATGGTATCATTCCAACTATGGTATGAAGAGGCAATATGAGGCAAGGGAAGGCAGAGGAACTCCATACAATCTACAAAAGCTGAAGCCCCCCGTCGACTACCAACTCACTTCCGGTGACAAAGGTTGCGCCCAAAAGGTAGCGCACCGCCTCAATGACCTCTCTTGGCTCGCCGGTCTTCTTAAGCGGCAGGCGCTGCTCCATCCGTTCGAAGTACTCCTGGTCGGCATCCGTTGAGAGAATCGGTCCTGGCGAGATGACGTTGACCCGCACCGTCGGTGCCAGCGCCACGGCCAAGGCCCTGCTCTGGGCCATGAGGGCTCCCTTGGCAGTGTAGTAGGCAGGCCTGCTCGCCTTGGGGCTGGCTACGGTTGCGTCTCCGATGTTGATGACCGACCCGGTGGCCCCACGCTTTACCAGGTGGAGGAACAGAGCCTTGGAGAGAAAGAATGGTGCAGTGTTGTGCAAAGTCATCAAGGCTTCGAACGCCTCGATGGTGGTCTCTTCGACTGAGAGCGGGGCAAAGAGTGAGGCGTTGTTGATCAGATGATCAATGCGGCCAAAGAGGGAGAGCGCGCGCTCAAAGAGTGGCGCTATCGCCGCCGGGTCGCTAAGATCCCCCTCGACGATCGCGCACTGTCCACCCATGCTCTCTAGCGAGGACACATATGTTCGAAGCGCTGCATCCGCCACCTGGGTGTGGATGATGACAGCCCAGCCGCTTTGGACCAGGGCAGTGGCCACAGCCTTGCCCAGACGCTTTGAGGCACCGGTTACCATGACGACGTCACCCATAGGTGCCCACTATACCCTTCTTGTTGCCGATTGACAATTGCGGGGGTATATTGAGGGTGTCGGACTCTCCCCATTCCCATCCCGACCCAAGGAATTGCATATGGCAAAAGAGAACAAAGATTGGAAGGATTCCTTCAAGAAAAAACTGAACATCGAGCCGGGTGTTCACCTCAACGAGAACGGCAGCAAGGATAAGAAGCGCTTCACATTCTCCTTTTGGTACTTCTTCATCATCATCATCCTGTTCATGGCATTGAACTCATTCATGAGTACCCGACAGAGCACTGTCCACTCAGTGGACTACACCCAGTTCAAGCAACTGGTGGAGCAAGGGGCCATCAAGCGGGTGGCGATCGAACAAGAAAAGCTTGTCGGCTACTCCTTCAACCGTGAGAGCGTTGCCCAGGATGTGCGTTCATTCATCAGTGACGACCAGAGCGCCCTGCAATCGTACACGACATACAAAGTTGACGATCCTTCCTTCATCCCCCTCTTGGACACCAAAGGCGTTGAGTACTACGCCACCCCACCGGCCAAGCCAAGTCTCTTGTCATCGCTGTTGAGCTACGCACTGCCCTTTGTCTTCATCATCCTGATCTGGCGCTTCCTCTTCTCCAAGATGGGAGGAGGCGGACAAGGGGTCCTCTCCTTCAACCAGAACAAGGCCAAGATCGTCGCCGAAGGAGATACCGGAATCCGCTTCGCCGACGTTGCCGGAGCCGATGAATCCAAGTATGAGCTTGAGGAGGTTGTCGACTTCCTCAAGAACCCGACCAAGTACACCGAGATCGGAGGCAAGATTCCCAAGGGCGTACTGCTCGTCGGACCTCCTGGGACAGGCAAAACCTTGCTAGCCAAGGCGGTTGCCGGAGAGAGTGGTGTTCCGTTCTTCAAGATGAGCGGGGCCGACTTCGTCGAGATGTTCGTCGGCGTCGGAGCTGCCCGGGTCCGTGACCTCTTCCGCCAGGCAAGGGAGAACTCTCCATGCATCATCTTCATCGATGAGATCGACGCCATCGGTCGCTCGCGCGTCGCCGCAGGCATCGGGGGCAACGATGAGCGTGAACAGACACTGAACCAGCTGCTCGTCGAGATGGATGGCTTTGACTCCCGTACCGGCGTCATCATCCTAGCCGCTACCAACCGACCGGAGATCCTTGACCCGGCGCTGTTGCGCCCCGGACGGTTTGACCGCCAGGTCCTCATCGACAAGCCCGACCTTGACGGCAGGTTTGAGATCCTGAAGATCCACACGCGCAACATCAAGCTCGGCGATGACGTCGATCTGAAAAAGATCGCCCAGGGAGCCGCCGGTCTTGCCGGAGCAGACCTTGCCAACATCGCCAACGAAGCTGCCTTGATGGCGGTGCGTGCCAAACGTACCAGCGTCAGCCAGGCGGACTTTGAGGAGGCGATCGAGAAGTCAGTGGCAGGCCTTGAGCGCAAGAGCCGGATCCTCAACGAGAAGGAGCGTACCCGCGTCGCCTACCACGAGACCGGCCATGCCCTGACCGCCTACCTCACCGAAGGAGCTGAGCCGGTGAGCAAGATCTCCATCATCCCCCGAGGCCTTGGGGCATTGGGCTACACCCTGCAGTACCCCACCGAAGATCGCTTCCTGCTCAGTGAAGCCGAGCTTTTGGGCAACATCGATACCCTGCTCGGTGGCCGTGCCGCCGAAGAGGTAGTCTTTGGCGAGATCTCCACCGGGGCAGGCAACGACATCAGCAGGGCTAGCGACCTTGTCAGGCGGATGATCACGGAGTTCGGCATGAGTGAGCGCTACCGCAACATCACGCTGCCGACCACCCAGAGCGGCATCGCCGGGGTCGCCGGCTCACGCGAGTACTCAGAGAAGGCCCAGGAGTACATCGACAGCGAGACCGCCCGGATCGTCAACGAGCGCTATGCAGTGGTGAAGGAGAACCTTGAGAAGAACAAAAAGGCGCTGAACACCATCGCAGAGCACCTCTTGGAGCATGAGGTCATCAGCGGAGACGACTTCCACACTCTTGCAAAAAGTGAGGTCATTGTCTAATCTGAGCCCCTATGATCAAGAGAGAGATTTCCGATAGCACCCTGACAGCACACCTCTCCTCCCTTCCTCCCGATGGAAGGGAGGTGTTTCTTCTGCACCGCGGGCAGATCCGGCTCACTGCAATCGCAGCCACCGGCCTCATCAACCAGATGCGCGCCAACCACGAGACCGGCCTATTGGAGACCTATGTCCTTGGCCAGGCATACCTAGCCGGTGGCCTACTGGCCAGTACCGTCAAGGAGAATGACCGAGTTCAGCTGAACATCGAGTGTGGAGGGCCTATCGGAGGGGTCTACACCGAGGCGTGGGCAAACGGGGGAGTTCGGGGGTACCTGAAACACAACCCGATTCCTCTGGAGAAGCCGCTTGAGAGTCTCAATCTCAACGAGCTCTATGGGCCGGGATTTCTGACCATCACCAAGATCCTCGAAGGTCGCAAGAGTCCCTTCAGCGGCCAGGTGATGATGCAGTATGGCGATTTGGCCAAGGATCTGGCCTTTTACTTCCAGCAGTCCGAGCAAACCCCCACCCTGATCATCCTCTCGATCCACTTTACTGAAGCCGGGACGGTGGACGGCAGCGGTGCCCTGTTCATCCAAGCTCTCCCCGGCTGTGATGAGGCAACACTTGCAGCTGTCGAGGATCTGAGCTCCACCCTCCCCTCCATCGGCGCCTACATCGCCGGCGGAGGGGACATAAAGCACTTCGTCCAGGAACACTACGAGCCCTTTGATGTCCACTATCTACAACGCCAGCAGCTGGCCTTCGCATGCCCCTGTTCACGCGACCAGTACGACACCTACCTCACGCAACTCGAAGAGAGCGAGCGAGCCGATATTTTGACAAACGGACCATTTCCCTTGGAATTGGTCTGCCTGAACTGCAACACCCACTACTACTACACCAACGATGAACTGAAGGCGCTCTTAGGGCGCGGAGAATAACCACAGATGATCTTTTTTGCAACCAGTGCCCTGCACATGACCGATATCATTGAAGAAGAGGCACGACTTGTCGGTGCCACCGACATCAGGGCGGTCAGCGGCGGCGTTGAATTCTCAGCCGACCTTGCAACCGCCTACCGGTTCTGCCTCTACAGCCGTACCTCCACGCGCCTCATGCTCGGCCTTTGGGAGGACGATGACATCCAAAGCGCCGACGAATTGTACGAAGCCTCCCTGGCCCTTCCGTGGGAGCAGTGGCTCAACCCGTCGGTGAGCTTTGCCATCACCCATACGGTGAAGAACTGCCCGTATCTGCGCAACAGCAAGTTCGGAGCCATCAGGGTCAAGGATGCCATCGTCGACCGCTGCCGCGAACACTTTGACGGGTTGCGCCCTGAGGTTGATACCGAGGAGAGTGACATAACCTTCCACCTCCATGTCGACGAGTACCACGTCAGCTGGTTCGTCGACTTCTCAGGCCGTGCACTGCATAAGCGTGGCTACCGTGACGACCAGACTGACGCGGTGATGAGCGAATACGTGGCCAGCGCCCTGATCTATCGCAGCGAATGGTACAAGGCGATGGTGCGCGAACAGCGAGCCCCTGTCCTCATCGATCCCTTCTGTGGGTCGGGAACCATCGCCATCGAGGCGGCGCTCTGGGCAGCCGACCGGGCCCCGGGCCTGGTCAAGGCGCGCACCTTCGCCTTCCTCTTTCTGCCGATCCATGACCAAGCGATCTACGACGAAGTGATACAAGAGGCCCTCAGGCGCGAACAGCTCGGTCGCCAGCGACCGATCGCCATCTACGGGTGGGACCGCGATCCCAAGGCAGTGGCCATTGCAAAGCGGGCGGCTGAGGAGGCAGGTGTCGACCACCTCATCGATTTCCGCGTCAAGGAGTTCAAGGAGATCACAGAGGATGATGTACCCCTAGAGGAAGGCTACATCATCACTGATCCCCCGTATGGCATTCGCCTAGAAGGCAACCTCATCGATCTCTATCGAACAATGAGCGAGGTGTGGCAACAATACTTTGGCGGTTGGCGCATCACGGTCATGAGCGGCAATCCCGAGCTCTTGGAATATATCGACATGAAGCCGACGCGGACCAATGCCCTCTCTAGCGGCGGGATCCCGTGTCAGATAGCACACTACCGTGTCTTTACCGCTGCCGAACGGGCAGAGATGACCCGTCGTGCTCAAGAGGCACGCGAGAGGCGCCTCAGTGAGCCGCTGAGCGAAGGGGCGCAGACGGTGTACAACCGCCTGATAAAAAACCTCGCGACCATCGGAGCGGCCATGGAGCAGCAAGGGGTCACCAATTGGCGGATCTATGACCGGGATTTGGGAGAGTACAATGCCGCCATCGATCTCTATGAGAAACGATGGGTGGTCCTCTACGAGTATGAAGCGCCGCAGAGCGTCGAAGCGGAGGTTGCCGAGCAGCACCTCACTGAGCTGATCGATGCGACCGAACGCGCTACGATGGTGGATCGGGAGCGGATCTTCGTCAAGAGGCGACGCATCCAAAAGGGCCTTGACCAGTATGAAAAGCTAGCCAACAGTGACCGGTTCTTCATCATCAATGAGAATGGAGCGCGCTATCTGGTCAACTTCACCGACTACCTGGATACCGGTATCTTCCTTGACCATCGCCCTATCCGCGCTGAGATCGCAACGATGACCGAAGGCAAGCGCTTTCTCAATCTCTTCTGCTATACCGGCACTGCGACAGTGCAGGCGGCGAAGGGAGGGGCACTGTCCACCGTCAGCGTCGACGCCTCGGCGACCTACCTCAAGTGGGCGGAGAAGAACATGCAGCTCAACGGCTTTGGGGGTATGAACCACTTCTTCTACCAAACCGACGTCCTTGATTTCCTCTACCAGACCTTCGATCGCTACGATGTAATCTTCTGCGACCCTCCGACCTTCTCAAACGGCAAGGGCAGGTCCTTCTTCGATGTCGGCCGTGACCACGCAAAACTCATCCGAAAGTGCATGGACCGCCTCGACTGGCACGGGACTTTGATCTTCTCCACCAACTATCGCCGGTTCAACCTCGATCGGTGGGTGGAAGAGCAGTATCACGTCACTGAGATCAGCGAGCGAACCATCGGCGATGACTTCAAACAGTGGGCCGACATCCACGCTACCTACCTCATCACCCACCGTCAGGTCATCAAGGTCGCAGAACCCAAGCGTCCCAAGCTTGTCAGAAAGGTCAAGGCTGACGCCTAGAAGAAGCAAAACCTTCCGACCAGCGAGGCCGAAGTTGAACATCTGCCTCGAGCTTGGATTCACAGCAGGTGACAACATAGTCGCGCTCGAACATAGGCAGAGCCCGCTTGTGCGGGCTCTGAACGTGTATACAGCTCTTGCTCGTCGGTCAGAAGGAGAATCCTACAAAGAGGCTACCCTCTGCACTCATGGGCAGGTCGCTGAAGGACGAGACCTTGCCTTCGCTCAGTGCAACGCCATAGGTGCCGCTGACCCCAAGGCTGACGGTCTTGTTGAAGCGGTAGGCAAGCGATGCCTTGGCCAGAGCTCCGATGATCATGTGGTCGGCGGAGGTATCGAGAAGATCCGGTCCCCAGACGAAGAAGCCACCGAGGCCGAGATCGAAGGCGACCTTGGAGGTATGCATGTTCAGCATCGCGGAAGCTGAGACGCTGAGGGCCTGGTCAAAGGCGCCAAAGAAGTCGGTGAACTTGAAGTGTAAGAGATCTCCGGAGGCTTGCTTCCAACCGGTTGCTGCCTTCAAATACGGGCTGTAGGCCACATCGACATCGAGGCCGATGCCCATTGCCTTGTTCAAGGTGACGATGTTGTTGAAGTTCAATCCGACGCCGACCTTGCCGTTGTACTGATCATACGCTCCCATGCCGTTGGCAAGCTGGTAGTTGAAGGTACCGCCAAGGGTGATGGTGGTGTAGTAGCGGCTCGCTGCCTTGCTCTTGGCTGCCTTGGGCTCGACGACGGGCTGTGGGGCGACAGCGACCGGTTCGGCGACAGCGACCGGTTCGGCGACAGCAACCGGCTCCTCGACGACGACAGCCGGCTCTTCTGCCACGCTCTCATCGATGATCTCATCTTCGATGTCGAGCAGGGGCTCGGCAACGGAGAGCGCACTGCCACTGAAGTTGACTCCATCATAGGATTGCTGCAAATAGAGGGTGTGTGGCACACTTCCATCCAAGCCATGTTCGGTGTAGGAGGTGACGAAAGAGTCGACAACCGTCCAGTTGGCCTCATCCTCTCCGTCAAGCTGGTAACGGAAAGTGGTTACCATCGGGTCTTCCAGCATCCACTCCCAGGTAACGACCACAGGGGCGGCGAACACCAAGACTGGTACCACGACCAGGATTGTCAACAATGCAATGAATTTCGCTCTCATAGTACATAACTCCTATTTATAGCCACGGATGGGCCGGCATCAAAAAAGCAGAGGCGCCTATTGACACTATAATACACGCTCCATAGCAATATAACAAGCAAATCCAAATAATGTTACCCGATAAAAACCTCATCTGCTACAAATAGCGCTCCAAGGGAATGCCTTCGACCGTCGAAAGGCGTTCAGGCAAAATCCCCTCGCCTAGCCACCGGGCGATCGCCATGTCCATACGCTCATCGCCGTATGGCACGAGCGGGCAATGTTGGTACTCACCCTCCAGCACGATCATGGATGCCTTTGGCAGCAGAGACAGGGTGCGAAGCGCCCCCTCAAGTGGGGTGAAGGGATCAAGCTCTGACTGGATGAGCAACGCCGTGGCATCGATGCTCTCCAAGGTCGGCAGCACTCCCGTCTCTCCTCCGTCCCAAAAGATGCCCGGGTTTGCCAGTGCATACGCACCAAAGGTCGGATACAGTCTTGCATTGAGCCTGTTGGCTACGTCCCAGCTCTCTGACTCATAGCGCTTTGGCCCATCGTTGGCAACGACGGCCCAGAAGACCGCATCACTGGCCTCGATATCGCCAGGTAGGCTACCTGCATCAAGGTAGGTGTCGGCAATCTCCAAGGCCAGGGTGCGCACCACCTCTTCATAGTGGACAGCCACATCGATTGCAGCCTCGCCGATCCACTTCTTGAGACCGAGCTTACCTTGGCTCCGTAACCCGGCATCCACCAGCGAGGCAGCTTTGAGGGTGAGAAGCTCAAGTGGGGCGTTGACGCTCTCTGCGATGTGCGCTTCCAGGCGTCTGGCTGTAATGTCCTTGAGGTGAGGGTCGAACGTATTCGGAAGGCTGCTGATGCGAACTGCATCATCGCCGAGACCGAAGAGAGCAGGATGGGCTGCGCCAAAGGGTGCGATGACATGGTCTAAGACGCGCTGCATCAGGCGATCTTGGGCAAGCCACGCGTCGGTCAGGGGTGTGGTGATATCGGTATTGCCGACAAAGAGCATCCTACCGACCCGGTCGGGAAAGAGGCGGGCATACCAGGTGCCGAGCCATACGCCCCAGCTGATGCCCACGTAGTTGAGCTGTTGTTCTCCAAGGAGGTGACGGATCAAGTCCAGATCCCTGGCCGTAGATTCGGTGTCGATGTATGGCAAGAGCCGATCAGCTGAAAGGGCGTCAGCAAGGGCGTTTGCATATGCGCGATTAGCCAAGAGATTCTGGGGGGAGTCATCGGCGCTGAGCAGCAGGGCAGGACGAATATCCATCGCACCCTTGGCCTCCAGGCGGGTGCTCGATCCAACTCCTCTGGGCGAAAAACCCACTAGGTCGTACTCTTCGGTAAGAAGGAAAAAGAGGCGTGCGACCTCGCTGTCCTCATGGCCAAGGGCCCCCCACAGGTACGCGTAGAGTAGACCGTAGGCCAAGCCATCGCCGCCGGGGCCCCCTGGATTGAAAATGATCGCTCCCTTTCGCCTCAGAGGATCGCCGGCTTTCACTATGAGCAGGGCCAGGTCGATCTCCCCCTTCTGTGGGTCGTCCCAGTCCAGTGGAGCCTTGATCGTCATACTCTGAAGCCGATCGGAGAAGAGGTCGGCCAGAGGCGAGAGCCCATCGCCCAGGTCAAAGGTACACCCACTCTCGATTCGGGGCTGTTGTCGATACAAACCCACTTCGCCGGTGTTTGTGGACAGACAGCCGGTCAACACAACAACGATCATAAGGATGGCAAGGATCTTGGGTATTTTTACCATGACATAACACTCCTCTGCATAGTGTACTTCAGCTGCCCGGGTGCGCACAATTGTACCACTTGGAATCTTTTTTACCGGGTTATGTTGCATGGGACGATAGCGCACCATGATTGCCAGGCTGTCGACAAGAGGAGAGCCTCCCCTTGCCCAAAGGGCCGCACATCGATAGGCTTCTCAGCCATGAAGAAGATACAGAGCCTTGCCCTCTTTTGCGGCAGCAGTGAAGGAATTGATGGACGCTACCGAGAGGCAGCACAAGAGATGGGGGATTTGCTCTTCCGCCGTGGTGTGACCATGGTCTATGGCGGTGGCAATCGAGGTCTGATGGGCATTGCAGCAGAGCGACTGTACAGCCAGGGCGGACGGGTCATCGGGGTGCTGCCCCAGATCCTCGACCGCAGTGATGTACGCCTTCGGGTGGTGGAAGAGCAGCTGATCGTCGCCCCCACGATGCATGAGCGCAAGGCCCGGATGTACGAGATGAGCGATGGCTTTGTCGCCATGGCTGGGGGCATCGGAACCTTCGAGGAGATCCTGGAGGTCTTTACGTGGCTGCAACTGGGTCTGCACACCAAAGCGGTGGCGCTCTTGAACACCGCCGGCTTCTACGATCCGCTCTTGGCCTTTTTGCGCCATGCTCACGCCCAGGGCTTCATCAAGGCCGACTTGCTCGATGCCCTGATCGTTGAAGAAGATCCCGCTCTACTGCTTGATCGCATCGAGGGCTTTTCTGTCAACCTTGGTGACAAACTGAGTTAGGAAGCGTATGCTCTGGGTATGGATAGGCTCAGATTCAAACTTCAAGAGTACACGTACATCATCATAGGATCGCTACTCACAGCGATGGGAATCGCCCTCTTCTGCGCCCCGGCAAAGATTGCCTCTGGTGGAGTCAGTGGCATCGCCATCATCCTCCACCATACCCTTGGCTTTGATACCGGCTTGATGATTCTCATCCTCTCGGTTCCCCTCTTCGTATTGGGAGTGGCGATCTTCGGCCCTCAATACGGCATCAAATCCCTGTTGGGCACCCTGCTCTTGGGTGCCTTCACTACCCTCATTGAGCAGCTCTTTGGTCTTTTTGGCCTACTGGACTACTCAGGCGAACTCTCGATCCTGCTCAGCGCCATCAGTGGCGGAGCCTTGATGGGGATCGGGGTCGGCCTGGTGTTGCGCAGCGGAGCCAACACCGGCGGCACCGACATCCTTGCCCAGATCCTTTCACGCTTCACCCCCCTGTCGATGGGCACCTCGCTCTTTCTCGTCGACGCACTGGTCATTGCCTCAAGCGCCTTCATCTTCGGCTTTGAGATGGCGCTCTATGCCGCCATCACCGTCTATATCACCAGCGTGACCGTCGACAAGGCAATCCTCGCCCTCGGAACTCGTTCAGCAAAGACCGTGTGGATCATCAGCGACCACCATCAGCAGATCGCAGAGGCCATCCTAGCTGAGCTCGGCCATGGCGCCACCCTCATCGATGCACAGGGGATGTATAGCCAACAGCCGCGCCCAGTGCTGATGAGCGTCATTTCCAACAACAAGCTGGGCATGCTCACCTCGATCGTCCATCGCTGTGACAAAGAGGCGTTCATGGTCGTCGGTGAGGCGTATGAAGTGCTCGGTGAGGGCTTTACACCAATTGAGACCGCCGCATGGCGGTCCCAATCGGACACATCGCAGATCTGATCACTACTGCCAAAGCTTCTCGGGGTATATGCCGGCTTTGACCTTCTTGGCAAGCTCATCCTTGACGATCGGGCGATCTTCGCTGTACGTCATGCCAAACCACGTCGCATCGGTGGTATAGAAGCGCACCCTCCCCTCCCCGCGCTCCACGAGGGCGCTCGTTCCGTTGGGCAGGTAGCTCTCACTCTTTGCCGAGGTGACGTTTGCATTGATGAACTGCTCCCAGTATGAGGAAAAGCTCTTGAACGCAGAGGGAGCAAAGCCGAAGAAGTTCATCGACACCGGCTCGGAGCCGGTCAGTTCGACCGGCCCATCATCACGGCGGCTGATGATCCGGTCCTCTTCATAGCCGATCTTGGTGTGCTCCTCCATGCTCAGCAGGTAGCCACCATCGACGGAGCAGATCGCCCGGCTCACCGTTCCACTGCGGCTCATCGTGTTGCGTAGCACGTAGCCAACCATGGCGTGTTCGGTGCTGTCGTTGTCAATACCACTGAGATGGGAGCCAAGGATCTCAAACGCCTGGCGACCATAGTAGTCATCGGCATTGATGACCGCAAAGGGCTCATTGACCGCTTCCTGTGCACAGAGCAAGGCATGGACCGTACCCCAGGGTTTGGTTCGCCCGGCCGAGAGGCGCCTTTGCTCCTCGCTGAGCAGGCTGTCCATGCTCTGGAAGACGTAGGATGCATCAAAGTTGCGGGCGACACGGTCAAAGACCCGTTCACGAAAGTCCTTTTCGATATCCCTACGGATGATGAATACGACCTTGCCGAACCCACTCTTTTGGGCGTCGTAGACGCTATAGTCGAGCAATGTCTCCCCATGCAATCCTACCCCGTCGATTTGCTTGATGCCTCCATATCGGCTTCCCATTCCTGCGGCCAATACTAGTAGTGTTGGTTTCATATGCACGCTCCTCATCTCATTGGTTGGCATTCTATCATGAGTTAATCGAACAATCCAACGCTTTGCGGTAGAAATGACGCATCTGTTGGAGTATGCTGGTCCCATGAACAATCGAGAATGGTACAGTGAGGTAATCCGCTTCTGTAGACTGTCAGAGCGTTGCAGCCAGTGTCCCTACCACCTATTGGGCAAGAGAGGAGACACTGAGAGCGTCAATGAACGGCCCTGTTTTTCCTCATCCGAAGCACTGATGGCACTGAGCAGCTGGCTTGCGCTGCCTGTCGAGGGGGCGATGAACGGCGAATCAGGTGGTGACGAAGATCATCAATGGCTTCGTGATTTGATCAAGATGCAGTTCGATGGCGATGAAGATGAAGAGCTCTTGGATTGGGATGAGCACCTGCTCTAGATCACCTCGATGGAGAGCTGCAGGGCTGCGGAGTAGCGCCCGGTGGCATACCGGTCAGGGTTGAAATCGGGGATCTCAGCAAGGATTTCACCGCTCTCATAGAGGATGGCGTTGTTGTTGGAAAAGCCTCCACGCACCCCAAGGTCCTTGGCCATAGCCCGCGAGCCACCGACGCTGGTGCCTCGGCTTGTCTGGCTCGTGACCTTGATCGAGAACGGCAGCTCGGAGAGCTGGCCCTCCAACAGCGGCTCGCCGCGGTCGAGGGAGAAGGCGAACTGATCGAGCGTCCCACTCTCGCCAGGTCGGATGGTGAGCTTGAATTGACTGGCGGTGTTGTTGGAGATCAGGGTGTAGGACCCGACCTGCACAATGCTATTGCGACTCTCAACGAGGTTGAAATTGAGGGCTTGCTCATTCTGCTCTACGCGAAACACCTCGGTGACGGGCATTTGCCCACGAACCTCGATCCGGGAGAAGGGCAATGGAGGAGTCGCGGCAAACGCCGACGGCAGTGCAGTGAACACCCAGAGCGTTGCAAGCATCAAAATAGATATGCTCTTCCTTCTCATCGATGAGCTCTCCCCTTGAGCCTATAGTAATA
>LVBE01000205.1 GCA_001603105.1 Spirochaetales bacterium Spiro_03
TTTGATGACTCTGAAACACCTTATTTCAAGATTTGAATGCTGTAGTCATACAGAATAGCAATTTCGGCAAATATTTGGGAATTTGCCGAAATGGCTATTGGCTTTGCATGAATATCTTGGTACACTGAATCAGCCAGAGCGGCAAAAATTAAAAAATTTGCCGATCTGGCTGAGGAGGTGATGTGTATGGACAAACACGCAATTATTCGAACATTGCCCGATGACACGTGTACGAGACAGCAGATCTTGCATGCTGCACAGATTATCGAGCCCTCCTTCAAAGAAACACAGCTCAGATATTTGATGGGAACTCTGCTCGATTCCAAACTGATGGAGAGGGTTGGACGTAATCAATACAAGAAAGTTGGAAAGGAGGGGAAGAAGCGCATCTTTACTGGGATATATTCCCAAGCAGCTCTACAGGTGATCGAATACGTGCAAATACAATTTCCACTACTCTCTTATAGGGTTTGGGAGTTGTTCTGGCTCAATGAATTCTTCAATCACCAGTTGGCACACAATCAGATCTTCCTCGAGGTGGAGAGAGACGGTTGTGATTTTGTGTTCTCCGCACTTGTTGATAAATTACCCGGTAGAGTACTACTGAGGCCAAAAGCTCAAGAAGTACTGCGATATGGCACCGATGATGGGGTCATCATCGAACGCTTGATCACAGAAGCGCCCAAATCAAACAACGAGCCGTATCAGGTACCTTTGGAAAAGCTGATTGTTGATCTGTTTGCGAATAAAAACCTGATGCTTTCCAAAGGTGATTATGAGAGTGCAATCGAGACGATGTTCGCAAAATACTCCATCGATCAGGTCTCACTGCTACGGTACGCACGAAGAAGGAACAAAGCAAAGGATGTGTTTGGATTCCTTCGAGACAAGACGTCGATTGAACTTATGGTTCAGGGGTGAAATATGGTGAAGCCTGTCTGTTTCACACGTGAGCTAAGAGAAAATTATCGCCGCTGAGAAAATTTGATGGAGAAGCTTTTGCGTATGCGGTTCAGGCTATTGATCTGCTACAAAGATTGTGAAAAGGGAGAAGTACCCTGCCTATGAATTCCTTTACAACTGGTTTCAAGTTTTCCTGAGAAACCTTGCAGAGTAGTGCTATTTCCATCGATGATCCTGTACCTCAGTTTGAACTGAGACAAACAAGAATGAAGACGTCATCAACGCTTTAGTAACCACTTGTAGGCAGGAATCACCCTGATGGTCTTCCCATCAACAACAATGGTCTCTTCCTCCCAGGCTGTGACGATCTGCGCCTCTGAGCACTCGAGCTCTTCCATTGCATCGGTGAGAGCCCCGATCTCTCGATCTCGTGTGTGTCTCAACTCCCAACAGACCTGGATCAAGAGGATCGAGTGATCGGGTCCTACAGCAAAATCGATCTCTCCCCCTCGTTTGGTCTTGTAGTAGAAGATCTGTTGGGCACGCCGTCTCAGCTCGATGTAGACCATGTTCTCGAGGCAAAAGCCCCGGTTATCACCGGTGCTCTCAGTGAACGCCATCGCAAGGGCGTGGTCGATGGCGTAGACCTTCTTCGGATTCACCGCCTGGACAGCAAGATTGTAGGAGCGGATGGGGACGGTGAAGAGGAGGAAGCAGTCCGCCATCTTATCCAAGTATTCGCTGATCAACTCTCCTGAGAGCTTCTTCTGCTCACCGGCCAAGCGCTGCTTGAGTTTGTTGACGGTGACCAGGCGGCTCATCGAATTCATCAAGATCTGGATGAGGCGTTTGACCTGTACTGCATGGGGGATATTGTACCTGAGCAGAAGATCGCGGACCAGTACATCATTGACCAGAGCTTGGTGGTACTGGCCGGCCATCATCTGGGCCGGCAGGATGAGAGACTCGGGCATCCCCCCCTGCTTGAGGTATTGACTGAATGCTGACTTGGCTGCATCGCGACTGGAGAAATCGACAATCTCTTGTGCCTCTCCTCTGAAACGGAGAAACTCCCTGAAGGAGAAGGGCATCAAGGTCCAGGTGAATGACCGTCCTCCAAGTTCAGTAGCTATCTCAAAAGAGAGTAATGTAGCAGAGGAGCCGGTGAGATAGACTTCACACTGCTGGCTCGTCTGGAGGCGATTGACGAACTGAGCCCATCGGTTCACGTACTGGATTTCATCGAAAAAGAAGTAGACTCGCTCTTCATGCTTTTGTGGATATCGATGATAGTACGTATCGCTGATGAGGGAGGGCTCAGCATCAGGAGATCGCAAGAAGGCGAGGCGATCGTCAGAGAAGTCAATATAACAGATATTCTCTCGTTCTACCCCTTCGTCGAGCAACCGCTCAATACGCTCCCTCATCAAGGTGGATTTGCCACACCTACGGATCCCGATCACCACGGTGGCCTTGCGGGGAACCGGGAGAATCTCCAGGTCTCGCTTGACGATGGGGTATGGGTTTTCCAGGTGCTTCTGGTTTTCGGTAATGATAAAAAGGAGTGTCTCGTTCATGAATTCATGGTAGAGTCCACACCACTAAAAGTCAAATAGTTTTTAATATTTTGAGAACTATTTAATATATCTTCCTAATAATTTAATAACTTAGTTCTATTTTTTATCAAATATTTGGCAACTTTATGGGATGTTACTC
>LVBE01000206.1 GCA_001603105.1 Spirochaetales bacterium Spiro_03
GATCTTCGAAAGCCCCTCGCTTTGGGCGGCGTTCAAGAACAGCCTCATCATCGCCCTCTCCAGTTCGGCGACCGCTGTAGCCCTCGGCTCACTGGCTGCGGTGGGCATCAAGTGGTATCGCTTCAAGGGCAAGGGGTACATCACCACCGTCAGCTACCTGCCGATGGTCCTGCCCGAGGTCATCATCGGTATCTCGATGCTGATCTTCTTCAGCGCCGTAAAGATCCGGCTGGGGATGTTCACCATATACGTAGCCCATACCACGTTCAACCTCCCCTTCGTCTTCATGCTGGTCACTGCGCGCCTCGATGAGTTTGACTACTCGACCGTTGAAGCAGCGCGGGACTTGGGCGCGAACGAGCGGCAGNNNNGTCTCCGGGCCCGGGTCAGGGACCCTGCCGCTGTATGTCTATTCGATGATCCGCTACGGTGTCAGTCCGGTGATCAACGCCCTCTCGTTCGTCATGATTCTCGGTACAATGATAATCGCGTTCTCCTTCAGACGGTTCTTGAAGGTAGTGGCCGCAAGCAGCTAATATTGGAGGTGCTGTATGAACAAGCATGGTTCCCTGGTATTGGGTGTCCTGTTGGTACTCGTCCTGGTCTTTGTCGGTACAGGATGTTCGAAATCAAAAGGTTCAGATGGCAAGCTACACTTGTACAACTGGACATACTATACCCCTGATGAGATTGTTGCCAAGTTCAAGGAAGAGACCGGCATCGAGATCGTCATCGACAACTTCGCCAGCAATGAGGAGATGTTCGCCAAGATCATGGCCGGCGGCAACCACGGCTACGACATCATCTTCCCGTCGAGTGACTATACATCGATCATGATCACCAAGGGCCTGTTGGAGAAGATCGACCACTCCAAGATCCCCAATCTCAAATATATCGATCCGATGGTCGCCGAGAAGGCGGACTACGACCCCACCTTCATCTACTCGGTTCCCTACTTCATGGGCAGCAGCGGCATCGCCGTCAACACCACCCGCGTTCCCGCTGACTACGAGCGGTCGTGGAACATCTTTGCCGATGAGCGAATGGCTGGGCGAATGAGCCTGCTCGATGACATGCGTGAGGTGATGGGGGCAGCGCTCAAGCAGCTGGGCTACAGCGGCAACACGAAAAACCCTGCCGAGCTGGACGAAGCCACCGACCTGATCATCAGCCGCTGGAAGCCCAATATCGTCAAGTTTGACTCAGAGTCATTCGGCAAGGCATTCAGCCGCAACGAGTTCTTTGTCGTCCACTCCTACCCGGAGAACGTCTTTGCCGAACTACCCGAGGAGAGCTGGGATACCATTGACTTCTTCATCCCCGAAGAGGGAGGCATGATGTACATCGACAACATGGTCATCCCCAAGGGAGCGCGGAACATCGAGGCAGCCCACCAGTTCATCAATTTCATCCACGATCCGAAGAACTACGCAATCTTCCTCGATGACTTCAGCTTCCCGCCGACTACCAACACCGCGGCCAAGCAGTACATGGAGAATGACAGCTTCTTCTTCACCAGCGAGGATCTGGTCAACAGTGACAATATCAGCGACCTGGGAGCCGACCTTGAGCTCTACAATACCCGCTGGCAGAAGATCCGCTACGAGCATTGAATCACGGAGCCAATCCATCGAGGCTGGAGCGATCCAGCC
>LVBE01000207.1 GCA_001603105.1 Spirochaetales bacterium Spiro_03
AGGTATCATTCTTGCCATTGCGGTCAGGGTCTTCGTTCTTGAACCGCCTGAGCATCGTAGTGAATTCATCAAGTGTGACAGGGTCTTTGATGTTGAGTGCATCACTCCAATCGCGTCGTGTCCACAGAACGCGGTTGGGAATGCTGTCCTTACCTGGAATCGGATAGAAGTACACCGACGGAATCCCATAGATTTTTCCATCAATCGTTGCATGGCGCCACATCTGTTCCGGCATGCCTTTGAGGATGTTTTGTCCATACTTCTCCAACAGGTCATCGAGTGGAACCAACAGCCCATCCTTGGCAAACCGGTAGAGATCTTCGAAGCGACCTTGGACAAGATCTGGCATGTCTCCTGAGGACATCACCAAATTAAGCTTGTCGTAGTATGTCGAATTGTCCGGTCTCAAAAAGATCGGGTCTATGCCACTTGATTCTCTGATATGATTGATGAATGGGTTATTCCAAAAATCAATCCCTTCGGGAAGCTTCTCCCTGCTTGGTCGGTTGTTGAAGATGGTAATCTTCTGCAACCCCGATGAAGACGTGTCTTTTGACTCCGCCGTTCCTTTTGCCCACAGTGCACCTGTAAGCAAACACGTGCATACCAGTGTGATCACAAGTATCCTTTTCATAACCTTTTCTCCTTTCTTTGGCCCTCAGGGCCGTCATTATCCTTTTACCGATCCAACCATGACTCCCTGGACAAAATATTTTTGAACAAACGGATAAACACAGAGGATCGGCAAGACGCTCACCAATATTGCTGCCATGCGCAGTGACTCAAGTGCAACAAATTGGTCAGCACCTTCTGGTTTTTCAAATGACATATCTGATTGGGCGATCAGCTCACGCAAGAACATCTGCAACGTCCACAATGAGCGGTTTGTGATATACATGATCGCCTGAAGGAAGACGTTCCAATGCTCTACTGCATAGAAGAGAGCAATTGTCGCTATTGCGGCCTTTGAGAGTGGGATGATGATGGTCATCAATATACGAGCGTTCGTCGCACCATCCAGAATTGCTGACTCTTCTAGCTCCTTTGGCAGAGAAGCGAAAAAATTCCGTAGTAGTAGACAGTAGAACGGAGAAATCAAACTAGGGAGGAAGTACGCCCAGTACGTATTGATGATGCCAAGATTACGGACGATCAGGTAGGTGGGGATCATGCCACCGGAGAAGAACATAGGAAAGACAACAAGGAAATTCAGCTGTCGGACCAACGGCAATTCTTTCTTTGCCAACACGTAGGCAAGCATGCTGGTTACAATGACATTGAGGACGGTGCCAACGATTGTGGTGAATATTGTGTTCCCCATAGCTGACCGGTATCCCCGATTGATCATGAGCTGGCGAAGCGCTTCGAGCGTTGGGCGGATAGGGTAAAATGTCACCCTTCCTCCCAGTACGGCTGCGTTATCACTGAGTGCACTGGCTACGACATGAGCAAATGGGTAGAGAATCGTCAAAGAGAAGAGCGACAAGAACGTAATATTCCATCCTGAGAATAGTACTGATCCGACAGAGTGCCTGCGAATTTTTGCCATTACCAAAGTCCCTCCTCAGTAACTTTTCTGCTCAGAGCGTTTGCGCCAACAAGCAGCAGAAATCCAATCAAGGTATTGAAGAGACCGACAGCTGTGGTGTAACTGAAGCGCCCCTGGCCAAGGCCGACACGGTAGATATACGTAGAGAAGACATCACCGACTTGATAGAGAACGGGATTTAAAAATACGTAGACTTGCTCAAAGCCAATATTCATGATGTTGCCGATATCTATGAGTAGCAACGTTATCATGGTGGGCATGAGGCCGGGCAATGTTACGTTCCATGTCTGCTGGAGGCGATTTGCTCCATCTATTTCAGCAGCTTCGTACAGCTCAGGATTTATCCCCGTGATAGCCGCAAGGTAGATGATCGATGCCCATCCCAACTCCTTCCAGGCTCCAGCAAAAACGATAAGGCTCTTGAAGTGCTTGGGGGTGATAAGGAACTTCAGGCTTTGGTGACCGTGTTCCATCAACAGGCGATTGATCGAGCCAGAGTGTGGTGAGAACAGTTGGAACACCACGCCTGAGACGACTACCCAGGAGAGGAAGTGCGGAAAGTAGGAGATTGTTTGAACCGTGCGCTTGAAGGCAGGATTTCTCACTTCGTTCAATGAAAGCGCAAATATGATTGCCAGTGGGGTCATCACCACGATTCTGTACAGGTTGAGAGTCAGGGTATTGCGAACCAAGCTTGAAAAGTCCAAGCTGTTGAACAATCGAATGAAGTGTTTCAAACCGACCCATGGACTATACCAAATCCCCTGTCGGGGTGAAAAATCCTTGAAGGCTACAATGATGCCATACATCGGCCAATACTTGAACACCGCAAAATAGATAATCCCGGGGATAGCCAACAAGTACACCAATCGTCCTTTCCACAGAGCTTGTAGCAGAGATGGCTTTTTCAGATGATTGCCGCTCATGCTCTCCTCCTTTTCAAACCGAGGACTCTCGAATTACGAGTTCGGTATCAAACATCAACCTGTTGGGAGGAGACTCAAACTCGTTCATAAGCAAATAGAGGCGTTTGAATGCCTCCCGTGCGATCGTTTCAATCGGTACTGCAATCGTTGAAAGTTTTGGATTCCAATACGAGGCAACCGGGATATTGTCAAAGCCGATTACCGAGATTTCATCAGGTACGATTTTTCCGGAATTTTTTGCCGCGTGAAGGACACCAAGCGCCAAAGTATCTCCGGTGCACACATACGCAGTAGGAGGGTTTTCAAGGTTTTGTAGCTCAACAAAGCATTGAGCCCCTCCACGGTAGTCATCGCTGCCAGCAATTACCAACGCATCATCAAATGGTATATTCGCTTCTTCCAAAGCTCGCTGATAACCTTCCAGTTTCTTCATGTAGGGGATGTTGTGCGGAAAGAGGAACCGGGTACTCTCGGATACAAGGGCAATTCTTCGATGACCGCTGGTGACGAGGTGTTTCACCGCTTCATACGATGCTTGATTTCTGTCTATGCTCAAGGTATGAAAGAGAGCGGCGTGTACTCCCATGTCGATGTTGCTACGCTGGATGAAGTATTGGAGCTGCTCCTCTTCGCTGTAGAACACGAACGGGGTCTTGCGATTGACATATGCTTTCATAATCCTTTCAAGTTTTCGGGTATTCCCTTCTTTGGGAATATTGAAAATGCCACAGACTATGATCCCGTCGACGTTGCGGTCGTACAGATCCTCGAGGAAGTCTGTCTGGACAGGTCCCGATCCGTCATCGTAGCTACAGAGTATGATGGTGTACCCTTCTCGACGTGCTTCCATTTCAACGACATGGATAAATGCAGGATAGATAGGGTTGGTAATGGTAGGCACAAGGATTGCGATCGTTTTCGTCTGCTTGGTCTTGAAGCTCCTTGCAACCATATTCGGTCGGTAGCCCAGTTCGTCTATGGCTGCAAGTACTCGTTCGGTGGTCTTGGGGCTGACGCTGTTCTTCCCATTCAAAACCAATGAAACGGTGGCTGTTGAGACTTTCGCTGCTAATGCAACATCTTTTAATGTGGGCATAGTCACTCCAAATCTAAAACGTTTAAATAATGATATCCCGGTAATCCATATC
>LVBE01000208.1 GCA_001603105.1 Spirochaetales bacterium Spiro_03
TGTATAAGAGACAGTCAGAGTAGTCGCCCCAACACAACCTATACATGCTCATATAAGCATATATTCATATATAGTGAAGAACCTGATGCTCGTCAATGCAGCAGTGCCCTGCTTTCAGACGATGACAAGAGCGAGGCAGCAATGGCAGGTTTGTTCACAGCACGGACTGTCCCCTACTCGGCAGCCTTGTAGTTATAGATCGGTCGAATCTGTTCGATTACATCGACGGTGGCGCCGATGTGGGCCAAGATGGTGGCACCGCTCTTGTATGCCTCAGGAGACTCATCGAGGGTGGCTTTGCTTACACTGGTGGTATAGATGTCTCCCATCACACGACGATACTCCTTCAGACTCAGTGTCCGTTTCGCCTCCTTGCGACTCATCAGGCGCCCGGCCCCATGGGGAGCGGAGTAGTTCCACGCCGCATTGCCCCGCCCGACGCACAAGAGCGATCCGTCGCGCATGTTCAGCGGGATGATCAGCCGCTCGCCCATTCGAGCCGAGACTGCGCCCTTACGCAAGATCATCGCCGCGGTGTCGATGTAGTTGTGGATCGTCGAAAAGCGTTCTACCTCCGCCAGGCCCAGCGCCTCGATGATCTGGTCGGCCATCGCCTGGCGATTGAGGTCGGCCCACCTCTGCATGATCTGCATATCGTGGATATAGTCGTCGAATGCTGAGCCGGTCAAGGCGGCGAGCGAGTCACGCTCCCCACCGCTGGCAAGCTTCTGGTAGTGTGTGGCAACCTGTAGGCCGATGTGGCGGCTGCCGCTGTGGATGGCCAGGTAGCGCCTACCGCCCTGATCGACATTGACTTCGATGAAGTGGTTGCCCCCTCCGAGAGTGCCAAGACTCAGGCGCGCTCGGCTGGCGTCGACTCGCGATTGGCAGATCAGCGCATCGATGTCGATGAGGTCATTGTATGGATGGGCTGTGGTGCGCACCGAAAAGCCTGATGGGATGGCCCGCCGGATGTACCCATCAAGAGCAGCACGATCAAGGTCCCCATCGCCCAGGCGCACGACAACAAGCCCACAGCCGATATCAACCCCTACGAGATTGGGCACCACGCTCTTGTCGATCGTCATGGTCGTGCCGATGACGCACCCTGCCCCGCTGTGGACATCACTCATGATGCGGATGGTGCTGCCTCGGCTAAAGGGTCGGCTCAGCAGATCCTTGATCTGAGCGATGGCCAGATCATCGACATCGCTGCGCTCGGCGTAGACGATCGCTTCGTTGTAGAATCCACTGATGGTGAACACCGCTTGCTCCTCACCCCCAGTATAGGGGCAACAAGAGAAGACAGCAACAAACGCGCCCCTAACCTCCGATTGCCCCACACCGCCGAGCCAAACCGTGCTACACTTCTGTCTATACATTGAACACCCATCAAGAGAGGCACAATCGGTGATTTTCGTTACCATCGTCACACGAGGCAAAGCCAACGCAATCCTGGAGCGCTCCCAGGCGATGGGGGCGGCAAGCGGGACGATTCTGCTCGGCCAGGGCACGTCACGCTCACGCCATCTCGCTACCCGCCACCTTGCACCTAGGCCCAAGGAGGTCGTGCTCATCCGATGTGATGGGCAGTTGGCAGCCTCCCTCCATGCGATGGTCGCCTCCACCTTCGCCATGGCCCGTCGTCACAAGGGCATCGCCTTCACTATCCCCTTCAATGACGGTGGTATGCCGCAATCGCAGACCGTCGATGCGCCATGGCAGTTGATCATCACCATCGTCGAACAGGGCAGGGCCCAGGCGTGCATCAGAGGTGCCCGTAGTGGCGGGGCTCGGGGAGGGACAGTCATCCATGGACGGGGAGCGGGAATCCCTGCACACTTTTGGGCCGACT
>LVBE01000030.1 GCA_001603105.1 Spirochaetales bacterium Spiro_03
TATCTTATAATACAAATACACCATTTTTGTTGTAATTTTCAGTCATCTAATTGAAGTGTTGCAATTCTATCTCTACACTGCACACATAACACCCCTGTGGAGGAAATTGCATGAACAGAACTCTCCGTTTGCTGATCATCGGCCTTGTGCTGATCGCCTCACTGACCACCCTGGCTGCCCAACCAGTGAGTGAGGTACAGCCTATCAAGGTCCTTGTCCTTGGCATGTTCGAAGTCGGTGCGAACAAAGGTGACTTTGCCGGTGAATTCCAGCACTTCTATGAGGCGTACTTTGATGGGGCGCGCTCCTACACGCTCAATGAGATGCCGCTGACGCTCTATGTCAACGACAATGGGATCGCCGGGGCGATCGCCGGCATGGGAAAAGCCCAGGCAAGCGCCTCGCTGACCACCATCCTGCGCGACAGTCGCTTTGACTTCACCGATACATACATCCTCATCAGCGGCTGTGCAGGCATGAGTCCTGAGCGTGGGACGCTTGGGGACGTGGTCATCGCCGATGCCCTGGTAGATGTCGAACTTGGCCACAGCTGGAAAGAGTCGGACAACCCTGCGGGCTCGGCGACCACCTTCCTCCGCTCCAATGGGTACGACCGCGCAGGGTTCATCCCCTTGAACACAGCTCTCGCCACTTGGGCGTTTGAGCAAGCCAAGGATGTACAGCTCGCAGACGATCACCAAGCGGCGATGTATCGGGCCAACTACGGCAGCGTCCAGGCAACCATGCAGCCGTCGCTGAGGATGGGAAGCTCGATCACCGGTGACAGTTACTGGCACGGTAAGGGAGCTTCGGCCCACGCCGATGTCGTCACCGCCAGCTATGGGGACGGCACCTACATGGTGACGCAGATGGAGGACAACGCCTTTGGGGTGGTCGCTCTCAACGAGGGCAAGCTCGATCGCCTGATCGTTGTCCGTGATGTCGTCAACTTCGACCAGCCATATAGCGGCCAGAGTGTGTTACAGAGCCTGGATGCTTCATCCGGCGCCTTCTCCATCGGGATGAAGAACGGCTTTCTCGTCTCCGATGCGATCATCAAGGCCCTGGTGAACAACTGGGACCGGTATCAGAAGAATATTCCTGCCCGTTAGGCTGAAGCCACACCGAGCGCACTAATGAGAGGGAGGACTGCGGTCCTCCCTCATTGTATTTTTCTGCTATCCCGACCAATGCTGCCCTGTGCCGGTCGATGCACCAGGGGGGCGAAGGCTCCGCTCATCGAAAAGAAGGCCGGTCAGTTCATCGTGATGATCGATCGGTCATAGTCCTCGGGGGCCTCAAAGTCCAGCAGGTTCATTATCGTCGAAGCGATGCTGCTGATACCAAGCCCCTCATTGAGGGTCTGTGAGTACTCACCACGATAGCCATAGTCGACGATGATGCACGGAACCGGGTTGAGCGAGTGGCTCGTCTTGGCCCGTGGCTCCCCATTCTCCTTGTACAGGACACTGCCATCCTTGGCGTGCTCATACATATCGTCGGCATTGCCGTGGTCAGCGGTGAGGATCATGACTCCACCGGCTTTCTTGACCGCATGTGCGATGCGGCCGATCTGCAGGTCCAGGGCCTCCATTGAACAGACAACGGCCTGGAAGACTCCGGTATGGCCGACCATGTCCCCATTGGGGAAGTTGAGTTTGATGAGATCCCACGTATTCTTCTCGACCTCAGCGATCACCCGGTCGGCGATCTGGGCACACTTCATCCATGGCCGCTCTTCGAAGGGGACGATGTCACTGGGAATCTCGACATACTCCTCAAGCTTCTCATTGAACTTGCCGGTGCGGTTGCCGTTGAAGAAGTAGGTGATGTGTCCGAACTTCTGCGTCTCACTGATGGAGAACTGCGTCACGTTCGAGGCGCATAGGTACTCGGCCAAGGTCCGGTCGATCGCCGGGGGCGAGACGAGGTACTGCTTGGGAACATGGAGATCCCCATCGTACTCCATCATGCCGGCATACTCCACCTTGGGGTAGCGCTGACGGTCAAACTCCATCAGCGTCTCGGCTTCGAACGCCTTGGTCAATTCCAGGGCTCGGTCGCCACGGAAGTTGAAGAGGATGACACTGTCGCCATCCTCGATGGTTCCCACCGGCGTATCGCCATCGGCGATGACAAAGGGCGGCAGGTCCTGGTCGATGGCCCCGCTCTCCGCCCTCAGCGTCTCGATCGCCTCCTGGGCACTGCCAAAGAGCCGTCCCTGGCCAAGCACATGGGTCTCCCATCCA
The DNA here is from genome assembly GCA_001603105.1 of Spirochaetales bacterium Spiro_03. Classification (GTDB taxonomy): domain Bacteria; phylum Spirochaetota; class Spirochaetia; order Sphaerochaetales; family Sphaerochaetaceae; genus Sphaerochaeta. The sequence continues at coordinate 2,250 of LVBE01000030.1, forward strand.
CGTTTGACCATATTCCAGTTGGCGTTGTAGCGGTCCATCGTAATGACCATCCGCCCCCCGCCGCTGGCGATTCGGGCATCGAAAAAGTCATCATTGAGAGAGGCGAGGAACGCCTCGAAGGGGAGAAAGTAATCCAAGGCGCTGAGCTCTCCGACATCACGGCCGTCGAGCAGGGCGTGGATTCGCACCCGTCTCACCCCTTCGGCCTTAGCCTCGGCGACCATCGCCTTGAGGTTGTCGATATGGGAGTGGACGTTGCCGTCGCTCAGTAGGCCAATGAAGTGAAGCGTCGAGCCATGCTCTTTGGTATTGTTTACGAGCTTCTTCCAAACAGCCCCTTCGAACATTGCTCCACTTTCGATCGAGTTGCCCACCAGCTTTGCACCCTGGCTGAATACACGCCCACAGCCGATGGCGTTGTGCCCTACCTCACTGTTGCCCATATCCTCATCACTGGGCAGGCCAACGGCAAGGCCGTGGGCCTTGAGCTTGGTCCACGGATATGCCTTGTAGAGCTTGTCGAGGGTGCCGGTCATGGCAGCTGCCACGCCATCGCCTTCCGTATACTTGCCGAATCCCACGCCATCCATGATGATCAGGACGACTGGGCCTGTACGGGAAATCTTTCCCATCTTTTTCAATGCTGGTACCATTGGGATCTGCTCCTTATCATAGGGGGGAGGTGGCTTCCTCAAGATACGGCAGCGCACGCTCATCCACCAAGTCTTTGAGCTCCTCATAGACCCATCGGTGGTATGCGTTGACCATGGCCACTTCGTGTGTTGTGAGCAACTCGTTCAGTATCAATGTGCGTTCAAACGGACAGATGGTCAATACTTCAAAGCTCAGGAACTGCCCGAATTCACTCTTCACATCCTCCTGGACCGCAACAATGTTCTCGATGCGGATGCCATGGCTGCCCTCGCGGTAGAGGCCTGGCTCGTCACTGACGATCATCCCCTTCTTCAAGGCAACGGCAAGCGGCTTGGGACTGATGGACTGCGGTCCCTCATGGACATTGAGCCTGAAGCCGACGCCATGGCCGGTTCCATGGTAGTAGGCAAGGCCCTCTTGCCAGAGGAACTGACGGGCAAGGACATCAAGCTGGTAGCCACATGTCCCCTCGGGAAAGCGGGCGCTGGCCAAGGCAAGGTTGCCCTTCAGCACCAATGTATAGTCCCGCTTCTGCTGCTCCGTCGCCGATCCGAAGAGGATCGTGCGCGTCACATCGGTCATCCCGCTTCGGTAGTGGCCGCCGGTATCGAGGACAAGCAGGCCATCGCCCTGTATGGAGGCATTGCTCTCTTCTGTAGCCCCATAGTGGGGTAGCGCTCCATGGCCAGCCCATCCGGCGATCGGGCGGAAGGACGGGCCCAGGTACTCCTCTGAGCGCGCCCGCTGTCGAGCAAGGCGCTCGGCGATTTCAATCTCGGTGTACGAAGAACCTTCCCGATCGAGCTCGGACAGGAAATTGACCAACGCAACCCCATCGAGGAGGTGGGCCCGTCGCATCCCCTCTAGCTCGGTCTCGTTCTTGCATGCCTTCAGGTCAGTGGTGATATCGCGGCCCTTGATGAGGCGGGCTTTTCCCAGCGCCTGCTCGATGTAGACGCTGACCCGCTCCGGGCTCAGGTAGACCAGATCATCAGCTTTGACAGCCTCTTTAAGCACATCGGTGATGTTTTCATATGCTACAAGGGTGAATAAGGGTGTCAATTGAGCTGCTACGTCTGTGGTGAAGCGGCTTTTTTCGGCAAAGAGCCACGCCTGGTTGGCGCCGATCAGGACATAGGAGTAGAAGACCGGGTTATACGACACATCACTGGCTCTGAGGTTGGTCAGCCAGGCAATATCATCGAGGCTGGCAATGACGGTCCAGTCACAGCCGTGTTGCAAGAGACTGGCTCTGACCATCGCCATCTTCTGTTCGGTCGAGAAGCCGGCAATATCATCGGGGACCAGGGTTGCTGCGGTAGCGGGGACGGCGGGACGGTCGACCCAGATGGCATCCAGAAGGTCGTCACTTGCCACCAGCGCAATCTGCTCACCCCATGCCCCCTCGTAGGCTTGCTTCATCGTGATAGTCAACGATTCTTCGGCGATGCCTACCCGGCTTTGGCGGCCAAGGTTCTTTGTAATGTAGGTATTCATGTCAGGATAGCCTGGGGTATCGATCTTCATCAGGGTGAACACGCTGCCTCTGATCTCCTGTTCGGCCTGGATGAAGTAGCGTGAGTCGACCCACAATAGCGCCTCGTCTCGGGTGATGAGGACCGAGCCGGCACTGCCGCTGAAGCCACTGATCCACTTTCTGCTCTCCCAACGAGAGGCGACATACTCGCTTTGATGGGGGTCACTGCCGCCGATGATCCAGGCATCGAGGTCGTTCTTCTCAAGAAGGGTGCGTAGCATCGCAACCCGTTCGTCTATGGTTGGCATTCAAGCCTCCTTGTGGCGGTGGTGTACGAACACGGCAAAGAGCGTGCCCGCGCTGATCATGGCCAGGCAAAAGAGCTGACCGAGGGAGAAGTTGAACGGTGACTGAAAGAGTGCGATGATGTCGCTCTCTCTGCCCCAGGCGATGATATAGCCCAGGTTCTCATCCGGGGCGCGCAGGTACTCGATGAAGAAGCGCACGGTTCCGTAGCCGATCACATACCAGGCCAGGCCCATGCCTGGGGGATTCTTCTGTTGGCGCGGGCGTATGACGAACCAGAGAAAGAGGAAGAGCAGCACGCCCTCAAAGAGCGCCTCATACAGCTGGCTGGGGTGGCGTGGCAGGTTGACCAGCTCGCCGCTTTGGTAGGCGATGCCCACCTGGTCAGCGATCTCTCTCACCCACGCATAGTTGGTCGAAAAGCGTGGGGCATCGGGGAAGACGATCGCCCATGGTGCGGCGCTGACACGCCCAAAGAGCTCGCCGTTGATAAAGTTGCCGAGCCGACCGAAGGTATAGCCCAGAGGGGAGGCGAAGGCGACAGTATCGGCGAGGGTGAGAAAGTCAACTTGGTAGCGGCGGCTGAAGAGCCACCCGCCGATGACAGCCCCAACCAAA
>LVBE01000209.1 GCA_001603105.1 Spirochaetales bacterium Spiro_03
AGTTTATTTTTCATGAATAAATCCGAATGTAGTGTGGGCGAAAGGTGGACGTTGTCCACAAAACTTGACAGATGGTTATATGTATCTATACTTAACCAAAAAGGAGAATCTTATGAAAAGATTGGTGTTGCTTACAATTATGATAATGCTGATGGTGTCTCTATCCGCATTGTCCATGAGTGATTTCAAATTAGCTGATGTTGATGGAAGCAGGAAGAACCCACTTCATGCAAAGCAGGGTTACATCGTAGCTGATACTTACAAATCAAGAGTCCACATCGGATTCTCAGGAAGCATCAGAGGATCGTTGGCAAATGCGTTTGTAGCGAATGGAAACCCTTTCAACTCTGCACCTGAGACTGGAAAAGAATATGCGATGGTTTATTTCTATGTTAAGAATGTGAAAGACTTATCAGGGAAAGATGATCCATTGTCATTGTCTTCAGTGATATTCGATGTAGCAGATGAGAATTACAAGAAGCGGTCTAACTTCCTGCTCGTTGCAGGAGTTCCGGATATCATTGATGCTGAAGTATATGAAGGGATCACCCATGAAGGTTTTGTGGTAACTCAAGCTGAGATCGGAAAGCCTTTCTATCTTGTCCTGAATGATAAGTATTGGTTCTATGTGGATGGGAAGAGTTCTGAAATTTCTGATCTGTAGACAAAAAAAAAGAGCTGTCGCTCGGTCTTTCGACTTCACGACAGCTCTTTTCATTTATGAATTCTTTTTCTTCAGTACTTCGATTGCATCTTTGAATTGTTTTGGAATCGGTATTCCCATCAGTCCTGCATTCTCAATGATGCTGATGGTTTCATTAGCACAGAAAGCTAACATGACCGCATCCATGAGGTAATTGGTTTTCACCATCAAATCAATCCGGTAGGTAACTGCAACCATCAGTAATGTGATGAATTTTCTGCAAAGTCCCTTCCACCCTGCTTTTGATTCCAATCTCCCATTCTCGGTCTTCTTGCTCTTGTGGAAAACACCTGCAACGATAAGACCGCTGACATAATCAGACCCCATCAAGATCATGAGAGTAGTCAGTCCAGCAGACCACCCCCCGAACATGGTTGTCACAATTGCTCCAAGAGCACCGATACCGCTTACCAATAGTTTTTTTGTCATCATTTGCTGTCCCTGATTTGTTCTGTTAGAGATTTTATGGTTGTTCCCAAAGTCAATTTGTTTGTTGATGGATTCAACAAGTCCCATTCGATCTCATCTATCATGAGAGTAAGGTTGTTGATTCCATACAATGGAAGATTAACTGTAACCTTCCGTCCAATATCAAACTGGTCATAATCCGGATTGATAAGACTCATATCAATCGCTTCCAATTCAATGGTGATGTTCTCATTCAGCCTGTTTGCCAATTCCTCATTTCCCAAATCCTCTAGATTGTCTAAAAGATTGGAATCAGAATCATCATCAGCAACAGCTTTCTTTATCCCATCGAATGTGACCACATCGGTGATCCGTCCGAACGTTGCAACCAAGGTCGCATCTTCCACATAAGGAACAGTGTGACTAGGATCATCTAGAAGATTGAGACGTTTGTCCCCTCCTCCTGATATCCCCAATTCCTCATAGGTTGCACCGAGAGGAACGATGGTGTTCACCATGGTGGAAGCATCCAATGTCTTGGTGATCGAGAAAAGATTCTCCATGGTTATGCTTTGGTTCAGTGTCGGTATAACGCTCTTGTTGTTATAGAAATCCAAGTAAATCTTCGTATCCGTATACCTGATCACGAAATTGAAAAGTGTGTATAGTGAATACCTTTGAAAAATTTGTGGATTGTTCTCATTCTGTGAGATGAGAGCATTCCAACAAGTCTGGTATTCTTTTCTATTGAACCACTCAACGAACGGTTCATCCCTGTAACACACTTTTCTGGTTAGGTCTCTTGCACTCTCACCAATCCAGATTGGAACATCGAATTGGAGAGTATTCTCACCGATTGATAATTGTATCCTATTGTCACCCATCCAGAGTTTCTGACCAGCTCCACCATTCACATAAACATACACATAACTGTTCAATGTGGAGAAATCAGTTGAGATTATACCGTATATTTTCCCTGTACCCTCCCCTGAAACAAAATAGTTTTTCACTGTATAGGTATTGTTTTTCCATTCATCGACTACATTGAACTCATCATATTTACGATCAAATATTCCTGAATACCCAAACATATCATCCAATCCTGCTTGAATGAGAGCATCAGCAAAGGAAATGTTAGCGTACCAAGGTTTTGTATCGTAGAGATCGTAACTGAGACCCAACTTCAGATTCTCATTCGTCTCTTGAGCGTTGTGAGCTGTCTCAATGAGCTCCAATGATTCAGCAAATGAATATGGGTTCAAAGGGTCATTCAGTTTTGTAGGAACTGGAGTGAAGAACGTTTCCTTCAATCTGCTCGCTATGCTGTCGCATTCGAATGTGCATTGATTGAATATGTCATACGTTTTTACCGCTACCTTCCCTATGAACCTTATTACCCCATCGGTTTTCAAGACGATGATGGTCTTCTTGTTCAGGATGGAAGATGATTGTGGATGATTTGCTTTCAGGGTGAATTCAAGATAGTCGAACTCGTTGAGTTTCCTCTTGAGGTTTGCCTTTATGAAGTCACTCAACTCCACACCATCAGCATAGATGTTGTATGTCATAACGATTTCTCCAGATATTCCACATTGATTGTTCCGGTACCAGTGTATGCAATCGTGTTGTGACCCTCTTCCAATTGGACAGTGTTGCTACCAACTGAAAGACTGATACTGGTTCCACCATTGATGGAACAGGTCATGGAAGCATCAACAGTAATCGTAGCTGGAATCGACCTACCGACAACGTGATAGATGAAGGATGCTCCTGATACGATGGTTTGGTTGAATTTCTTTGTGATCCTTGCAACCTTGTAAGGATCACATTCACCAGTGATGACGATGCTCTTGATTACATCCTTTGTCTTGAGAGTTTCAATCTCAATCCTTCCACGATATTTCCAATAAGCATCATCATCCATAACGATATCGATGATCTTCCCATGAAACTTTTGAGCAATCTCGGAATAGAATTGTATTGCACTCTCCGTATCCAAAATCGCTGTGTTGAACTTCAGCTTCAGTGTCCGGTTCTTGTACTTCAATTCACCGAACACATCAGAAAAATCAATCTCACCATCAATCGCTGGAACATCCACCGTATTGATCTTAGGCTTTGGGAGACCCAACTCGACTGAAGCTAGAACGAGAAAAAAATCATTCCAGCTATGCCATGTATCAAAAAATACACCTTTCATTAGAATCTCCCTTTAGCGGATATCACACCTAGTTTTCTGTTCATCTCAGGAGCTATCGCTCCAACCAACGCACCAGTGTCCATGATCAGGTTCGCATCCTTGTTCACCAGCTTGTCCAATCTGTCGAGGAACGTATCAAACATGAGATCCATTTTCTCCCCGATGATTGCTCCCATTGATTGTGAGCTCTCCTGATTCAGTACCTGGGATCGTTGTGATCCAACCATTTGACTTGCCTGAACCACAGCATTGGAAAGGCTAGGAGTTATCGCCTGAGACAACACATTCATCCATCCTGTGTTCTTCTCAAGAGGAAGCACAACTTCCTTTCCATCCTCACCGATTTCAGCGATGGTTCGTTTCGTTACCGTTCCACCTTCAGCCAATGCAGGGGTGTACTGTTGCTCGTTGATGGTAGCAGTCTGTATTCCTGCCTGAGCAAGCAGGAACGCTGAAGCTATCCCACCTGCAATCCATCCGAGTTGAGCGAACGTTGTCATGATTGCAGTAGCAGTGTTGATCCATACGTTTGCAATCTGAGATTTCTTGTTCGCTTCGAACTGTTTCTTCCCAAGCTCATCTTTTTTACGAGCGAGCTCTTTCTCAGCATTCTCTTCATCCTTGATCTGCTTCGATTTGAACGCACTCAGTCCAGCATCGAGAGCCTTTTTCTGCTTGATGTACTGTGAGTAACTGATTGCTCCACTCTTGAACTGTCTGTCAAGGATACTCTGCTCATCTGAAACCCTTTGCTCTTCCATCTCAAGCTGTTCATCCTGATTCTCTTTCAGGAGCTCCAGCTTTCGTTCAAGAGCAGAAATCTCATTCTGAGCCAACTGATCATTGTAAGCCTGAATGGAATCGAACAACCCACCAAGATACTGCTGATAAGCCTGAACCGCAGTGTTGAGAGCCTGTCCGATGTTCGTAGCCCATTCCTTTGATTTCTTGATGGAATCACCGAATGTAGCAGTAAACTTGTCGGATACCCTCTTGAACCAGCTTACGTTCTTCTCTCCAGCTTCAGCTACCGTTGTAGCTGTGGTACTGGTTCCTTCTTCAATCCCTTCCGATATCTCATCGGCAATCTCAAACCCGAAAGCTTTTGCGACCCTCTTGAACAGAGCACTGTTCTTGAATCCTTCCCCCATGCTTTCACACATGGTGGTGATCTTTGCAAGAACTCCTGCTTCACCTTCTTCCAAACCTTCGATGAGTCCTTCATCAAGGAAACGTCCCATCTCTGCTGTCTCTGTGGAAGGAGACTGGATTCCAAGAACATCCTTGAACCAATTCTTTACACTGGTTCCTACATTGGAGATTCCAGTCTTGAGCTTGGACAAGGTGCTTTCGTCCTGCATCCCCTGAAGGATACCTTCCGTTACATTCTTTCCTTCGCTCTCATAGTCTCCCTTGTTGAGTTTGAATATTCCCTTGATCTTGTCCCACACCAAGGTAATCTTGTTCCAAGCGGTCTCGATGATTACGGAAAGACCTTCCCAAATCCCTGAGAAGAATTCCTTCACACCGTTCCAAGCTCCTTCCCAATCACCTTTGAAGAGAGCGAACAGAGCATTGAACAGACTACCTATTCCATTCATGACAGGAGTGATCACCGATGAAAGTCCGTTCCAGACCTCTTCCCAAGAGGTACCGAGATTCTGGAGGAAGGGATCAATGATTCCACCGATGAAAGCGAATGCTAGATCAATCAATCCTTTGATGTAATTCAACGCACCGTCAACCGCTTCCTTCATGTATGTCCAAACACCTTCCCAATCTCCCTTGAAGAGAGCTGAGAACGCATTGAGTATGGAGGTGATCACACCGAGACCATCCGAGATGGTTCCCTTGATCTTGTCCATGTTCTCTGTCAGGAACGTTGCTACATAATCAATTGCAGGTTTCACCACATTGTTGATAGTCCATTCGATTCCTCTCAGGACAGCATCAATGACAGCGAACACCGTCTGGAACACAGCTTGCATTCCTGTAAGGTCTTCATCCACAGCTTGACCAGTGGTATTGGTAGCACCGAGGAAGCTATTCAATGCAGGAAGGATCGTGTTCGCTATGGTGCTGAAAATTAGGGTACCGATCTCTCCAATCACTGTGAAGATTGGCTGGAGAGAAACCCATATGTCAGAAAACGAGTTGGCCAAATTGACCCCAAACTCCTGTAACCGAGTCCAAACGTTGGAGAAGAACGGTTGAATTACCTGCTCCCATCCTCTCTTGAACCAATCAGTAACCTTGTCCATGATGGGAATCAAAGCATCGATTACAGGCTGGATAGCAGTGAGCATGGAATTCCACGCATTGTTCACCGCATTCCTGAAGGTTTCATTTGAGTTGTACGCCTTGATGAAAGCGGCACCGAGTACCACCAACAATCCAGCGATCAGCATGATCGGATTTGCCATCAGGATACCACTCAACGCATGAAACGCTGATCCTGCATTCTTTATCCATCCAACCACACTGGTGAGAATCTTCAATGCACCAAGAGTAACGATGAAGGCAACCACAGAAGTGACAGCGATGATCACCGCATCTTCCCATTTCTCAATGGTGGTCTGGTTGTCATCAATCCATTTCTGGAGGGTTCCGAACTTGTCGGAAAGAACCTGCACAACAGATTGCAGATATCTCATTGCAGGGATAACCACGTTCTGAAGCAAAGGTTCACCGATCTGAGCCTTGAACTGTCTCCAAGTCTCGGTAAGGTTCCCCTGAACGTTCATGAGCTGACCAGCTTCCTTGGAAGCCTGTCCTACTGCTCCTGAAGCCTTCATCATTGCTTCAGCGTATTCAAGTCTGGTTGCTTGCTTTGTAGCTTCGTCAAGCTTCGTCCATTCGGTAGCAGTGGCAATGAGACCTTTCTTAATGGCATACTGAGCCATCTGTGTGTCATTGGCAAACAATCCGATTGCTTCACCGCCTTCATAGGAACCGTTGATGAAACTGTTGAGATGACTCATGGACTCATCAAGTGTCTTGTCCCAAAAAGCTGAAGCATCAGAAGCGAGCAACAATCCTCTGGAAGCGAGGTCTGTTGATTTACTGATATCAAAACCAAGTCCCTTGAACTTGGCTGTCATGCTAGTCATGTAGGGAGTCAGTCTGGTTGCAACTGCTCCTGTTTTTGTTGCGATCTGCTCCAGCTTCTGTTGTGCAGTGTTGGAGTAGTTTCCCATGATTTGACCAAAGCTGGACACCTCAGCGGACACCTCAGCGGATGTCTTGACGATAGCCACCCCGAAATCTTTGATCTTATCAAGTGCAAAGAACGTAGCAACCGCAGTTCCGACCTTCTTGAATGCAGAAATCATCCTGTCGGAACCACGTTCACTTTCAGTTGCTACTTGCTTAATGTCTCGTTGTGCTTCATCAGTGCCATTCAGGAGGACTCTTCCAGTTATTGTGAATAAATCCATGTAATCTATCTCCTATCAGGACTGAAACCATCGAGGATTGATCTCGACTCCTTCACTGTAACAGTCACCATTTCCGATGTGATCGGTTCGATTCTCGTAGGCATGACCGATTCCCTGAATGACTCAAAGCTTTTCCCATCGACCTTGTGGAGCCAAATCTCGAAAATCTTGTCTTCTTCGTACGCATCCCACACCTGAACCACGAACTCATCGAGCCTTCCCATCTCAATGTAGATGTCAAGCAAAGAAAATGGACTTGCGTACCGTTTGGCACACAAGTCCATGAATCTGAACTCCCCTATTTGAGCAACTTTAAAGCACGAGAGAAAAAATCCTTGAATTCCTCCTTCTTGACAAGCTGTTCAAGCAGGTCAAAGAACTCGTTGAAATCCAAGTTCGGCATGTCCTTTTCAGGTATCCCACTGAGGGAAGAGAGAAAGACATACAAATCCTGTTCGCATTTTGGAATGCTCCCAATGAGGATGTCCAACACATCAATGATGACAGTCATCCCAAGCTCATTTTCACTCACCTTCGTTTTCCCTGAGATAGCGTTCTTAACCTCAGGTTTGTTGAAGGTCTGTCTGAACTTGTCGATTCCGATCTTGTTGATGATCGAACACATGGAAAAAATATCCTTTGCTACCAGCTTTCTCATTTGTGCCATTTTGTTACTCCTTATGGGTTATTCGTTGCGACTACCATCAACCAGCAACTGGTGTCGGATAGTAGATGTGATACGGAAGAGTCTGCATGTCTCCAGTCATGTCAGCGTAGCAATCGAACGTCATCTTCAGAACAGAGTTTTCCTTGTTCTTCTCTTCGTGTTCCATGCCATTGGTGCAGAGTGCAACATCAAAGATCACGACAACCGGAGCACCCTCAAGGGTTTTTCCGATGAATCCGAGATTCTCGATATAATCACCTGATACGATCTTCGCTTTCGATTCAATGGCGTTATATCCATCGATTCCAACAGTCTCGCTTCCTTCAGTATCAGTACCGAGTACTGACATCTTCAGGAGTTCAGGAGTGATCTCAAGGAAGTTGATGTCAATCGTTGCGGTCTCTCCTGTTTTCACAGCAAGACCCTTGATTTTCACCAGAGCTCCATCAGCTTCGATATCCTTGATTTCAGGTTTGATCGTCACCTTGGAACCACCTTGGGTAGCTCCGATCAGGGACTCCGCAAAGTTCCAAACACCAGCGGTACATTCGAGACCCTTGTGGATCGTCCCTGCACCGAAAATGATGTTTTTCGGAGTATTAGCAGTTACTCCAGTAGGTTTGAGTTCTTCATATGCCATTAGTCGTTCCTCCATTCCTTGACGGAAAGATTGATTTGAATGCGTCTCAGTGTTTCCGCACCAGTCGGAATCGGAAACGCACTAGTGAATGTGATTACCAAACCTGTACCGCTTGGCAATATCTTTTTGTAACCGTGCCTGAACAGGGAGATTATAGTTTCCTTTTGCTCTTCTAGCTGAAGCAACGTTCCCTTCCCTGTTCCTGTCAGGATGAAATCACTCTCATCCATCCCATCTTCATGTGCAGAATCACGCTGAGAGTATTCCCCTATCCAGTAGGGGTACACCAACGTTTCGTCCCATCTCATCAGTGCATAAGGGATATCTGCTCGCTGGAAGATGCTTCCTATGTGACCGAGTGTTTCTACTGTCATTAGTTGAGCTTCTCCTTTGCAAGCTGTTCCAGTCGTTTCTTTGCTTTTGGTTCCACAGTGGTTTTGGCATTCTCCAAAGGACGAACAGGTTTCTTACCATTCGTCTTGTAGTACGCTTTCCCATTCTTTCCGTAGACGATGACCACCCTTCCATTGAAGGTAGGTCGTTTCGAACCCAAGTACCCTTCGACAGGAACGTACCATGGAGTCTTCCGACCATTTCCATTGACAGCATAGTCACCAGTACCAAACTCTTCCCAAATTGCATTTTCAGATGAGGAACCAACCACACCTTCGTTTTCCAAGACTTTTCTATCCCATGAACTTTTTGTCTGACCTGTATCGACTCTTGAATTCTGTTGGGTTTGATTCAACAACATGCGAGTCACATCATCCAACCATTGTTCTTTCACAGATTCCAGAGCATCGATGACTGCTACCGAATTGTCTTCGAATATTACTTCAGCCATATCAACCCCCTGTGAACCGTAGGTAAATCTCCAGTTGTCGATTCAGGTTCATGGGATCATCGATGAGCAAGATGTCATAAACATCCTGCCCAACGAGCAATCTTGCAGTGTTCGGACGTATGGTAGGATTCAACACAATGAAGTCCATTATAAAGATGTGGGTCGATTCCTGAATCTTGGCATCATATGATTGGAAGTTTGAATCTCCACTCATCAGGTCAAGGAAACCCTCAATTTGTTGAGCATCAACCCACCTCTTCTCATGTTCTCCAATCTCATTCTCTATCACATTCTTTGTCTGGATCATCGCTTGGATGTTTCCACCAATCATCAGAACCTCGCTTTCATGTAAGGTTTCATGAACCCGACAAGCGAGCTTGGGTATCCAAGGATTGCATTCGAATCAAGATCGTAGTACGTGACAGCCCATCTGCTGATCGTCTCCGATTTGACCCCAACTTTGTCCCTGTTCTTCAAGTCCCACTTCATCAGGTTCACTGTCCCCATGACAATGTCTTTCGGATACTGAACCTTGGTGATCAACACTTCAGTCTCATCGTAGAGGAGTGCAGGATTCACAGTAACTTCCAATTCGTTGATTCCAGTGATCACGTACAAGCCTGAATTGGTTTCGCTCTTGCTTACCTGTATGGTGTCCCCCACGATGAACTTATCAGGGTACATCGTGAGTTTCCCACCCACGATGTCACCCAAAGTCCTCACACCACGATTCTGAAAGGAATTCTTCGTGTATGACCTTACCATTGACTCAATTGCCAGAAGTCGTGATTCCAGCTCATCATCAGATAAGGTCGTACTCACGAACCCCCTCAATTGAGCTACTGACAGGATCATGTAGCGTTGGTTTCACCAAACTTGGCAAGCACGACCTTGCTGTCGTTGGTGAGAGCGACACCATAATACTTGCAAGCAGTGATGTCATGCTGTTGCTTCTTGGGATACCACTCAGCATCAACCTTGGTGTCAGCCTTCAGGAAGATGGTGAGAGCAGGGAGCTCATCCTCGGTGAACTCGGTGTCCTTGCTGTCAGCTTCGAGCTTGATGATCGGACACACAAAGTGAGCACGAACAGGAGTCACACCAACAACGGTATTCACCGCAGTGACGGTACCTGCTTCAGAGTCGGTGCTTACCACCAACGTCCCACCAAGACCCTCTTTTCCGGTTTTCTCAGTCAGCGTGAGAACAGCGGACGATCTGGTCACATCATAGACCGCATCGGAACCAAGAGCAGTAGCGATTGCAGTAGCCGCCGCAATTGCAGTTGCTCCGGAAGTCTCGTTGAGAGTTACCTCAGTTCCATGGATGGTGAACACATCACCACTTGCCACAGTTCCACCAATGGTTACAGTCCAGACAGCCTTCACAGCGGAAACAGCTTCCACCAGAGAAATCTTCTTGGATTTCTTGATCCAGCAACCAGCGATCTTTCCGATGGAACCGTTGACAGCAACTCCACTCTGGAACTTGTCAGCTGACAGGAAATCGGAGTCCTTGAGCAGAACCTTTTCCTGCTTGGGAGAGATGAACATCACCTTCTCCACACCGTCTTCCTCATCTTCGAACTTGGTCACAGCATCGACAATCGCATCATATCCGATGACAGCGGAAGTACCGTCATAGATGTTGCTTGTAGTCAACACAGCATCAAGCAGGTCGTTGTCAACCTTACCCATGATAGCCTTTGCAAGCTGAGACTCAGCCTGACCGAGAGGATCACCGAGACCGCTGTTGATTGCTTCCTGAGTCAGCCCAATTGACTGCATCGCCTTCCCAATGGTGAACTTCGTGGTGGAAGCTCCCAACTTCTTTGTGGTGATCTCATCACCTTCAGCAACGTTCTCAGCGTCACCGACATAAGCCCACTTGGGAACCGTCTTGGTGTCACCAGCAACCCCAACAAGAGTCGTATCGACCTTTGCATACGGGGTGAGCTTTGCGAGTGCGGTGATCTTTGCATCGATCATGTCTCCCATGACTTCGGGGACAACGATAGTGGATTTGGTTGTTACTTCACTTGGCATATTATTCTACCTTCATTGCTTCTTTGTATCCCTCAGGATTATCCTGCTGGAGTTGTGCTCGATCCTTGTAAGGCATCTTGAGGATGCTCTCACGAGTCAGGGTATCGTTCTTCCCATCCTTGTTGAGTTTGTTTGGATCAATCTTCTTGATGGAAGACGCTTCAAACTGATTTGGGAATTGCTTCTTCAGGGAAGCAATCTTCTCACTCCATCCCTTGATCTGATCCTTGTCATCGAGCTCGATCTCACCACCCTCTTTCAATTTGAAAGTGAGGTAGTCGATATCCTTAGCCTTCTCAGACAAAAGAGCCACTTTCAGAGCTGAAGCGACCTTCGTTGCAGAGAGTTGCTTGGACAGATTTGCAACCTGAGTCTCGTACTCCGTAACCTTCTTCTGAAGGTCTTCGTTTCCTGTGGTGCTCTTCTTCATCTCTTCGATGAGTTTCTGAGCTTCCTTCAGTTGACTCGCTTGGTTCTCGCTGTCCGTCTTGAGTTTCCCATAACGGATATCAAGATTCTCTTCAGATGAAGTGAAGATTTTGTTCTCCTTCATCGCATTGGTGACTTTGGTGATGGTTGCATCATCCAAACCCTGTGCCTTGAGCAATTCCTGAATTGTCATTTGCAATTCCTCCTGTACGCTTTTTACGAGGTCTCGACCTCGATTGGAGCAATTGGATCTTTTACGTCATCCATGACGATATGAAAAAAGCACCCTTGCAGGTGCCTTATCCCTTGTTTACAGAACACCGTTTATGATGTCCCTCGCTCGTTGCCTGTCCCTGAAATAGAATGGGAATCTCTCCGATATGTAGGAATAGATATCGTTGATGAATCCCTCCATGGTCACTGGTTCCTGAGCATCGATCCTGCTCTTGTTCTCAGTAACCACATGCTCAAAAGCCTTGAACCACACATGATCGATTGAATTCAAGAAATGATGAGCTTCTTTGACATCCTTTTCCCTTTGGTTCACAGCTTCAGCCAGGATGCAATGATCCACCAGCAAATCAAAGTTTGCAGTATAGAACTCCATCGCTTGCTCATCGGAAGCGAATGTCATCTCATCCTCGGTACGATAGTACTCACATTCGTACTGGATGCTATCCTCTGTGGTTCTTCCCACAAAGTTCCTGAACAGGTCAGCCCTGTAACGGTTGTTACCAAGACGAATGAGCTCTACTGGATCATTGTTGGTTTTAGTAGTTCTTGACATTGTTTTCTCGCTCCCTTGGAGACTATGCTTATGAGTCTCTTTTCCTGTATCTTCCTCTCCACAGCATCGGAGAGCTTCGAGCATGAAGAATGAGCGACCCACCCTCTCAGACTCACCAACGAGTAAGCCTGATGAAGCGAGAAGCTATCCAGCTTCAATAGATTCCTGATCTTGAGGTACGTCTTTCTCCTGATCTTCTGGTATCCACCATAGGAGGTAATGTATCCTGCTATATCCAAAGCCTTCTTTTTCCATTGCCATATCTGAATGGCACAGGAACCTTCGGTCTTTATCTCCAATTTTATGTTCTCTTTCACCCATGGTTTGATGTAGGTGATGAACTTCTGAGCTTTCCTCTTGTTCGAGAACATGAGCACGAAATCATCCATGTACCTCATGTAATGCTTCGTGAATTTTTGGCACTCGTAATCAAATGCAGTGAGCGTAAGGTTAGCAGTGGACTGAACCAAGGTATTCCCAAGAGGTTGACCAACATCATGTGGCATGAGCAGGTCTATCAAGCCGATCACCCTAGTGTCCCCGATGTGCCTTTGGTAGACATTCAAGGCGACCTGCTTGTCTATGGAAGGGAAGAACTTCTTGATGTCTCCCTTCACATAGTACTTCTTCTGCTTCTTGGGAAGCCTTGACCATCTCTTGGCAAGCTTCCTGATGTATTCTATTCCCCTGTTCACCACTGAAGCACAGCAGTGAGGATGCAGGAACCTCAGGATAGCTTGCCAGTAGATTGCAGTGATCATGTGCTCAACCAATTTGGTTTCAAAATGGGGAGCTTCTATCACTCGTGTCTTCTTCGAATTGGGTTCGTAAAAAATGAAGACCCTGCAAGGCTTTGGTCTGTACCTTCCCTGCATGATCCTGTCGCACAGTTGCTTCCTGTGCTCCTCCTTCGCATAATACCGAACCCAATATCCTTTCTTGTTCTTTGTGGTTCTCCGAGCTTCCTTGTAAGCGAACTCGGCATTGTCAGCACTACAGATATCTTCAAGACGACCTTTCCACTTCTTCGGCATTTTTCCTGTTCTCTACATATTCGCAGTTCAATCAAACGTTTACTGAGCGACTTTGGTGTGTAGAGTTCGTACCTCTCGGCACTAGGACAAATGATTCCCTAAACGCTCCTGAGAGCATCAGTACAAGACCTAAGAGAAAAGACCGAGCCCCATTGTTGATGTTCGTATTCGTACGAGTATTGCAATTCAGATTGAATGCACCATCATTAGAACTGTTGTTGAAGTTACCACCAAGGAAGACTCAGATTGAACCATAAGACCTTTTTATTTCAGACCGATATCAGGGGGATGCTGTCGCTCCCCCTGACCCCCTAGACCACCTTCCGAACAGACCGAGCCCCAATGCTGATGTCCGTAGACGTACGAGGAATGCAATACAGATAGAATGCACCATCAGTAGAACTGTTGTTGAAGTTACCACCAAGGAAGAAAATCCTGAGATCGGTGATATCCCAATAATAGGCATAGTCACCAACAGGATGTGTCTCATTACCACCCACAGAAGTAGGTTGAATCGCAAGCCTTCCGTTGTCATCGAACTTGAACGTCCAATCCTTCCAGTATCCGCTTCCAGCAACGATGATGTTTGCATCCATCATCTTGTGCCAACCATCAGCAGGAACAGCGGTAGCCATGGGAGCACCCTTAGTCCAGTTCACCCACAGTTCTCCGTTGTACCGGAGCATGTTGGAAAGTCCTTCCCACACATTACCCCAAGGATCACACAATCCATAAACAAACGCATGACAGAAACTCTCGTTGGTATACTTCTTGTAGTATCCGCTATGGTGTCCCATGGCGATCTTCTCATCGAGTCCACAAGGTTGTCTCTGAGCAGTACACCAGCTTTCAGTAGTGGTGGAGAACGTAGCTCCATCCACAGTCAGGATAGAAAGCAACGGATCGGTACCATGATCGGCAATCGAAAGGATTTTCCTACTCTCTGCAATACTCCAGTTGGAGTATGCAGTTCCGATCTGTACCGTAAGACCGACCTGATACCCAAGACTCTTCAGGACAACAACCTCATTGCTGTCGGTTCGTGCTTCCTTCACCTTGTAGCTGTCTGTGCTACCGTATGGAAGAGCACACACACCTCTACCAACGCTGTTCTGAGTGTTCAGACTCGCTGTCTCGATGATCAGCGGAATGAGCCATACATACTCTGAGTTGAGCGTTCCGTTTCTGAGACCCAATGAAGCGAACTCCGTCTCGAAATCAGGAACAGACTTGTTGACCGTAGGAACCACATCAGGTTGTGACACAAGCTTGTTCTCAGCTCCCACCAGCTTGTAACCAGCATCGAAACAGGAGTGGTAGGAATAGGGAAGTTCGTTCCCATCATCGTCTTGGAAGTCATCAAGAACCTTGCACCCTTTGAATGGTTTCAGACTCATGACGAACTCTACATAGGTCTTTCCTTCCTCGACTGTCTGGATGATGTCATAGTAGTACTTTGCATACCGCATCATCATGTTGTGGTTCTTCGCATCCCTGAGAGTTTCGTAGTCGCTGTCACCTTCAACAGCAACAACCTCATTGGTCAACGGATCGGTAAGAACCTCCTTCATGAGAGACCACCAACCAATCGCTTGGAAGTCCGATTCAACTTGGGTTGTCCCACTGTTTCCAATGTACTTGGTGTAAGTCAATCCAACAGCATTGCGAGTCCTTACCCCATTGGAAGTAACATCGGTGATACAGAACTTGCATCCGTATACACCCTCACCGCTGATCCCTGATAACATGGACTCAACTGCAAGCTTCATGGATACCGCAGTATCTTTCGCACTAACAGCAGTGTTCTTGGATGTCACCGAGATGTCCCTTGCAGACTCTGAAGCTGTCTTGGCAATCACAGCATCATCTTTTGCAGTAACAGCAATGTCTTTAGCACCGACAGCAATGTTCTTCGCTTCAACCGCAGTGGTAGCCAAAGCATCGATCTCATCAAGGATGTTCTCAAGAGCCTGAGCACGTTCCAGCAATTCGGTAGACTGTGCTCCACCATACATGGCGAGCAATTGGGTGTAGATGTCCGGAGTCGGTTGCACTGAGGTGTATTGGGAACTGATTGCTCCTTCCTCGATGTAGAACCTGAGAACCTCGGATGTCTTCACCACTCCATCCACATTCGTTCCGATCAGACCGATGTAGATTGTACCCCTGTCAAGGAGAACCTGATTTGGGATGGTGCATACATCGTTCTCATCCAGTAAGCCATGATACTGGAGAACGTTCTCCCTACGATAGAACACACCACTCATGGTGAATCCATTCCAATGTGTCCCTGTGAACGTGAACTGGACTGTATCGTCCCCACTCCCACCACTAGCAATAAGAACTGAGTTCGTGATGGTCAAAGCTTGATCATTCACGTTTACGGTTAATTGACTCATGTTTCGGTCTCCTCTGCACATTAAAAAACCACCTCGTTTCCGAGATGGTATGATTGCGATTCAGTTGTATGGTCTAACTGTTCAGTTGTTCCAACGCTTCCTCAGGAGTGGACATCCTGATCTCATCCCCCTTCACCAATATCAGCAAAGGTAGTCCAGTGTATGAGACCTCATCTTTCTTCATGATCGGTTCGTACACCTCAAAACCCTTCCAGTTTTTCAACCGGAGAGCTGTCTCATAACCTTGAGATATTGCGAACTCGATTACCTTCTGTCTCATGTAGTCTCCTTGAGTATCCCATCTACTACTGTAGTATCAAATTCCAAATTGTCAACCCTCATGAGCTTCGGAGGGAACGGAAATTTCCTTCCAGCCAAAGTAATTGAGTATTTGAACTGGTTCACATACCTCAATACATCAGTTTCCCCGATGATCTGTTTTCCAATCTGAGGATCATACAACCTCAACACTCCATCATCCAACCTGTCCACATGGATGATGTGACCGCTTCTTCTTCTACCCTTCCAAGCGAACTGGAGAGTATACCGCTTGTCCTTCTCAATCTGAGATTCCATAAAACTCTGGAACTTCTTCGCAGTGAGAGCATTCTCGTCATAGATGTACGTTGGATGCTTTCCAGTCACAGGATCAATCCAAGCTAGGCTACTGTTCCTTGACAATTTTTCCAACATGGAACCCTTGATGTTCGGCAAAGTCTCCACATTGTAACCTCGCCTTCTCGCTTCATACCCGACAACACAGCTCTGACAGTTGATCTGATACCCTCCACCCTTACTGTAGTTTGGATTAGCCCTTAGTTCATTAGCTTGATCAAAGTTCATCATGCTCCCACGCTTCACACCAGCAAGAACAGCAGGGAACAGCTTGTCATCAACAACAGGAGAAGGTGTTACCTTTACCTTCTTCTCAACAGGAGCCTTTGAAACTTTGCTCCAGTATTGCTTCTTGAAATCCTCGTAACTTGCAGAATCCTTGAAACTGATGATCTTGCCTTCATTCTCATTCAAGAACTTGGTGTTCACATCGTCCTCATCCAGCTCCCATCTTCCAACTTCAAGCATGGTGCATCTACAATTGATGACTTCCTTTGCTTCTCCCTGAGGATCACTCGGAAACTGCAACCCATTGGAGAATGGTTCATCCAGTTCCCTCACCTGACCATCCACATTCCTGTGACTCGGTCTTGTCTTCCCATCCAAAGTGGAGTCCCATTTCTTTACCACATCAGCACCAGTTTTTTTGCACTTGAGCATCGCATCCATCTTCGCTTCCTCAGCCACCCTGTGACCTTCGGTGCGAGCGATCCTCATTGAATTGTACAATCCTGTACCTGATACTTTCTGGTCGATGCTACGAGCGATGTCAGCATAACTGGAACCAGTTGAGATTCCCCTTGAAACTTCAGCCCTGATAGCAGATTTGAGATCCTTTGCATTGACCCCAAGCCTCTTGTACATACCACCCTTGATCTTGGAATCAATCTGGAGAGCCTTGACTACCTGATCCTGATTGAGAGGGAATGCAAGTGGAACACCCTGCATCTGGAGATTGTACATCGACCCGACAAACCCTTCTTCGTACGATTGTCTCAGGTAGTCGGAAATAGAGTTGTAGTCACTCTTCCTGAGGTTATCCAGAACACCATCGATCTGTTGCTTGAGTGCCTTTTGATACTGAACCTGATACACAACATGCTGGAGGTTCGCATCGCTACGTCCCAACAAGGATGCAATGTTCATCGATATCTTATCGGAAGCTTGCTGATAGGATTTGGTGAGGTCTTGCAGGAAAGCCTTCTCATCGGTCAACCTGCTCTTCAACACTTCCTTCTGATATCTGTCCATTGCCTAGTTCTCCTGTATCAACTCACGAGCTTTCTCCTTGCTGATTCCTATCGCCACACTCAGGACATTAACCGCCTGGTTCTCACTGAGCGTCCCTGCCTTGAATTGAGCGATGATGGAGAGCAATGAAGCAGTCTGAGCACCATTGAGAGCATGTCCCAATGCTTCCTCAGCTCCTCCTGTCACATCCGCATCCTCAAGATCATCCAGTGCATCATCAATCTCCTCTTCAGGATTCATTGTGGTGGAAAGCTTCTTCACCTCGTCATAATCAAGTTCAAGGGTGTCACACACCTGCTTCAACACCGTATCACCATCAAGGATTCCATTGGTGTTCAACAAGGTGTTTATCTTGACCTGCTCTTTCTGAGCATCAATGAACTCAATGTTGGCATTGTCCACATCATTGCTGATCGTCTCACGCTGGAAACGGATATACACATCGTTCACATCGTAGTCGGTCTCCTGTTCCTCGTTGATCTTCTTTAGGAACACCTTGACCAGCTTCTTCAGGAATTGCTTCATCTTGATCTCAAGCTTGTTGCACTTCAGGTCAAGCAAGGTGTACCTGCTCTTGATCACCACGTTGGTAACATTACCGTCACCGACCTTTGAACTGTCGAACCCCATACCAAATTTGTAGATGTTCTCACGATCCATCTCCATCTTGGCTTTCCTAGCTTCATAGGGAATCTGGACTGTCCTGATGTCGATGTCGCCTTCCTCGGAAACCCCTACAGCCTTCTTGGTCTTCAGGTTCTGCATGAGTTCATCCATGCTATCCCCTGCAAATCCCTTGACCACGTAGATTCCCTCGGTCATGTCCTGAAGGTTGTTGGAGAGCGAACAACTCATGAGATCATAGTCATCGATGATGCTCTTTACCGGAGCAATGGATGACAACCGTTCATTGTTGTTGTCCAGACGGAAGAACGGAATGTAACCGAAACTCTTCCCATACAACTCCGATTCTTCCTTGAAAAGAAGATGAGGTCTCGGATTGATCGTGACGTTGGTGTCAAGCTTGATACCGTTCTCACCTTCCTCGATGAAAAATGTCGTTTGGTTCTTGTCCCAAACCTCAATCTTCTTGATTGTCTGGTTGTCCTTGTCAATTCGCTCGATGTACCATCGAACCAAGTAGTCACAGTTGTCCTGTGTATCCTTAGCTCTCACCTCAGCGATCCCAAGAGAATCAGCTACCTCGAATGCCAATCTTCCATCTACGTCCGCATAGACGTACATGTATTCCCAACCCTTGATGCTCGTTCCTGAAAGAAGATCGTTCAACTCAGCATTGAAGTCATCGTTGTTGTTGAACTGATCGTCTAGGAGCAACTGAAGCTCAGGGATATCGGAGAACATGTACCCTTCCTTTCCGGAAAGCATGTACTGTACGCATTGATCCACCAGCTCCATGAAGAAAGGATGGGAAATCTTGATGTTCGAACGAGTCTTGTCCTCGACCAACTGACCGTCTGCATCGTAGTAGAACAGACGGTAGTTCTCTATGTCGTGATGACCCCTGTAATATCTCTGACCGATCCTTGCAAGCGTCTTCTGAGGACTTGCATTCTCTCGGTTGATGATCCGTTTTATCTCATCTGCTGTCAGCATCTTGCCCTCCGAAAAGAATCTTGAGTCGCTCGTAGTATCGTTCCCACCCATCTGCATACTTTTCCAGTTGCTCTGAGTAACTCATCTGCTTGATGGTGTTGGTCAGAACAGGAACAGGAATCTGAGCATCATCCGAAATGGGGTCAAGTACAGGTCTTGTAGGTCTGACAGGACTGAAATCGGGGAGAGAAGGAGTCACACTCACCGTCTCGACTGTCTTACAACCCACACTGCACAGGAGGAGGTACCCCACGATGATGAGGATGATGCTCAGGTTTCTATTTCTTTTCATTGTTCCATTTCTCCACAAGCTCATTGTATGACTGTGCAGGAGGTTTCTCGCCTGTAGCGACCTCAACCAACTGCTCCACCTCTTCTTCCTTGACCTCTGCCATTTCCTGCTCGGTCTTCACCTCTTCCTGATCAGCAACCTCTTGAGCTTCATCCTCGAACTCATCCTTGGCTTCTTCTTCCCTGATCTTCTGTTCAAGATCATCGGTCTTCTGCTTTTCCTTCTTGAGCTGTCTACTTTTGATTCCAAGTATCGTGATCAGGAGAGTGAATATCGCAACCAGAGCACCCCACAACCAACCCTTTATTTTCGACCACATCAATATACCCATCCTTTCGTCTTGATCTTGTCCTCAAGAGCGTACCTCATTGCGTCCATGAGGTGGTTCATGTCATCCTTGGGAGAATTGAGCTTGTTCCCAAGCCTGTCCTCGTCCCAAGCGTAGGAGCTCAGTTCGGTGATCGTGCTCACGCATCTCGGATGCACCCAAATCTTCAAGTCCTGTATCCACTGGATACCGTTCATGACCGAGTCCTTACCCTTCTTGGCACCCTTGACCCTGAGACCGTATCCCTTCAGTTCATCGATGCTCTTAGGTTCAGCCGAATCAGCGGTGATCCTCTCCTTGGAGTATCCCATCTCGGTGATCCTGTCGAATATCTTCCGGTTCGAAAGTCCCTTCTCGTACATGTCATCCCAAATCCAGAGAGCCTTTCCGGTAGCATCGTAGAATGCAACCATGAATCCTGATGGATGGTTCGTATAACCAAAGTCCAGACCTGCAACCAGTTCAAACGATGCAACATCGGTAAGCTTGAACTCTCGCTCTTCCCAATTCTCGTACACCAGACCCTCGGCAACACCCCAATTTCCAAGACCAGCAACCTGATAGCGTCTCGGATTCCTCACCCTCATCTCATCGAACAGCTTCCTGTCCACATCATCCAACCATTCGTTGCACAGGTAGGTGGTGGTGATTGCGAGCACATTGTCATGCTCCTGATCAAAGAACCGTCTCTTCAGCCAATGCTTCTCGTTCCATGGATTGAAGGTCAACGTGATCCTTTTGAAGTACCCTTCAGGAAGCTCGCCACGTACAGACTCATCCAACGTATCAAAGTCAGCTTCCTTGGTGATCTCGTAAGCTTCCTCTATCCAGACAAAATTAATCAGTCCGATGGGGACTGATATGGAAGCGATCTTCAGCGGATCATCAAGACCCCTGAAAAGAATCTTCTGTCCGGTAGGCTTGTAGGTGATTTCCAACGGTGAGGTTGTCGATTTCCAATACTGCTCCACACCGAGACGGTGGATAGCCCACACCATGTCGCTGAAGCAAGAGTCCCTGAGGGTTCTCTCGGTCTTCCTGATGACCAGCGTATTGGAAAGGGGATTCTGCATCATCTTCACGATGTGCCACAGAGCACTGGTCTTGCTCTTCTTGCTTCCCCTGCTCCCCTTCACAGCCACATACCGTTTCCTGCTGTTCCAGAACCTGTTGTAACCCTTCCCTATCCTGCTGGAAACGTCTATCTCATTAGTCATCGCTGTCCGGAACATTATCTTTGATGACGATGGGAACAGTCACCGAGACTGAATTGTCGCTCCACATTCCAAGGTGCTTCCCAAGGAGCTCCAGAGCCTTGAGCTTGTCATGAAGTTTCACTTCTCGCTCCACCATGTCTCCACTGTCGTTGCTCATCGTCTTGACCTTGACTGATTGGATGCAAGCGAGATCGTCATCATTCGCATCCTTGTTGATGGAAGCATCCTTCGCATTGATGAGGTTCTTTGGGTTGACCAATGCGATCCTTGCAAGTTCCTTAACCACCCTGTCCTGATTGATACCTGTCCGTTTGCTCCGTTTTGCCAACTCAGCGTGCAGGTGCTCTGAAACCCTAGTTTTCCCTAACAACTGAGAGCCTATCTTGTCAGCGTTCTTCGCTGAATAACCAGCCCTGATGCAAGCCTGTGTTGCATTCAGGTCAATGAGGTATTCATCAACGAATCGCTTCTGTCTTTCCGTAAGAGCCATGGCTTGCACCTCCTTTCCAAAATTGCATAAAAAAGAGAGCCGGATTCCTCCAGACTCTCTGTTCAGGCTACACTATAACACACCTGTCGTATCAACTTCTATCAAGTGTTTCACCAATTTTTCAATTCTCCAAATAATGTTCAACAGCTCGTTCGCTTCCTGTTCCTTGCCTTCGTTCTCCAAGGCAACCTCAGCTTTCCTCAACAACTCCAATGCTTTTTCCATCTTGTCCTCCTAGACTCGACAATCGATTCAGAATCGACTTTTCAATCAAACTCAGGGAACTTGTCCGCTATCTCGATGAGACCTCGCTTGTGAAGCTCATGCACCCACTGGAACGTGATCCCCAAGTCATACGCTATGTTCTCCCATGTCTCGTTCAAGAAATACCGCTTGTTGAAGATGCTCACCGTCTTCGCATCGGAAAGACTGTCAACCATCCTCATAGCCTTCTGCTTGATCTCAAGGAGCTTGGAAATCTCACGAGCGATCTCATCACCCAGGTCGATCATTTTGACCATGATGTCTTCCCTCGACTGCGGATTGATGGAACCGAATATCGCACCGTTCGGATCAATCTTCCCCTTCTTATACACAGCAAGAGCCCTGAGCTTCTCGCACTGTTCACCCTTCATCTGGATCAGTGTCTCTACTCTTCTGATCTCCCTTAGATATTCCTTCACTTTCATGGTCTTCTCCTGTT
>LVBE01000210.1 GCA_001603105.1 Spirochaetales bacterium Spiro_03
GAGGGAGAGCACGAAAGAAGTGGCGGATCAGATTATGCCAAATAAGAGATTCAGAGCCGAGCCGAACAATATGGAGCCGAAGTAGAATGCGCAGACGACTATGCAAGTTGCCCTCTTGCCGATTGTCGCCATGAGTGGCGGCACGGCGGCCAGGCACATGCCGGTGCCTGTGAATGTGAATGCGATGGCGTGCCCAACCGGCAATGCGGCGGCGCCCATCATGGATGCGCTCATGAGCGGTTTGAGGATGAGGACCTCCTGACCGTGGCAGATGTAAAGCGGCAGGGCTATGATGCCTGCCAAGAATATGCCGAAGACGTCGGAGGTAAGATAGGTGGCGATGATCTCCGCGGGGACATACTTTGCCACGAGGGCTCCGATGAGTATCCCTTGACTGATCGGGGCTCCGAGGTTCATCATGAGGTTCCAGCTTGCGATGACAGGGCTTTTCGTCATCTCGGTCTTTATGGTTCCGGCCTTGGAGCAGCCGACACAGCTGTATGCCTTCCCGCCCCTCCCTTCGTCCTTTATGCCGGTGAGCTTCTCGACCAGTATCCCGGTTATCGAGGCTATTATGATGATGCCCACTATCCGGGAAATGGTAAACTCGACACCCAGCTGGAGGCTGAGTGGGATCACGATAGGGCTAAGCACCGGGGCAACCATCATGAAGGAGATGATCGTTCTCACCCTGATTGTCTTGGTCTCCATCATGGCCCTGCCAATGGGTATGGCACCGCACGAGCAGAGGGGAAGCAGGCTGGCGAATGCCATGGCCGCAGGCATGCTGTCCCTCATCTTGAAGCGGCTACTGTTGAAGTAGGTCATTATGAAGCCACCGATGAAGCAGGCTGCCACAAGGTACGGGAAGAATCCCAAGGCTGACCTGTAGAGAATATGGAAGAAGGGAAGGGATGAGTCGAAGGCGTTCTGGTTGAAGTTGGTGCAGATATAGTTGCAGTAGGTGAAGAGGTACGCCGCAGCTGGGAGGAGCCCGACCATTACCCACCATTTCGCCTTCTCAGGGATCTTGGCTTTTGAGGAGGCCTTCGCAAGCACCTCGCGCCCCTTTTTGAATCGCCTGAAGTAGGACACGGTGGATGCGTAGAGCAGGAAGAAGAATAGTATGAAACCGGCATAGGTGTGAAATGTCCAAGCATCAGGATCGTCCAGAAAGATGATGGTCCCCTGATCCACCTGGGTGAGCTGCCATACGCCCGCCATGAGCAGGACTATGAAGGCCGCCGGGAGAGCGTATGATAGGAACTTGTTCATGGGCTTCCACTCAGCACATACCTAGTAATATATGATGCGACGATGTTGTCTTCGACGGCAATTGTAAAGGACGCCTGCTCGCCCGGATCGAGGGAGGAGACTATCACGTACTCTACTGCCATCGGTCCTTCCGGCCTGTAGAACGTCGATACCACCTTTATGCTATCGAGAGAGGTAGAGCCATTATTGGTGATTGTCCCGTTCAGGACGTAGTGGTAATGCGCCGCCTCTAGTGGCCCTGCAACGTTGACAAGCCCGCCGCTCAGGTTAGTGAATTCATAATCAGCGTATGGGACTTCCGAGGTTCGCGTCATGTTTTTGACGCTTGCATCGAACTTCTTCAGCTGCGACAGGATGTAATCAAAGTCGGGGAAGTCGGACGTCATGACTATCTTGAAAGGCGAGACCTCGCCCGGCTCGAGCACCTCTATCTCGGCATATGCATAAAGTATGGCGGGATATGCCCCATCGTTGTTGATCACATTCCCGTCATTGCATAGGAAGCGCCCCTCGACCAGGACGTTCGTTACGGTCGTTGTGCCGGTGTTCTTAACTTCACCGACTATCGTGGGGAGACCCGACTCGGTGTTGTAGTACCCGGTCTTGGTAAGTATGATCACGCGGTCAACTTGCGGGAGAGAGTCGGGCGGGATAGCCACGGTGAAGCTCCAAGTCGCCGTGGCAACGTTGCCAACAAGATCTGAAATCACCAGCGATACGGTGTAGGTTCCGTTCTGCAGGGTTGCAGAGTAATTGAACCCGGAGCTGCTGATCTGGGCGGCAGAGGTTACGTTGTTGCCGCCCACCATGATCTTGATTGAGGAGAGGTTGACACCGACCGTTGCGTCCACGAATCTGGCGGATATGATGACTGAAGAGGCGTTTAAGGTGGCGCCATTCGAGGGCGTCTTCTGGATCACGGACGGCGGGGTGGCATCCACGGTGAATGCAATCTGCTCCGTTACCGAATTGTTGCGCAGATCCTTGACGGTTATGCTAACGGAATATGTGCCGTCAAGGAAGTACCCCGCATAGCTCACGTTCCATCCGGATTCGGAACTGCCTGTGCAATTGAACGGCAGGACGTTGTTGATCCTCAATACGATCGAGGCGGGATCTATACCTGAGCCCGTCTCGTAGAAGTAGAACCACACGGCAGCGGCCGGCGTCCGGATTATCGAATTGTTGGCAGGGAAGAATGAGACCAGGTGGGGAGGCGAGGAGTCTTGGGCAGAGTAGTTGGCCACCAAGAACCAAGAGTAGGACGCGTTGTTCCCCAATATATCACACAGGGTTATTGTGAAGTTATGGGTCCCTTCGCTAAGCCGGGTCGGGGGGGCGTAGAACAGTCCGCCCTGCGAGATCTGAGCGGCCCCGGTCATATTGACATCATCCAGCAGCAGGGTCAACCGGTCGAGGTCTACGCCGGTCGGGTCTGTGAAGTTTACAGACAAGAGGAGGTCTTCAGAATAGACTGTCCCGTTCACGGGATACAGGGAGGTGATTGTCGGGGGCGAGGCGTCGACAGAAAAACTCCATGAAACAGATGATAGAAGGGTTGAGCCGGAAGAGATGTTTACCGACACATTATGGACGCCGTCGTTGAGACTATAAGCAGGGGTGAAATGCGCCTCGGATGCCCCTTTGGTCATTCCGGCGGCAGCCCCACCGTCCAAGCATATCGAGAAGCTCAAGGCTTCCACATTTATGTTCTGAAGGGTGAACTCGACGGAGATTGTTGGACGGCTTTCTGCGATTGTGGTCATGTTCGATGGCAGTTTGCCGGTGACGGCGACGACCGGGGCAGGTCCGGATGTGTTCAAGAAGTAAACCGCTGCG
>LVBE01000211.1 GCA_001603105.1 Spirochaetales bacterium Spiro_03
AAAGACAACAGCAGGAAACGTAGACGGGTGTGATGGCGGTAAACGATCGTGGACATTGGGTTCTCAGCTTAATTCATAAAATTTTAATCAATAATATTTAATGCAATATAATAATGATAATCTAGACTCGTGTCAAGGCCAGCGATGGATTTGGCCCTCATATGCTTTGCACTACTACATAGATCGTGCTGCTGTATCGACCTGGCATCGGGACGGTGTCCTCTTCAATGTAGAGCTTGATGACCCCTTCAAGGCGGTACGCCTTGAAGGTACTGCCGACCAGTGAACCGACCGGTTCTTTTGTTGGGGTTGTGGAGAATGACTTTTCAGTAGGGGTGATAGGTTGGATAGACCCCACTGGCAAGGTTGGCTGGAAGGCGAGCTTGAAGTCAAAGCTCTTTCCGCCATCGCCTGTGAAGGCGAAATCAGTGCTGTTGCCTAGTGCGTCGCTGCTGATGATCACGCGTGCCTTGTCGCTATCGGAGACATAGCGGATGGTGGCGATCTCGAGAGCCGTGGCGACTGAGGTTCGTTCACTGATGAGGTTGAACGGAATCGGGGAGTGATAGACCTGTTCGATGGTCAGTTGGTAGACATCGAAGGCGCGTGATCCCGTCGGTGAGTACTTGCCGCCGAGGTGCACGGTGCTGGTCAATCCGGTATTGCTGGTAATGGAGAAGTGGGTTTCGTAAAACCCAGCTCCACCGGCCAGGATTGAAATATTGCGTGATTCGTTGGTGCGGATGATTGTCATGTCAAACCAGATCACGCGGTAGGGGTACTTGTATCGGTATTGGTTGGAACCATCGTAGAGGCCGCTTTGGCGATTGGTGTTGTAGCCGATGCACCCAATCTCAGCCTCCTCTTCTCCGGCCCCGACATCGATGGAGAATGTGCCGTTGTTATTCTCAATGACAGCATTCTGGCTGTGTACGAAGTGCGGGGTCGTCCCCCCTGATTGGTCATAGCCTTTTGCTCTGACGACGATGAAAAATTCACGCCAATGGTTTTTGCTGGCTGTCCCGCGGTCGTTGAGCGTGAAGTAGAAGCGGTTGTCTTGAGTACCATTGGCCTCCGGTCCTATATTGGAGACGGTGAAGGTAGCAGGCCCCCCTTGGTAGACAAGGCGGCCAAAGAAGCCAGGTTTGGTGTAGTACTCGTTGGAGTTTTTATATTGGTTCGGCTGACTCGGTGAGTCGGTCTGGGTCCTTGGGCTCATGCCCAATCCATCCATCCATCCACGGTCCGAGGTTTGTTCGTAGATGAGGATATCTGCATTAAGAGCATTGGAAAGGACAAGCGTGAACAAACATACGAAGAAGATACGTATCAGTGGTTTTCTCACATATGACAATAGTCTGGCAGGCCTGCTCATAAGCCCTATAATAAAAAACAAAGAACGGTTATGCAAGTACAATAAGCAATTACTGAACAAAATTGAGAAAGTGTAACAAGATGGTTTGTGTTAAAAATAATGAAGTCAGCGTAGAAATTTCTATACAAAAAGCAACATATGTAC
>LVBE01000031.1 GCA_001603105.1 Spirochaetales bacterium Spiro_03
GGCACTGCTGCATTGACGAGCATCAGGTTCTTCACTATATATGAATATATGCTTATATGAGCATGTATAGGTTGTGTTGGGGCGACTACTCTGACCTGCCGGCGTGCAATCCTGGCGATCACGACCATCCCCCATTCACAGCGAAGAAGGGAGTGTTATGGATACCAATGAGATAGAGCGCTATGAGAGCGCCATGGATTTGAGAGAACGGACGATCGGCGAGCAGCAGCGCAAGACCTTGGAAGGGTATGCCAAAGAGATCTTCAGCGCCTTGGGCATGGATATGGATACACCCTCAACCATCGATACGCCGAAGCGTTTCATCAAGGCCCTGATCGAAGCGACCGAGGGGTATGACGGAGATCCCAATCTCCTGAAGACCTTCGATGCCGAATGTCATGGAGGAAGCGACTGCTCGCTGGCCCAAATCATCCAGGGCCCGATCCCGTTCCACGCGCTGTGTGAACACCATGTATTGCCCTTCTATGGCAATGTCTACATCGGCTACATCGCAAACGAGCAGATCATCGGTCTGTCCAAGCTCACACGGCTGGTCAACCTCTTCAGCCGCCGCTTTGCCGTACAGGAGCGAATTGGCCAACAGGTGGCCGATCTGCTAGAGAAGAGCACCGAAGCTGAAGGGATCGCCGTCTACATCGAAGCCCACCACATGTGCATGGAGATGCGTGGGGTGCGCGAACGCGAACCTTTGACAAGGACCACGGTCTGGCGCGGCAGTTACGCACGCGATGCTGCCTTGCGCTCTGAGTTCCTCGCCTCCATCAAGGAGGGCCATGATGGGCGATGACCGCTATGTCCTCATCACCGGCTCAGCCAAGCGAATAGGGCGCTCTCTGGCCCTCTCGCTTGCACAGGCCGGCTATCATATCGCTATCCACTACAACAGATCAGAGCTACAGGCCCAAAGCCTGGTAGCCGAGATTGAGGCGATGGGTAGACGGTCTTTGATGGTAGGAGCTGACCTTTCCGACTTCAAGGCGGTCGAGTCGATCATCCCCAAGATCGCCCGTATCGGCACACTGGCTGCGGTGATCAACAGCGCCTCGATCTTCGAAGCCAAGGGTTTAGAAGAGACCGATATCGAAGTATGGCAACGCCACTTGGCAGTCAACCTCACAGCCCCGATGCTCCTAGCCCAGAGTTTTGGGCGTATCAGTGACAAGGGGAGGATCATCAACCTCCTTGACTGGCGCACCCGACGCAGTGACAGCGCCCACTTTGCCTACGCTGTCAGCAAGGAGGCGCTTGCCGCCCTCACACGTAACCTTGCCGTTGCCCTCGCTCCCCGTATCCAGGTCAATGCCCTCGCCCTTGGGGCGGTGCTGCCTCCCAGTGATGGACGCAGCGCCGACGCCATCATCGAGGCAGTGCCCGATCGACGGTGGGCACATCTGGACGAGGTGGCCGAGGCGGTGCGATTCTTACTGGAGGGCCCTTCCTACATCACCGGGGAGGTCATCACCATCGACGGGGGCAGGCACCTCATCTAGGAGTGGGTATGGATCAGATTTTCATCAAGGACCTGACAGCGAGGGGCATCATCGGCCTCAATGACTGGGAGCGGGAGAAGGAGCAGGAGATCGTGATGAACGTCACCCTGTGGGCTGACCTCAGAGCAGCTGCCGCTACAGATAGCCTTGAAGGCTCTCCCAACTATCGTACCATCGCCAAGCGGCTACTCGCCCACGCCCAGGAGGCACAGCGCTATACCCTTGAGGCGCTTGGCGAGGATTTGGCCGCCATCTGTCTATCCGAGAGCGGGGTCGAGCGGGTACGGGTACGGGTGGAGAAGCCTGGGGCGCTGCGATTCTCAACCTCGGTTGGCGTTGAGATCGAGCGCTCTCGAGGGTGAGACGGTGCACACCTACTGCCTTCTGCTGGGCTCCAACATCGAGGCAGACCGCCATCTGCAACGCGCATACGCCGAGCTTGCTTCCACAGTGGCGGTCAAAGCAGTCTCCGATGTCTGGCAAAGTGAGGCGGTAGGCTCCTCTGGCCCTCCGTACCTGAACGCAGCCTTGCTCATCGACAGTGAGCTGGAGCCAGAAGAGCTGAAAGAACAGGTCATAGCCACTATCGAGCAACGTCTGGGACGGGTGCGTCAAGCCAATCGCTGGGCCGATCGCACCATCGACATCGATATCATCACCTTCGATGGCCTGACTGTCGATGACGAGCTTTTTGATCACGCCTACAGTGCGGTGCCCGTCTCCCAGCTACTGCCTGCCATACAGAATGAAGAGGGGACCAGCGTAGCCCAGATCGCCGCTACTCTGGCCCATCGCCAGCAGATTCGGTACAGGGGAACGCTCTGTGCCAGAGAAGGAGAATGTAGCATGCATACGCTGCAAGAACGAGGGAATTACGCCGAACAAGCCCCTGAGGCTCTTTCAATCTTCAGCAAGCTTGAAGGGTATATCATCAAAAGTGGGCTGGACCGCTCATTGCTGGAGTTGGTCAAGCTTCGCTCAAGCCAGATCAACGGCTGTGCCTACTGCATCGACATGCACACCAAGGATGCGCGCGAGCGCGGGGAGAGCGAACAGCGCCTCTACGGCCTCAGTGCCTGGAGAGAGGCTCCGTTCTACACCGAGCGCGAGCGTCTGGTCCTCGCCTGGACAGAGGCGTTGACGAACATCGCCGCCCATCAGGTCACTGACGAGCTCTACACCGAGATCCGTAAGCACTTCACTGAGAAGGAACTTGTCGACCTTAGCTGGGCGATCGTGGCCATCAATGGGTGGAACCGGATGGCCATCGCCTTCCATGCCAAGGCAGGCTCCTATAAGTCTGACTCCCCGGTGGCCGGGCGATAAGAGCGCCCACTGCATCGCAGAGACTACACAACGACGCTCCCTTCTATAGGGAGCGTCGTTGTGAAACCGTAGATCGGTGGTCAGCGATTGAGCGTATCGGTGGCCCGCTTCTCTACCAGCTCGGCGGCGATCGCGAACGTTTCGCTCAAGGTAGGGTGGGCGTGGACCGAGAGGGCGATATCCTCACTGACGGCCCCCATCTCAAGGGCCAACAGTGCCTCGCCGATCAACTCACCGGCGCCCTTTCCACAGATACCGGCACCGATGAGGCGCCGTGTCTGTGCGTCAAAGAGTGCTTTGCTCACACCGCTGGCAGCGAGGGCGCTCATCGCCCGAGACGAGGCTTGCCAGGGGAAGGAGCCTTTGAGGTATGCGATGCCCTTGGCCTTCGCCTCCTCCTCGGTCAGCCCTACCCAGGCGATCTCGGGGCTGGTGTACGCCACCGATGGAATTCCCATGACCGTGAACGCGCTCTTGTGGCCGCACGCAACCTCAGCTGCCACCTTCGCCTGGTGGGCGGCGCGGTGGGCGAGCATCGGATCACCGGTCACATCCCCGATGGCCCAGATGTGCGCCGCCTGCGTACGCATCTGTTCATCGACTTCAATAACACCCCGCCCATTGGCAGTGATGCCAGCCTTCTCCAGTCCGATTTGATCACTATTGGGTCTACGTCCGACGGCGACGAGCACTGCGTCGGCTGCAATGGACTGCCCATTGTCGAGCCTAAGGGTCAGCTCTGAGGCAGACGCATGTACCGCCTCTACCTTTGTCTTGGTGAGGATCGCTTCGTAGCGGCCCTTTATCGCCTTCAACAACGGAGCCTTAAGGTCCTTGTCTGCAGGAGGGATGATGGAGTCAGCCATCTCGATGATCGTGATCTTCGAGCCCAGGGCGTGGTAGATGGCTGCCACCTCCAAGCCGATGATCCCGCCTCCGATGATGGCAAGGCGTTTGGGAATCTCACGTAAGGCCAACGCATCGGTTGAGTCCCATATGCGCTCATCGTCATAGGGGATGCCTCCGATCTTGATCGGACGGCTGCCGGTGGCGATGACCAGATCCTTGAAGGCAATCGTCGTCTCTTTGTCGACCAGGAGGCTAGTAGGCCCGTCGAGGGTGCCAAAGCCGCCGATGATCTCCACATTGCGCGCCTTGGCCAGGGTGGCTATGCCATCATTGAGACCCTTGATGACCGCTTCCTTGTGTGCCCTGATGGCGGCAAGGTCAACGGTGGGTGGGCCATACGAGAGGCCGACGGCACCGACTTTCTCCACCTCCTCAATGACTTCACTGTAGTGCAGAAGCGTCTTGCTGGGGATACAGCCAACGTTGAGGCAGACACCTCCGAGAACCGGCGCCTGTTCGACGATGGTCACCGTCCGTCCGAGGTCGGCGGCGCGGAAGGCGGCGCTATAGCCGCCCGGTCCTCCGCCGAGCACCACAAAATCGCGTTCAAGCGTCTTCATACCAATGCCCTCCACAAGTCGGTGAGCGTCGCACCAAAGAAGGAGGTGAAGCGCGCTCCCGTCGCCCCGTCGATGACCCGATGGTCATAGGAGAGGGAGAGAGGCAGAATATCCCGTGCCTCAAAGCTCTCTCCGTTCCACACCGGCTTCTTGCCGATCTTCGACAAGCCGATGATCGCAACCTCCGGACGATTGATGATTGGGGTAAAGTACGTGCCACCGATGCCGCCAAGCGAGCTGACGGTAAAGGAGGCGCCGCTGAGGTCGTCGGCGGTGAGTTTACGGCTTCGTGCCTTCTCGCTGAGGGCGATGAGCTCGCTTCCGATCTCGGTGACGCTCTTCTTGTCCACGTCCCGTACCACCGGCACAACCAGACCTTCGGCGGTGTCTACGGCGACACCAATGTGGTAGTAGTGCTTGAGGATCACCTCACCGCTTTGCTCATCGAGCGATGCGTTGAAGGTGGGGAACTTTGCCAAGGCAAACGGCAGGGCCTTGATGACAAAGGGGAGGATCGAGAGCTTGACCTCGCTTTTCAGTGAGCGGCGCATCGCCTCGAGTGCGGTAACGTCTGCTTCATCGAACTGGGTGACATGGGGGATCGCCTGCCACGAGGAGGCGAGGTGTGGTCCGCTTATGCGCTGGATCCGGCTCAGGCTTTGGCGCTCGATGCTGCCGTAGCGGCTGAAGTCCTCGAGCTTGAAGGCGGCGGACGCCACCGTCCCGCCTTTGAGCGCTCTCTTTACCAATGCCTGTACGTCCTGGTGGAGGATGCGCCCATGAGGGCCGCTTCCGCTGACTTGTGAAAGGTCGACACCAAGCTCACGGGCATACTTGCGTAGCGCCGGGGTGGCGTGGAAGGCCCCACCTAAGGCCGGCTTCGATGGCAAAAGAGGCTCAACCTCGACAGGAGGCGTCTCTATTTGCTGTACAGGGGGCGGAGCGCTCTCCTGTTTGGCAGCAGGCGCTGCCTGTTGTGCCTGCATCGGCTCATCGGTCTTGGCTTCACTTGCAGCCACTTCGATCTCAGCGATCGGAGAGCCCTCGTTGACCACGTCCCCCTCCTTGACCAGCACCTTGGTGATGGTGCCGCCCCAAGGACTGGGGATATCGGTGACCGCCTTGGCGCTCTCCAAGGCGATCAGGGAGTCGTCCGCCGCTATGACGTCGCCCTCCTTGACATAGACTTCGATGATCGGAATATCGGTGAAGTCTCCGAGATGGGGTACGGTAATCGTCTTGATAGCCATGGTCTCTTCTCCTAACTCAACAAGGGGTTGCTCTTCTCGGGATCGATCTGATACGCCTTGATCAGGGCCTCTGCTTTCTTGTGTTCGCCCAGGCCCCTGAGGGCGGCGAGGGCGATGTAGTAGCGATCGACCTCGAAGAAGCGCCTCAGCGCCTCGCGCGTATCACTGCGCCCAAATCCATCGGTTCCGAGGATCGTCACCGACTCGTTTGGGATCAGGCGCCTGATCTGCTCAGCGTAGGCACGGATGTAGTCGGTGGCGATAACGACTGGCCCATCATGTCCTGCCATGATCTCGGTCAGGTACGGGGTGCGCTTGTCACTGTGGGTGAGGTTGTGTCGATCCACTGCGATGCCGTCCTTGTGCAGCTCGTTGATGCCGAGCACGCTCCATACATCGCTGGAAACCTTGTACTCATCCTCTAGCAGCCTAGCTGCGGCAAGGACTTCACGCAAGATCGTGCCCGAGCCCATCAGCTGGGCTCGCTTGCCCGAGCCTTTACCCTCCTGCAAGAGGTAGGCGCCTTTGCGGATTCCTTCCTCGACACCGACAGGCATCTGCGGGTGGGCATAGTTTTCGTTCATCAGCGTGATGTAGTAGAAGACATCCTCGCCCATGTGGTACATGCGGCGCATCCCATCCTGGATGATGACGGCCAGCTCATAGGAGAAGGTCGGGTCATACGCCTGGATGGTGGGGATGGTGGCAGCGAGCAAGAGCCCATGGCCATCCTCGTGTTGCAGTCCCTCACCGAGCAGCGTTGTCCGCCCGGCGGTCGCTCCCATCAAAAAGCCCTTGGCTCGGCTGTCACCGGCTGCCCACATCAAATCTCCGACACGCTGGAAGCCGAACATCGAGTAGAAGGTGTAGAACGGGATCATCGTCAGGTGGTGGTTGGCGTAGCTGGTCGCAGCAGCGATCCATGAAGCGGTGGCCCCTGCTTCGGTGATGCCCTCTTCGAGGATCTGGCCTTTGGCATCCTCTCGGTACCACATCAGCTCCTCGCTGTCTGCCGGCTCGTAGAGCTGGCCGTGGGGAGCGTAGATGCCTATCTGCCTGAAGAGCCCTTCCATGCCGAAGGTGCGCGCCTCATCGGGGACGATGGGAACGATCCGCTCTCCGATGTTCTTGTCCTTGACCAGCTTGGTGAGCATGCGGACAAAGGCCATCGTCGTGGAGATCTCCCGCTCCCCGGTGGAGACGAGCATTTCGCTGAACTCACTCAAATCGGGGATCTGTAGTTTTTCATCTGTCTCACTGCGTGCCGGCAGCCCCCCGCCCATGATGTCGCGCCTGCGCTTGAGGAACGCGGCCTCCGGGCTCTTGGGATCGGGCTTGATGAACGGAAGCGCCTCGACCTCGTCGTCGGCGAGCGGGACGTGGTAGAGGTCACGGAAGGCGAGCAGGCCTTCTTTGTCCATGCTCTTTACGTTGTGTGCACCCATCGAGGCTTCGCCCCGGCCCATGCCGTAGCCCTTGATGGTCTTGAAGAGGATCACCGTCGGCTCGCCGGTATGCTCCATGGCAGCACTGAAGGCGCTGTAGATCTTACGTGGGTCGTGCCCGCCGCGTGTCATCTGCCACAGGTCCTTGTCACTCTTGTCGTGGATCAGAGACTTGAGGTATTCATCATCGCCGAAGATCCGCTGGCGCAGGTATGCCGGCCCCTTGACCTGGATCGCCTGGAACTCTCCGTCGACCATTGTCGAGAGCTTTTGCAGCAAGACGCCCTTGGTGTCGCGTTCGAGGATCGAATCCCATTCACTGCCCCAGATCACTTTGATGACGTTCCATCCGGCACCGCGGAATTTGCCCTCAAGTTCCTGGATGATCTTCCCGTTGCCCCGTACCGGACCGTCGAGGCGTTGTAGGTTGGCGTTGACGACGAAGATCAGGTTATCGAGATGTTCACGGGCAGCGAGTGAGAGGGCGGCCAGTGACTCCGGCTCATCGCTCTCGCCGTCTCCCATGAAGACCCATACCTTCCGTTTGTCGATCTTCTTCAATTCCCGCGCCTCGATGTACTTCATAAAGCGTGCCTGGTAGATTCCCATCAGTGGACCGAGGCCCATGGAGACAGTGGGGAACTGCCAGAAGTGAGGCATGAGGTGGGGGTGGGGGTAGGAGGAGAGACCTTTGCCTCCGACCTCCTCGCGGAAGTGGTTGAGGTGCTCTTCGGTCAGTCGGCCTTCGACGAATGCACGGGCATACATGCCCGGAGCTGAGTGGCCTTGGAAGTAGACCAGGTCATCTTCCTTGAAGAACCAGTTGAATCCTACCTCGTAGATCGAGGAGTAGGAAGCGTAGCTGGCGATGTGGCCACCGATGCCGTGGTTCTTCAAGTTCGCCCTGGCGACCATCGCCATGGCGTTCCACCGCACAAAAGCTGCCACATTGCGGGCGACGAGAGAGTCTTCGGCAGGCAACTTTGCTGAAGTTTGGGCATCGAGGGTGTTGGCATAGGGACTGATGACTCCCGGGGACGTGCGCACTCCCAGTGCCCGGGCACGTTGGGTGAGCTCGCGCAAGAGATAGTCCGCCTTGGCACCCCCTTCTTGCTTGATGAGGCCTTCAAGGGACTCTAGCCACTCCAAGGTCTCCGAAGGATCCGTATCTTTGTAATAGCTCTGACTCATGCTACTCCTCCAATGCGTGGTTTTACACCTGCATGGTACCATGGCAGCAGTGAAAATCAAACCATTCCAATAGGCGTTTCCGGGCATTTGTTTGCAAGAGACTAAGCTGTAATAAATTATTTGATAAAAAATATAATGGCACACAAGATAATTGATAAGATTATCTCAGGACCAACAAAATCATACTATCAGCGCTAGAGAAACGCGCTGAACGGATAGAGCACCACATTGAGAATGGAGACGATGAGCGCCTTGTACCACGG
>LVBE01000212.1 GCA_001603105.1 Spirochaetales bacterium Spiro_03
TACTGTGCGTATTTTGAACGTGCCAGCTCATATGGTGTCATAACCCGCCTCCTGTCTACTATCACAAGTATAGCTACAGTGTGGCACCATTAGAATAATTTACCTTGACAGAATAACTGAATTCTAGCACGATTTTACCATGAACGAGTATATTCTGCGTG
Source organism: Spirochaetales bacterium Spiro_03 (assembly GCA_001603105.1). Classification (GTDB taxonomy): domain Bacteria; phylum Spirochaetota; class Spirochaetia; order Sphaerochaetales; family Sphaerochaetaceae; genus Sphaerochaeta. Next base: position 162 of record LVBE01000212.1, read on the forward strand.
GCGAGATGTTCTTTCATGAACCACTGTTGCCACTTAAGGTCCTCCATCGAGATCCCGAGATTCCATTCTCCTTGCATTCACACGACTTCTATGAGCTGGCCATCGTGGTCTCTGGTGAAGGCTTGCACATTCTTGGAGAGGAGCAAGTGCCCATAGCAGAGGGGCACGCTTTCCTCATCTGCCCAGGCTGTCGACACGGCTACTCTGATATTCGGGACCTGACTCTGTATAACATTCTCATCGGTGAGCGGGTCTTGGCATTACACCTCCATGAGCTCAAGGAGATCAATGGGTTCGAGGAGCTCTTCTTGCACAAGGGTGAAAAAGTGGTCCACGTACGACTGAACAACTACCAGGTCAGTGAGGCCACCGCCCTCCTCAGCGCTATTCGCCTGGAGAGCGAGCGCCAGGAGCACGCCTATGGCGCCGGAGCATTGGCGTACGCCAAGCTGTTGGAACTCATCGTCCTGATCTGCCGTACCTATAGCGAACACAAAACCAGCACCTTCATCCCTGACCAGCGCCTAGAACAGGTCATTGCCTTCATGGAGGAGAGCCTTGACCGCCCCCTTTCACTGAAGGAGCTCGCTGCCCATGCGGCGATGAGCACCTCGACGCTGAACCGGCAGTTCAAGCTCTCTACCGGCTGGTCCCCAGTGGACTTCCATATCCATCGAAGGATCGCCTTCGCAGCAAAGCTGCTGC
>LVBE01000032.1 GCA_001603105.1 Spirochaetales bacterium Spiro_03
GACTAGGTGTATTCGAAAGTTGGTCCATACATTGCCTGATTTTCGAATGGGATTGACAAGAACTGCCTCTTTGCAGATTGGTGCCATGTGTCGTTGACAACGCCGATTGGCTACCCTTCATGAAGCAAACGCCAACTCACCCCTCCTTAGAGGGTGAGCATCCCAAGGAACGTACCCCGGTCTTAAGGCCTGAGCCTGGTGGGGATCTGAAGGAGGGGATGGTCGGAGGTAGGCATGAACAATCTCAATTCAGTGTTGCTAGAGGGGAATCTAGTACGTGACCCAGAACTGGCTGTTGTAGGGGAGCAGCACAATGAACTTGCAAAGTTCACCATTGCAGTGAATCGATACTACAAGGGATCGGATGGAAAGCCAAACCAGGAGGTGTTGTACATCTCTGTGGATGCCTGGGGATCCTTGGGCAAGAACTGCCTCTCCTACCTGACCAAGGGAAGGACAGTACGGGTCGTTGGAAGACTGCGCCAAGATCGGTGGACAGACAAGGATGGCGCCTATCGAGAGCGGATTGTGGTAGTGGCCGAGCACGTTGAATTCAAGCGAGTACGGTCAGAGTCGACTGATGAGGGTCCTGCTGCCGATGATTGGGATGAAGAGGAGGAGATTGCCCTCTAGAGAGCAGTGGTATCTCCTTGGAGATTCTGATTGCCCACTTGCTGCTGTGATGATACGGTCTAGGTATGCGAAACCTGACATCCGATGCCCAGCTTGTCATTGGCTCGTATGAAGAGCGAGAGCTAGGTGAGGCTGAGGTCCTGAGGCGAGTCGACCGCTATCTTTGTGAGGTAGAGACTCGCCGCCTCATGATCTGGAACAGCCAAGGCGAGCGGTGGTATCAAACGCTCACCGAGCTCTGTAGGCGCCATCAGGTGGAGGCACATCTGTGGTATCCGGTCCTATCTGACCGGGCAGGGAGTGTTCACCAGATTCTGGTAACCTCAGCTCTCGGTCATCGGGGATACGGAAGCCTGGGCCGATGGGAGGGACTCGGATGCGCCGATGAGACGTTTCTCTTCAGCTGCCCTGAGCATGGGGATGATCGGATGCAGGCAGCCGGGGAGATCATTACGTTGCTCGGGCGCTACGATTTTAGCGGAGTCTTCCTCGACCGCATCCGCTATCCGTCCCCTGCCAATGGACTAGAGATGCTCTTCTGCTGTTATTGCGAGCGCTGTTCAGCCCTTGCAGGGCAGCATGAACAGGACCGGGGACGAGAAGCTGTAGATTTGATGGTCGACCTCTGCCGTTCAGGTTGGACGGGAGGGTGGGATGAGTTCGTCCATCTCAGTGGCCTGACGACATTGATCGAGCGGCGCTATAGAGCCATAGCAGATGTGGTCAATACCATTGCTCTGGCCATAGACCGCTCTCGGTACACCGTCGGCCTCGATCTCTTTAGCCCCGCCCTCGCTCCGTTGGTGGGACAGAGCTATCGCGAGTTGAGCCGTCTTTGCGACTGGATCAAGGCGATGACGTACACCCACGCTATTGGGCCGGCAGGCCTGCCCTTGGAGCTGCACTCACTGGCACGCGCTCTTGTCTCATCGGACAGTGCCATTGCGATGGCTCAGGCCCTCAGGTGGACAGAGGCGTTGTTGGGCGTTGAGCTTGAAAGCCCTGATCTGCTCACAGAACAGATAGAACGGGCGATCGAGGCCGTTGATGGATCGTGTGAGTTGCTCTGTGGGATTGAGTTGGTCGACCATCCGCTCTTTCCAACTCGCATTGGCGCCGACCAGGCCGAAGAGTTGGTCGAGCAGGTAGCCAACAGCGCGATCAATCCGATCGCCTGTTGGAACCTGCTCTACATTCCTAGACAGAATTACCGCTTCTTGGCACAGCGACTGTGAACGAGTTCAAAGCGGTAACAGCGGTGAACCAAATTCGTTGTTGATGATCTGGGCGAGGGCGTTGTAGATCGCCGCCGCTCCACAGACGATTCCTACCCAACCTGCGATCTGCTTGATCGAGGCGCTTGAACTGAAGTCAGCAACAGCGAGCAAGAAGAAGAGGAGGGTGAGGGTAAGAAAGACGACCTGGGAAGCGCGATTGTGCTTCAAGGTCCCGACGAACATCGCCAGGGTGAAGATTCCCCACGCCATAAGATAAAAGCCCATGCTCAGGTCATCGGCTGCGGCAACAGCGGTGAACGGATTGATCCAGATGATGATCAAGGACCACCAGAAGAAGCCGTAGGCCGTGAAGGCGGTGGCGCCGAAGAGGTTGTTCTTTTTGAACTCCATCAGCCCTGCGATGATTTGTGCGCTGCCTCCGAGGGCAAAGCCCATCGCGACGATGACGATCGAAAGCGGCATGATGCCAGCGTTGTGAAGATTCAGCAGAAGCGTTGTCATGCCGAAGCCGAGCAAACCGAGCGGTGCCGGATTTGCAATGGGAGTGGTGTTGGTAGCCATCTATTCCTCTCAGGGATGTGATGGGTAAAATCTAGAAGCTCTACCATATATTCATGGTCGTTACAAGAGGGTTTGTGAAATTTCAAACCCTTGTCGTACATCGATAATGTCCTAGATCAAAACAAGCTAGCAACCCAGAGACAGAAGGAGAGCCACAGGGTTTGACCCGAGGGTGCACGCTCTTCCATTTTCGGACGTTTGCCGCTACCATAGGCTGAGACAGGAGCTGATACATGAGTGAAATCGTAGTAACTGAAGATACGTTTGAAGACGTTGTGTTGGAAGCGGATACGGTTGTCCTGGTGGATTTCTGGGCACCTTGGTGTGGGCCATGCAAGATGATCGGTCCGGCACTTACCCAGCTTGCGCAGACGTACGAGGGCCAGCTCGTCGTCGCCAAGGTAAATGTCGATGAGTCAGGAGCGCTGGCAAGCCGCTACAATGTCAACTCAATCCCAACCTTGATGCTCTTCAAGGCAGGGGAGGTGATCGCCCAGCGTATGGGAGCCGCCTCGTACTCCGTTATCGAGACCTTCGTCAAAGAGCACCTCTGATCTAGGGACTATACCGCTTTTCACTATTGGGCCCTCCAAAGCTTGCCTGCCGCGTATCACAGATGTACCAGTCGCGTTCGCTATTGGTGTCGATGAGCCGGTCGCGACAGAAGCTACGGGTGGCTGTGCTCAGACTAGAGTCAATCGAATCGCCGCTCTTGTTCGATGACCACTGCCCCGCCTCAGCGAGTTGCCCCACTTGGGTGAGCAGCGCCTCTGAGCCAAAGCCCTCATACGTCGTCGTCACCCTATTGCCCCAGACCACTGCATCCATGATCGGACTACTCCATTCAGGAGTGAGCGCTACACTGAGGGCCCCATTGTTGGAGCTTAGCCCTGCAAGCTGTTCACTTTCAAACTCACCGCCATCCTGCCCATCTTGGAATCGGACTACCACATAGGTGCCACGCTCTGCCCATCGGTCCTCGAAGATGAGACGGTCACTGTAGGAGGCAGGGCTGCCGGCATATAGGGTGATGCCGGCAAGGTTGCCTCGCTCCAGGACAACCAATTCGACCCGGTCGGGGTTTACTTCGGTGCCTTTGGTGGTGAATTCATTGATCAATAGACGGGCGGGCTGCGGATTCTTCGCCCACAGCGTGATGGCAAAGCGCAGGCTGTTGCGACTGAGATCCTCAACTCGTCCATACAGGCGCACACATTTGCCCAGGGCGATCGCCTCAGCCATTGTGATGGTCACCGTCGTCATTGAGACGGTAGCTGAGGTGATGCCAATCGTCTCGATGGAGAAGTCGCTGCCCTTGATGACCACCGGCTCGCTGAAGGTGAGAGTCGCGGTACTCGGGCTCTTCATCTGCCAAGAGATGAGTGTGGGAGGGGTGCTATCCCGCTTTTGTGAGAGGACATTGATCACCTCATCGGCTTGCCTGCAGCCAGAGCCGGCTGTGATGAGGAGGATCGCAAGGAGTACAAGGGTGCAGTACTTCATGACCTTGTAGGCCAGAGGCGTGTCGATTTGCTTCAATTGACAGATGGGAGGTAGGTCTTTAGACTTGGCCTAACGGAGGCGGACATGGCAAAGTTGTGGCAGAAAACCTATACCCTTGATACCCTGATGGAGGAGTTCAGTGTCGGCAGTGACTATCTGATCGACCAGGAGCTCGTCATCGCTGACGCGTTGGCCTCAATAGCCCATGCCCGTACCCTTGCCCGCCTTGCGCTCCTAGACAGCGATGAGCTGGCACTTCTGGAAGCAGGTCTGGCCGAAGTCATCCGCCTGCGTCAGGATGGGACATTTGAGATCCGTCTGGAAGATGAGGATTGTCACACCGCCATCGAGGAGTACCTGACGCGGACCAAGGGAGAGGTAGGCAAGAAGATCCACACCGGACGTAGTCGCAACGACCAGGTGCAGACTGCGCTGCGGCTGTGGATGCGTGAGTATGCCACCCGCCTCAGCGAGCGCACCCTCACCCTCGCCGACCGCCTCTTTGCCTTCGCTTTGGAGCACCGCGATGTGCCGATGGCCGGGCGTACCCACATGCAGATCGCCATGCCCTCGTCGGTGGGACTCTGGGCTGCCGCCTATGCGGAGCAGCTGATGGACAGCGTCAGGCGTCTGATGGATCTGCATGCGATCTTGGACCAGAGCCCGCTTGGCTCCGCTGCCTCCTACGGCTCGGCCCTCGGCCTGGATCGCGCCTTCAGCGCCGAACAGATGGGCTTTGGCGCGGTGCAGAACAACGTGCTGTACGCCAACAATAGCCGTGGTTTCTTTGAGGCGATGCTGCTCGATAGCTGCGATTACATCGCCTTGACAGTGAGTAAGCTCGCCCAGGATTTGATGATCTTCACTCTGCCGGAGCTCGGGTATTTTAGCTTGCCCGATCAGCTGTTGACGGGCTCATCGATCATGCCACAGAAGAAAAACCCCGATGGCTTGGAGCTTGCCCGCTCCAGGTCGGCTTCCATCGCCGCCGCATCCTCGCAAGTCAAGATGATCATCCGTAGCCTCCCGTCAGGGTACAACCGTGACTTTCAGGACACCAAGGCCCCGCTCTTTGGCGCAACCCGGGCGACATGGCAGCTGGTCGGCATCTTCACCTTGATGGTCGATGGACTGATCGTTCACCCCGAGGCCTTGCTCAACGGGTGTACGCCGGCCCTGTATGCAACCGATGTCGTGCTTGCACGCGTGGGTAGAGGCGAGCACTTTCGTGATGTCTACCGCGAAGTGGGTCGAAACCTCGACAGCGTCGAGGCCCCGAACCCTGTAGCCGCGATCCGGAATCGGACGTCGATCGGCACCAGCGGAAACCTCGGCATCGAAGGGCAGCGAGAGGCGCTCAGGGCCCTGTCGGCCCAGTGCGCCGAGCGCTTGGAGCGGTATCAGGAGCTCTATGAGCGGCTGTGCGGCCTTGGCTCGGTAGCGACGGTGCTCTATTAGGCATTCATGCGCTGCGGGCTCTTGGCGCTGCGCTTTTGCAATACCGGGGTGTGTTTCACTGCCTGATGGTACGCCTCGGCGATATTGGTGCAGTAGTCACCGATGTGCTCAAGGTGACGGACCTTCTCAAGGAGCAACAGCTCAGCTTTGACATCGCCTTTGCCTTCGGAGAGGCGCTCCTGGATCGTCGCCGACAGACTGGTGCGCCAGTGGTTGACCTGCTCCTCAAACTCATTGGCTTTCTGCATCTCCGCCTTGGTCAGGGTGCGATCCATCCGGTCGCGGACGTAGTCGAGGAACTCCTGTACCAGATCCTGGTAGTCACGCATCTCCTTGTCCATGACATCGTCGAAATGCCAGCGGTTGGCATAGCGCCGTTGGCTGAGCATGGCGAGGTTGTAGCATGAGTCGGTGACCGACTCCAGCTCGTCCATGACCCTGATCAAGCTGTTGAGCGTCGATGCATTGGTCGGCGTCTGGCTGTCCTGCATCAGGCGGACGCAGAAGTGGGAGAGCTGCTCCTGCATCTGGTCTGCGTACTCCTCGTCCCGCTTCATGCGATGGACCTCGTCCTCTACCTCGACTTCGTTGTTGTTGAACATCTGACGGTAGCGGGCCAGCATATTGCAGGCGAGGTTGGCCATCTTCTTGATCTCGTCGCGGATTGCCAAGAGGTAGATCTCAGGGCTGTCGATGAAGATACCACCGATGTACTTGAAGTGGTAGGTCCCTTCATCGTACTCCGCCTTGGCCGGCACGACACGCTCGATGAAGCGTGCATAGTGGCGCACAAAGGGGAAGAAGAGCAGCATATTGATCGTGGAGAAGAGGGTGGCCATCATCGCAAGGAAGAAGGGTAGGCGTAGGGCGAGCTCCGATCCCTCGAAGCTGAAGATGTCACCGGGAGTGAAGAGGTTGACCAGATGTAACAGAGGGTGGAAGAAGATAAGGGCCAGGAGGCCGCCGGTGACGTTGAAGAGGATGTGGGCCCACGCAGCGCGCTTGGCCGCGGTGCTGGTGCCGATCGAGGCGAGGAAGGCGGTGATCGTCGTACCGATCTTGGAGCCGAGGATGACCGCTGTGGCGGCGTAGAGGCCGAGCCAGCCGTTGTATGCCATCGTCAATACCATCGCCATTGTGGCTGCCGAGGATTGGAGGACCATCGTGATGAGAGTCCCTAAGAGGATGCCGATGAGGTGCATGGCGAAGGTGTCGTTGTTGAAGAGGGAGAGAAAGGCCATCACCGATTCGTTGGTGGAGATGTCGGGGATAGCGTGGCTCATGAAGTTGAGGCCAAGAAAGAGGATGCCGAAGCCCAGCAACATGTCGGCGAGGTCGCGTTTCTTGCTGCGCTTGCTGAACATCAACGGCGCTGCAATGGCGATCGCGGTGAGGGCGAGGATCGTGATGTCCATCGAGAAACCGAGCAGGGCTACGAGCCAGCCGGTGAACGTGGTTCCGATATTCGCTCCGAGGATGACCCCGATGGCCTGGATCAGGTTCATCAGCCCGGCATTGACAAAACTCACCACCATGACGGTGGTGGCTGACGAGCTTTGGATGAGGATGGTGATGATGATTCCGGTTACGATCGAGATGGCCCGGTTCTTTGTCATCAGGCGAAGGATCGCCTTCATACGATTGCCGGCGGACTTCTGAAGCCCTTCACTGAGCATCTTGATGCCGAAGAGAAAGAGTCCCAGGCTGCCTATGATTTGCAATAGGCTGAGGATGGTATTCATATGGCCCTACGGTACCAAGTTTCAGCGTCGAGGTAAAGTAGGAGATGATTCTCAACTCTGATTGAACTTTGAGCCCTGTTGTTGTATGGTTTGGCCATGAGCATCATCAAACCCCACAAGCTTGGGATAATCTCCGGTCCGGGATCAGAATACTTCTCCGGCAAAGTAGTCAAACACCTGCGTCGTCTCTACCTTGAGCGCTATAACAAGCTCTCCAGCGCTATGGCCAAGCGCCATGGGATGAGTGAGGAGGAGATCCTCAAGACCGTGACATTGCTCGATGACCTGAACAACAAGCGCATCCCGCGCAGCAAGCTTCCCTCCTCCTTTCAGTGCCCTGATTTCAGCATCAGGGTCAAGTACACCAAGTTCGCCAACGGCGAAGAGAAGGCCGAGATCCTTGATGCAGTGCGAGGTCTGCGCGTCTTCATCATCTACGACGTCTCCAACAATGAACCGGTACGTGTCGCTGGCAGCGACGAGCCGGTGCGCCTGTCGGTCAATGACCACCTGATGTTCCTCTTTACCACCATCAATGCCATCACACTGGCTGGCGGGGAGAGCGTGACACTGGTCCTGCCTACCTATCCGTACTCACGACAACACAAGAAGAGCGGTAGAGAGGCGCTGACCGCCGCCATGTTCGGCCGTATCTGTGAGATGCTCGGCGTGGACCGGATCATCACGCTGGACATCCACAACCGTGAGATCGAGAACACCTTCACCACCTTGCATCTGGAGAACCTCCACGCATCCTACCAGACCCTGATCGCACTGCATAAGATCATCGACTTCAGCGATCCCGATCTTGTGGTCGTCGCCCCCGATACCGGGGCCATCAGCCGCAACAAGTTCTACGCCCAGGCGTTGCACCGCCCTCTTGCCATGCTCTACAAGGAGCGGGACTATTCGGTGGTCAGCAAGAGCGCCAAGAGCTCCAATATCCGCAGCATCAACCTCCTCGGTGATGTGAAGGGCAAGACCGTCCTCATCGCCGACGACATGTTGGCCACCGGTGGGACGATGATCGTGGCGATGCGTGAGCTCACCAACCTCGGGGCGAAGAAGATCATCTGCATGGTCAGTCTGCCGATGTTCAACGGAAGTGCGGTCGAGGACTTCGATGCCGCCTATAAGGAGGGGATCTTCCACCGCATCATCGGCACCAATGCCGTCTTCCACGGCCGTGATCTCTTGGACAAGGAGTGGTACATCCAAGCCGATATCACCGAGCTCTTTGCCCGGGTCATCAGCCGCCTCCACCACGGCCGTTCGATCAGCCCACTGCTCGACAACCGCAAATTCATCCAGATTCTCATCGATGCCAGCCAGGCCAACCCCCAGGCACCGCTGCCCGGTGCCGACGCTAGTGACCCGGACCGTGACTGATTACCCCACGGATCCGGGTCTAGGCAAACCGCTGTCTCCCCCCTTCGGAGAAGACGGGACGGCGGTGGGTATCATTCGAATCCAGGAGTGACAACCATGAACGTATCAACACGTATCAGTGAACTGCAAGCATCGCCGATCAGGCGCCTGGCTCCCTATGCGAAAGAGGCACTGGCTCGAGGGATCAAGGTCTACCACCTCAATATCGGCCAGCCGGATATCAAGACTCCCGCGCGAGTCATCGAAGCGGTCAGAAACTATCAGGAACCCCTGATCGCCTATGGGGCGAGCGAAGGGCGTGAAGACCTGCGCTCGGCCCTTCCGGCCTACTACAAGAAGTACGGCGTCGATGTACAGGTCGATGAGATCCTCATCACCACCGGTGGCAGCGAAGCGCTGCACTACACCTTCATGACCCTGTGTGACAGCGGAGATGAGGTGATCATCCCCGAGCCGTTCTACACCAACGTCGCCTCCTTCGCCCATGCCGTGGGAGTGAAGCTGGTGGGGGTGACCAGCCGCATCGAGGACAACTTCGCCCTGCCTCCGCTCTCTGAGTTTGAGGCGAAGATCACCGATCGCACCCGTGCCATCCTCATCTGCAGCCCCAACAACCCAACCGGCTACATCTATAGCGAGGAGGAGCTACAGGCTCTGTTGGCCCTGTGCGAGAAGCACAACCTCTTTTTGGTCGTCGATGAGGTCTACCGTGAGTTCTGCTATGATGGACAGCGCTTTGTCTCTGTTCTGAGTTTTGAGGAGTATGCTGACCGGGTGGTCTGCCTTGACAGCTTCTCAAAGCGCTACTCGATGTGCGGGGCCCGGGTCGGCGCCTTTGTCAGCCGCAACAAGGCCGTCATCGCCGGCGCCCTCAAGCTCGGCCAAGCACGCCTTTGTCCTCCGGAGATCGAACAGATCGCTGCCCATGCAGCGTTGGGTACCGACGACTCCTACCTCGCCGAGGTGAAGGATGAGTATGAGAGGCGGCGCAACACAATCGTAAAAGCGCTGCAAGAAATCGACGGGGTCGTCGTCTCCTCCCCCAAAGGGGCGTTCTACCTGGTCGCAGAGCTGCCTGTCGATGATGCAGAGCGCTTTGCCATCTTCATGCTCAAGGACTTCTCCCTCAATGGGAAGACGGTGATGGTCTCCCCGTGTGAGAACTTCTACATCACCGCCGGCCTTGGCAAGAACCAGGTGAGAATCGCCTATGTGCTCAATGAAGCCGACCTCAGAAGCGCCGCCGAGTGCCTGAGGGCAGGGCTTGATGCCTACCGCAGCGCTACTCGCCGATGATCTTGATCAGCACGTGCTTGTCACGCATGCCATCGAACTCATAGTAGAAGAGCTGCTCCCAGGTGCCGAAGTCGAGCTTGCCTGCGGTAATCGCGACGACCGCCTCACGCCCCATGATGGTGCGCTTGAGGTGGGCATCTGCGTTATGCTCCGCCTCGGTGTTGTGCTTGTACTGCTCGTACGGCAGCTCGGGAGCGAGCTTTTCCAGCCAGATCTCAAAATCATCGTGCAGCCCCTTCTCAACGGCGTTGATGAAGACGCTCGCTGAGATGTTCATCGCATTGACCAGGACCAACCCCTCCCTGATCCCGCTCTCGTTCACCGCTTGCTGGACGCTCTCTGTGATGTTGATCAGGCCGCGTCGCTTGGGCAGGTGAAACCATAGTTCCTTTCGATACGTCATCATAGGCGCCTCCTGTGCACCTTCAGTATACCACGGCTCATTGCATCCCACTACATTTGTCGATACACTCTCTAGCCATGTACCTACGTCGGAGCCTCACACTCACATCCCCCATCCTCGGACACCTGGCGGTGGTGGTCACCATCACGATCTGGGCGACGACCTACGTCTTCACCAAAGCGCTGCTGGCCTACCTGGTTCCCAGCCAAATTTTGGTGGTGCGCTCACTCCTTGGTCTGGGTGTGCTGACCCTCCTTTCGCCGGCCAAACTTACTTACGTCAAGCCGATCGATCGTCTTCTAGTGGCATTGGCCGGCTTTTGCGGCATCTTTCTCTACTATTGGCTGGAGAACACCGCCTTGATCCATACCAGCGCCACCAATGTCGGCGTCATCGTCGCGGCGGCGCCATTTACCACCCTCTTGGCCAGCAGGATCTTCCTCAAGGAGGAGAAGCTGCGCCTCTCGTACTTCATCGGCCTAGCCGTGTCGATGAGCGGGATCATCATCCTGACCGCCGGCGATGGAGCCGACCTGAGCGTCCACCCCGTCGGTGACCTCTTGGCGTTTTTGGCCATCTGTGTCTGGGCTTGCTACACCACGGTGACGCGCATCCTCAGCCGCAGAGGCTATCCAAACCTCGCTTTGACTCGCTCAATGTTCTTCTGGGGCCTGGTGGGGCATACCATCGCCCTCATCGCAGGCGGTCATGGCCTGCCGCTGAGGACGATCGGGCGTCCTGACGTGCTCCTGCCACTGCTCTTTCTAGGCCTCGTTGCCTCGGCGTTCTGCTTTGCGCTCTGGAACTTTGGACTGGGGGTCATCGGACCGGTGAAGAGCTCATTCTACCTCTACCTGAGCCCGGTTATCACCATCGTCTTTGCCACGACCTTTTTGAAAGAGCGCTTCGGACTTTTCGACGGGGTAGGGACAGCTCTGACACTGCTAGGTCTCGTTGTCAGCCAGTGGCGTCCAAAACTACCATCATAGCTGTACAAATCACTATACATGCGTTACCATGACACTGTCATGGATACCCAACAGAAGCTCGATATCCTCAGCCGAGATGCTCAGTACGACCTCAGCTGCTCCTGTGGAACACCCGATACGACCGACCATCGCAGGCGTAGCAGCGACGGCAGTGCGTGGCTGTATCCGGTAACAGCCGCCAGCGGTGGCTCCTCCATCATGCTCAAGACCCTGATGGGCAACCGTTGTAGCAACGACTGTCGCTACTGTCCGCTGCGCAGCACCCAGGACTTCCGCCCAGCATTGCTGAGCCCTGACGAGGTCGCCTCCTTCTTCATTGACCTGGCGCGTCAGCGCCAGCTCGTCGGCCTCTTCCTCTCCAGCGCTGTGATCGGCACTTCTGACAAAACGATGCAGCTGCTCATCGATACGGCCAAGATTCTACGCCAGCGATATCGATACCGGGGCTTCATCCACCTCAAGGTCATCCCCGGCTGCTCCCTCGCCGCCATCGATGAGGCGCTGAAGTACGCATCAGCGCTTTCACTGAACATCGAGGTGCCGTCAAAAGACCACTTTGCGCGCCTGTGTAGCCGACAGGACTGGGACGATGACATCATCGCCCCTTTGCACTATCTGGCGGCAAAGACCGCGGCAGGGACAGAGTATGCAGGGGTGGGGATCAGCAGCCAGTTCATCGTCGGTGCCAGCGATGAGAGCGACCGTCAGATCATCGGGCGGGTCAACGAGCTCTACAGTACCCTCGGGGTAGAGCGGATCTACTACAGTGCCTATCAGCGAGGCCTTGGCGACGCCTCGATTCCCGGGGAGCAGCGAGCGCCCATCGAACCCGATCTCTTTGGTATGGAGCGCTCGTCGCAGCCGTTGATGCGCGAACATCGCCTCTACCAGGCCGACTGGTTGCTAAGGGTCTATGGCTTTGGCCACGATGAGCTGATCTTTGGCGATGATGGACAGCTGAGCCTTGAGCGCGATCCCAAGCGTATGTGGGCAGAGGCCAACGCCGACCGCTTTCCCCTTTCGGTGAACCGGGCCAGCAAAGAGGAGCTACTGCGGGTACCTGGTATCGGGCCGGTGTGGGCAAACCGGATCATAGCACAGAGGCGGCGCGGGAGAATCGGCGCGCTCGATTCTCTGGGCCTGCCGCTGTCGCTTACCCGGGCCGCGCAGCCCTTTCTCTGTGTGTAGGCGAGCTTGTTAGATGAGTGCAAAACCCATACACTCTAGCCATGGTCAACCTCTCCTTCTCCTTTTTCTTCGTCTACTGCATCGTAGCGGTGGTAAGTCCCTACCTGCAGGTGATGATCCACAATCTTGGCTACTCATACAAAACCGTCGGGTCGCTGCTCTCCCTCTATGAGGTGGCAGCGATCATCGGCCCGCTTGCCGTTGCACAGTGGATCGATCGCACCAGAGGGATGAAGGCGGCGGTGTTGGTCTGCACGCTCGTCTCGATGGCGGCGATGGCGTTGTTGATGACTAGCCATACGCTTGCCTCGACTCTCTTCTCCCTCACCTTCTTTGCCCTGACATTCCGGTCGATCATGCCGGCGTTGGATAGCTATGCGAACAACCGCTTCGATGGCAATTCACGCTCCTACTCGCTGGTGCGATCGGTAGGGACGGTGGGCTTCATCGCCCTCTCCCTCTTCTTTGCCGCATCGAAGCTGCCAAACCTACAGAGCAACAGGTCGATCGGCAGCTGGGTCCTTTCGACCTCGCTGCTCTTCACGCTGATGGTCATCGGGTGGGCCAACGATCCCAAGAGCTCCAGCCTCGTAGGTGATGATCCCCCTCCACCCGGGCCGTGGTATGACCGCGCCTTTGTCGTGGGCATGCTCATCATCGCGTTCAACCGCTTCAGTCTTTCGGCGGTCACCAGTTTTCTCTCCCTCTTCTTGGTCGAAGAGGTCGGACTGAACGCCATCAGTTTGATGAATGCCATAGGGGCGGCCAGCGAGTTCTTCGCCATGATCGCAGCAGGGATTCTTTTGCAGCGTAAGCGCGTGCTGCCCTACCATCTCTTCATCGCCAGCAGCGCTGCTATGGCGGTGCGTCTGTTGATCTACGCACGCTATCCAACCTTCATGGGGGTCCTTGTCGCCCAGCTTTTGCATAGCCTTGGCTATGGGGCCTTCCATCCGGCGGCGATCTTCTTCGTCGCCCGGCGCGTCAGGCGCCATCGACGCACGATGGGCATGTCCATCTACGCGTCGCTGGGCACCGGCGTCCCTGCCGTGATCGGCTCGCTCGCCGGTGGCGTGATCGTTCAAAATTGGGGCTATCGTACCCTCTTTGTCAGCTACGCAGGTTTTGCGGCGCTCTCGCTTGCCGTCACTCTCCTCTTCATCAAGACGATGCGCCAAAGCCCGCTTGAAGAGATTTGAGGCCCTCGGCTCAGTTTGATGGATGGGCCAAGATGTGGTATGCTCGAACAGGAGGTGCACAGTGAGGGATCGAGATAGTTGGCAACTGTTGTCCATCGGGGAGATCGCGCTAGAAAAGGTCCACAAGAACCTCCGTGAACTATCTTCCTTCATGAGCGCAAGCGGGGAGGTCATCAAGACGATCTTCCTCTCATATCATCCACTGGTCATCGTGGACGCCATCACGGCCGAGGCCCTCGATGCCAATCTATCAGAGCAGGAGAAGATCCAGCGTTCGGCCCTGCTCTCCTTCCTGGCAACGCTCTTGCCCTACAGCCGGACAGACCACCCCTCCTATGAAGAGATGCCCGCCAAGGAGTACCGACGCCTGCTGCAGAGCTTTGATGAGCTTGAACGCAAGGCAGTGCGCTTTGTTGACAATACCGCACTGCGCCTACGCGCTGAAGGGACCATCGACAGTGACCGGGTCATGCTCGCCTACCAACAGGAGGCGTTGGCATTTTTGGCTTGCCGGGATGAGGTCTTCGAACAAGAGCGCTACCGCTCACTGCAGTACCGCCTCCAACCGTTCAATGCGCTGATCGCTGAGGTCTTCCCCGCAAAGCTCGATGCACTGCTCTCTTCATTCAAGACCCTCGCCGAGCGAAATGTGGCAGTGAGAAGCGACTGGGAGGTGGTCGGCAACACCGCCCTTAGCGAAGCTGATGCCCACCTGCTCAGCTGCGACATGGGTAGGCTAGGGTGGGATGAAGCCACCTACCGCCTCATTGACCGACGCGCTGTTGCCTCCCATCCGTTCAGCCGCCTTCGCTCGACCTACTACTGCCTCGATGGCAAACGCCTGCTGCGTGAAGGGTATGCGGTGATCAAGGAGGCGGTCTGCCGCCAAGGCGAAGAGTATGCCAGTCGGTGGGAACAGATCGAGGCGAGCACGTGCCGCCTGATGCCCATAACGTTCTTTACGGCGATGTTCTCGACCATGGACTGGCAGCGCGATTGGCCATATGGGGGATCGGTCGTCGATGCCCTCTTTGAGCGAAATGATGAACAGGTGCTCATCCAGATTCCCTGGGCAGAGCATAGCATTCGACCGATCAACCCCATAGCAGAGCCTGAGGATGCAGTGCGGCGCATCGGTGATGCACTGGCCAAGGTCGATCTGCTCAGACGGGCAGCAAAGCCCGCCATCGTCGTAGACTGCCGCGACCGCACCCCCTATCCCCTGGTCAGTGATGGGACCATCCTCACCCTCAGCTTCTTCCAACTGGCAGCCATTGGCACCACCTGGGAGGGCGTTGCCCTGATCAAGGAGCAGTTGGGCCTGGGCCCCAAGATCGCAGCAGCCGACGATGAGGTCGAAGAAGAGGAGGAGGGAGAAGACGAGAGCTATCCTGCCGTCGGCTCCTCATACTTTACCTCGATGTTCCATGACCCGCCGCCACACGATGATGATGAGGATGAGGAGACCGCCGACGAGATGCTCGATGCCGTCGAACAGCCGTCGCTCTTTGACTTCGACGACGAGGATCTCTTCTCCTACGACCGCCACCGACCCGACGATGATGACGATGATGACGAGGAGTATGAGAGCGAAGCGTACTGCATCATCGAGCCGCAGCAGCTCGCCGATGAGCCCAAGGTCTCAAATGAAGGACTTGCCATCGCCGATGAGGAGATGGAGAGTGGCTCTCTTGATCGGGATATCACCTTCTATGGACCGGCAGAAGATGAGGATGATGCCGATGAGCTGCTGGATATGATCAAGCAGCCACAGCCGCCTATCGGACGCTTCATCCTCGCCGATGCGGTCTCCAAGGCCGCTAGGGCCAAAGCCAGTGCCGCTCAAACAGAGTCTGTACGACCAGAGCCCGCTGGCGGGTCGACCCGCCCACTCGATCCGACACTGCCGCCTGTCATCGCCCAGATCATGGCGCAGCTTCCCAACGCCGAGGGCAGTGTCTTCGCCCACTTCGTCTCAGAGCAGGAGACAGCTCTGCTCGAAGAGACGGTCACCTTGATTGAAAAAGCCAAAGAGGCTCAGCGCCTCGACGGTCGGGACAAGATGTTCAGTGTACCAGGCATCGATCTCACCATCGTGGTGGCGTCGAGCCGCGGCGATGCCATGAGTGCCTGGAACCGGCGCAATAGCGTCGGGGCAATGATGTACCTGCAGAAGAAGCCCTTCTGGCACATGGTGTACCTGGAGTATGACAAAAGTGGGACCCTGGTGGCCGTCGATGAGCAGACCATCAGCGCCAAGGAGTTCTCCGCCTCCGACTGGAAGTACGTAGCGAACCTGGCGGAACGAATGATGGAGCGAAAGAGGCGATAATGGTCGACCAATCAATGATCTCGCAGCGTTTGGCTGTCGCCATCGAGGCGGCGAGGCGCGGTGGGGCATACCTCTTGCAGGCCGATCGAAATTCGGCGTTCACCGTTCACAGCAAAGGTGAGAATGACTTTGTTACCGAAGCTGACAGCGCCTGTGAGGCCATCATCATCGAGACTGTCAAGGAACGCTTCCCCGATGACGGGATCTTTGCCGAAGAACGTGGGGTGGAGATCGGGTCGGCCACTGGGCGATGGATCATCGACCCGATCGATGGGACGGTCAACTTCAGCCGCTCGATCCCCGGCTACACGATCTCGATCGCCTGGGAGATCGAGCCGTTTGAGCCATTGGTCGGTGTGGTCTTCAACCCCCGTGCAGATGAGCTCTTCTGGGCGAGCAAAAACGGCGGCTCCTTCCTCAATGGATCGCCGATCGCAGTCTCAACGGTCTGTGACCCAGCTCGTGCCCTCATCGCCACCGTCGCCCCACACCGCCACCATGAGCTCTATGACCACTACAGCCGCCAAAGCCGCCGTCTCAGCCTCGGCACCAGCGATATACGCTCCTACGGCTCCTGCGCCCTGGAGATGGCGTACATCGCCATGGGACGGCTGGATGCCTACTACGAGATGTGCCTCTTCTACTACGACATGGCTGCAGGTCTCTTGTTGGTCAAAGAGGCGGGGGGAATGGCAACAGCGGCAGATGAGCGGCTGCCCTTCAGCGATGAGCGGTGCGACCTTGTCGCCTCAAACGGCTTGATACACCCCCAGATTTTGCATATGGTGCACCAATGAAGTACACACTTGCGATCTTTGACCTAGATGGGACGCTGCTGAATACCAGCGAAGGAATCTTTGCCACCGCCAATGCGACGATCACCAAACTCGGCTACGAGCCGGTCAGCGATGAGGCGCAACTGGCCAAGTTCATCGGCCCGCCGATCAGTCGGTGCTTCACCATTGTCTACGACCTCGACCC
>LVBE01000213.1 GCA_001603105.1 Spirochaetales bacterium Spiro_03
GTACGTCTTATTGTCTTTTATTTTATCTTCTTCAGTTTCTAACTTGAAGTGAATATCTCCATTACCTAAAAACTCCGAATTGTCGTCACATGATATAAACACTACCATCATAGTTAGTGCAACGAGTGCGATCAGTAGGCTGCAAATTTTGGGTCTTTTCATACTACCTCCCTAACAAATCGTTATGTCATAAGATACGTGCTATCATAGGCGAGGTAGGGCGGTCATGCAAGGATAATTTTCAAAACTCTTTGCACCCGTTGATAGGGGAATCTCAACCATTTCAATTTGAATAGACGCTTTAAAGCAATAAGAGTTTTATTCACATCATGATCTTCCTCGATACCTGCTAGGGTTAGCCTACCTAAGCAAGACATCGATGCGATCAACGCTATCCTGCGGTCCCACCATCAACAGCGTGTCACCGCTTTGCAGTGGCTCCTTTGGCCCAGGGGAGAGAATGATCGAACCTTCTCGCCTGATGCCGACCACCGTCGCTCCGGTTTCTTGCCAGAAGCGGAGTTCGCCGAGACATGAACCGATGGCCTTGGAGTGCTCTTCGAGGGTGTAGGCGTAAATGGGAAAGGGATTGGCTTGGGCAAAGCGGGTGTTGATGGAGAACATTTGATCGGCAATACCATAGAGTTCACGGTTCAGGGCCTCATGCTCGCCGATGATCTGGTGCATCCGATAGAGCAGTTTCTTTGACTCGTCGTGTTTTTCAAACACTTCGATGAACGCAGCGGCTTGCTGGACGCTCTTGACGACCACGCCGCTGTTCTGTCTCACCTCAACGACGTCCATCTCCTCCAACAAGGCAAAGGAGCGGCGGATCGTTTCAGGAGAGACACCGTACTCCCCACTCATCAACGTACGTCCGGAGAGGCGCCTGCCTTCACTGAAATCTCCTTCAACGATTCGGCGGGCGATATCGATGGCTATTCGTTCATAGATAGCTCGGCTCTGCTTGGTAATACTGCGGTTGGGCCTAAGCTGTTCACCTGCTGTCATCGGCGTCTCCTTCGAGCTTTTTTACCTGCTGCCACAATCCCTCCATCTCGGCGGTGTGGTCGCTATCAAGGCTAATGGCCGCTTCCTTGGCCAGGGCAACGAGGTGGTTGAATCGCCGCTTCATCTTCTCATTTGAGCGGTGTAGGGCATAGGAAGGGTCGATCTTCATGTAACGAGAAAGGTTCACAACGGCAAAGAGCAGATCTCCAATCTCCATCTCCAGAGCGCTTCGGTCAGGGCTGTCCATTGCCTGTATGACTTCTTCAAGTTCTTCCTGGACCTTCTCTATAACTCCTTGTACATTGGGCCAATCAAAGCCGACTTTGCCGATCTTCTTCTGGATTTTATTGGCATGTTCTAACGGGCCCATCGAAGCCGGCAAGCGACTGAAAAAATCCTCTTTCTCATCACGCTTTCCCTCTAATTCCACCTTGATGGCATTCCACACATCCAAGACCTCACTGCTGTCAGATACCGTGATGTCGGAAAAAACATGGGGGTGACGGCGCACGAGCTTTGCACACACGCCATTGAGTGCCGCGATCCCTCGATCTTGCCCATCTTCTTGATGCATTTGCAGTAACATCATGGCATTGAGCAATACATCGCCAAGCTCTTCGATGAGATCAGCATCAGTTGAGGCATCTAGGAACTCATAGCACTCTTCAATGAGGTTGAGGGTGCTGTCCTTTGGCGTCTGTTCTCGATCCCAGGGACAGCCTCCGTCTCCTCTTAGAATGGCTAAAATATCAAAAAGTTGCATAAGGGCGTCACCGATGGTATGGTGCTCCACTAGGTTGAAGGTAATCATGCCATCAGTATAGCGGCTTGAGAA
>LVBE01000033.1 GCA_001603105.1 Spirochaetales bacterium Spiro_03
TTTCTGAGACGAACGCCGTATTCACAAGAAAATACATGATGGTTTCAATTATCCTCAACAGTGGAAAGTTCTAGCCTCCCCAACGTCAACCATCAACACCTGACCGACCTGGCCGCCTGACGACCACTTGTCCGAAAGCGCCCCTTGGTACGCCCGCCCCCATCGGGGCGGGTCGTCGTGTCCAGGGCCGTGGCGCAGAAGGGCTACAGCGAAAGCCCGGCTGGGAGGATTTGCCCCTGTTTTTCTTTCCCTCAGGTGCACTATAAATCATTGGCTTATAATCGGTTAAGCTTGTGTTTTGCCTCATCTTATGATATCATAATTATATGGTTATGATATAATTAGAGAGGTGTTTCATGGGCGACAAGCAACAGAAGATGGGCATCCTTATCGAGCTGATGAGGGCGCTCGTGGACCAATTCAGGCCGGCCTTCTCCCGCCGGGCGGCCTTCGAGAACTTCAGGACGGCCATCACCGGCTTCCTGGTCGCCGACGAGACGAAGGCGGTGACCGATCTGGTGCGCTACCTCGATCATCCCGGTGACGTGGACGCCCTCTACGAGCGGCTGATCAAGTTCTTCCGCGCCTCCTCCTATTCGGTACAGACCCTGCTGCCGGTCTGGCTGGGCATCGTGGCCCGGCTGGACAGCCTGCTGAGGATCGACGGCCATGTCCTTCTGGCCGGCGACGGGATCAAGGTGGCCAAGTCGGGCAGCCGCATGGCAGCGGTCAAGAAGATGCGCCAGCAGTCGCAGTCCGCCTCCAAGCGCGAGTACGTGATGGGCCACATGTACGGCACCATCGGCGCCCTCGTCGGCTCTGCACAGGGCAAGGCCTTCTACCTGCCCATCGAGACGACGATCCAGGACGGGTGCGCCGTCATCGAGTCGTGGAAGGACCCGTCGGCCGAGCCGCGCAGCCATGTGGTGCGCATGATGGAGGGCTTTGGGCGGTGCATGGACGAGATGGGCAGGATCGTCTTCGCCCTGGACCGCTATTTCTTCACCCTGCCGGCGATCCGTCACATCAGCGCCGTCAACGCCCGCGAGAAGGCCAAAGGGAGCGGCAAGGCCATGGTCATGGTGTGCAAGGCCCGCAAAAACGCCGTGGCCTATCACAGGGCGCCGCCCGAAAGCGACCCCCACAAGCGGGGCCCCAAGCACAAGAAGGGGGAGGCGGTGAAGGTGGAGAGCCTGTTCGAGCTGAAGGAGAAGGAGTTCGTCAAGAAGCAGATGCTCATCTACGGCACGATGAAGGATGTCGAGTACCACTGCGTCGACCTGCTGTGGGGGCTGGGAGAATACATGCCCATAAGGTTCGTGCTGGTGAAGATCGACGGCATGCGCTCGATCCTCACGTGCACCAGCGACGAGTTCACCCCCGAGCAAATCATCACCATATTCGCGTTGCGCTGGAAAACCGAACAGCACATCAAGGACGCCAAGCACGCCGTGGGCACCTTCTCCTCCCACTTCTGGAGCTTCGAGACGCCCCGCCTCGACCGCTTCCGGCGCAAGGGGGCGGGCGACCCGCTCGAATCGGTCACCGACGAGCGCAGCAGGAGGCTCATCACCGGCAACTTCGACGCCTTCGGCCGGATGGCCATGATGGGCAACATCGCCCAGGGCATCCTGCAGATCCTGGCCATCGAGGCCGACCGCATCGGCTACGAGCAGACCAAGTACCTCAGGACCAGGACGCAGCGCGTGATGAGCGAGGACACGGTCAACTGGGAGATGCGCAAGGGAATTAAACCGGGTATCGCCCATGCATGGGCGCACCCCATACCCGCTTTAATTGAGCGACCGGCCGCCTCCTGAAGGCAGGGCGACGACCGGACCGCGAGAAACAGACCCCCCCGCCCACTCTTGAACTATAGGATAAGGCGGAAAGGACCCATAACCACCCGAAGGATGACCTCAACAAGACGGCAGGTCAATCCCCCCATGCCCACTCGAGGCACGAAACCGACATTTTCGATGCGAATCCGTGATTTCGTCGCCCATCTCCGCCTCAAATCCGTGTCCGGAAGGCTCCGGCGAGCCCAGCCGGATGACTTGCCCTTCGGGCAGCCTTCTGAACGGGAGAACTTTCCACTCTTGAGAATTATCAGAATCGATACGTGTGCCTATTGTTGTAAACGCTACAC
>LVBE01000214.1:0-359 GCA_001603105.1 Spirochaetales bacterium Spiro_03
TCTCGAAGCTGTAGGTGGTCACGTCATAGCAGGCGATGTCCCGCTTTCTCTTTGTCTTCTTCCCAAATTGCCTGCCCAGGTGCTCCACCAAGGCATCCTTGTGCTCGGAGAGTACATCCAGGACGGTGTAGAGTATATCTATCGCCAGGGGGGTCACCCCCGCATGGCCCTTCTGGCCCAGGGCGCTTGAGCGGATGCTGTCGGGATCAATGCATCGGTGACCCACAAGATATTTGAGCGCCTTGAGCAACGAGTCAGCGTTCCTACGATTGCAGTGCTTCTCGAAGAATACATCCAGGCCCAGCATCTCCCAGAGCCTGTGGATGACGGCGTGGCCGAATGAGAAGGTGGGGGTGGCG
>LVBE01000214.1:461-700 GCA_001603105.1 Spirochaetales bacterium Spiro_03
GTCGTACACGTCCTCGCGGACGGTGACCTGCTCATATCCTTTCGGCCCTCCCAGCGCTACGTACATGGCAGTCCCTCCATCTGGGCAGATGATAGCACGGGACAGCGAAGGTGTAAAGATGTTTGGTAGGTTTTAGTAGGAGAAAACTACAGACACAGAACCACCCCGAAACCTGCGTTCCAGGCCTGCAAATGAAGATTATCTACATGGTTTAGAGGGGAGAAGTCCTAAAGTCAGGA
>LVBE01000034.1 GCA_001603105.1 Spirochaetales bacterium Spiro_03
GGAGTAGGAGGATGGTCAGGCCACTGTGCCTCTTCGCCCTGATCCTCACCATGACAGTGGGAAGTTTGGGCGCCGAGGAGTGGCGCGTGGCTATCGTACCGCTCTCTAGACGATCTGAGCAGCTCGCTAGCCTTGTCAGTGAGCGAGCAGAGCTCTTTGGCACCCACCTCGTAGGCGCCGAAGGGCGACAGCGACAGTGGGCAGAGCGTGCTGAGGACACAGCGCGCCAGGCCTATGAGCTGGAGCGTGCACGCCTGTTTAAGAGCGCTGACTCCAAGGCCCTCAAAACTATGGGTGAGTTTGTGTTTGAGGCGCCAACACTGCCTACTGCCATCAGCTACACCACCGTCGGCTACAACCGTGCTCTTGCCCAAGTGCTAGAGAGCACAGACGCGGCACAGAGGTGGTATCGAGGGCGCGAAGGCCTTGATGGCATCATCACCGTCGAGATCGTGGAGCTTGGCTCGTTTGATCGACTCATCGTGACAGCCATCGAGGATACCCCCTCTTTGTTGATCGACCACCTGGTGCAGCACGGTTCGTTTCACCAGATAGGCGAGGAGCTCGATCGCGCCCTGCTCTCCTATAGCACACAGGGAGAGTGGGGAGCGTTGGTCATCGAGGGCGCTCCGCCGTCGGTGGAGATCCATCTCGATGGAGCTCTTCAGCAATCGCGCACGCGGATCTTTGTACTGCCTGCTGGGCAAGTCGAACTCTCTCTCACCTCACCCTCCTATGAGCCACTTGTCCGCTCCCTGACGGTAAAGCGGGGGGCTATCACGAACGTTGACGCTACCATGGCCGCCAGTGACCAGAAGCCGGTGGCGATCCAGTCGACCATTGGTGCTGTCCACTGGTTCGTCGATGGCATCGATCGGGGTACTTCCCTCAGTCTCAGTGTTGCAAAGCCTACCTATCCCTTCACGGTCTTGGCGACAAAAGAGGGATTCGCCGATCGCCTGATCGCGCTGCCTCGAGGTGGCGTACCGGAGCTTTCCATCACCATGGAGGGGGCAGTGAGCCGAGATAAGGCGCTACTGTTGCGTGAGCAAGAGGACTTCTACAAAGCGCTGAGAAAGACTATCCTGCTCTTCGGAGCCTATGTGGCGACACTGGCCATCGGCGAGAGTGTAGGCTTTGAGAGCACTGTGTGGCCGCCTGTTCAAGTAGCGAGCGGAGCGTTTGCCATGGTCAACCTTTTGGGCTTTGTCGCACAACTGGCTACCTATGGACGATAGAGTGAGGAGTGATCGATGTTGAAAGGCTTTGGCGCCAGACTCAAGGCGCTGTTTGGTGGAGTGAAGAGCGATCAGGGGTTCTTTGATGAGCTTGAGGATTTTTTGATCGAAGGTGATCTGGGCGGACAGCTGGCTATGTCCATCAGCGATGAGGTACAGAAGCAGGCGAAGGCCAATCGGATGGCAGCAGTAGGCGAGTATCAACGCCTGGTTAAGGATCTATTGGCGAAGAACCTTACGGCCATGGATCCGACAATCCAGGCGGGGGCGCTGAACGTCTTCTTGATCCTCGGAGTCAATGGGGTAGGCAAGACCACCTCAATAGCAAAGCTTGCCAACTACTACCAGAGCCAGGGACTCAGTGTCCTCTTGGCAGCAGGCGATACATTCAGAGCCGCAGCCGCTGACCAGCTTGAGATTCACGCCCAGCGCCTTGGCTGTCGGATTGTGCGCCAGAAGAGCGGCAGTGACCCTGGGGCAGTAGTCTACGATGCCATCAGCAGTGCACAGGCGCGTGGTGAGGATGTCCTCTTCGTAGATACAGCGGGACGGATGCACAACAAGGAGAACCTGCTCAAGGAGCTGGCTAAGATCGATAAGATCATCAAATCGCGTGGTATCGAGGCGCCTTGCTATAAGAAGCTCTTGGTTCTCGATTCGACCACCGGCCAAAATCAAATCAGTCAGGCCGAGCTCTTTGACAAGGCCGTTGGCCTCGATGGCCTGATCCTATCCAAGTATGATTCACTGGCCAAAGGTGGAGCATTGGTGCAAATCGGCGAGCGCTTGGGTATCCCGGTTGCCTTCGTCGGCACCGGTGAGGGGTATGGGGACATCCATCCCTTTGACAAGGAGGAGTTCCTTGATACGTTGGTGGGCCTCTCGCACTAAGATCCTTACCCTGGCTCTTCTGGCTCTGGCATCAGGGAGCCTCGGTGCGACCACGTACCGGGCATCCAACTCCATCGGCCAGGACCTGGGGCCGTGGCATGAAGAGGCGTACTATCTGGTAATCGAAGAGGGGACGCGCGCCCTCTACCACGACCAGAGCTTGCTCTTTGTTGAAGAGATACAGCAACGTCCACGCCAAAGCGTTGTCATCCGTCGTGATGGGAATGGTAGCTTGCGTACCACTGTCGTCGGTTTGAACGGCCCTGTGCAGGTAAGCGACGGCCCTTCACAGATAGTGTATCAGTACGATGATGACGGAAGGCTCGAGGCGGTAGCCACGCTCGTTGATGGCCAGGTGGCGCGCCTTGAGGCATTCTCCTACCAAAACGGAGGCGATGGGGCCCTCAGCGCAGTGGCGTCCTTGGCTTCACATGAAGAGCTACGCACCTATGCTCGTTATGGGAGAGAGCGAATCTTCAGCTATAGCATCGATGGAGAGGGAGAGTCATTCACTACGTGGGAACGTGGTGAGATCGTCCAGGGATGGCAGCAGCATCAGATGGTCACCACCACCCGCCTTGCGATCGAAGATGATGGCACTTACACCATCACAACAAAAGATCGCACCGACTTCTATGATGCAACGGGACGCTTGGCCAGGCGAGATGACGGTGGCGTTGTGACTGAATATCGGTATAATGGGGAGGGTGGGCTCAGCCAGTCAGTTGCCGTTGGCTTGGATGGCATTGAGACGACCACTTACTATGAGAAGGAGATGGCGGTGAAACAGGAGGAGCGTAGAGATGGGCAGTTGCTCAAGAGCATCCGCTACGGAGCCGATGGTGGGCGGGTTGAGACCCTCTACGTCAAGGGCCAGCCGTACAGCGATGTGACGTACGCCCCCGACAGTGTACGTGTACTCTCCATCGTCTATCATAGCCGATGAGCATCCTCGGACTATTGGCTTCGCGGTACGCCTTCAGCCGCCAGAACCGCCATCGCCGATCCTCGGTGCGAATCGCCGTGGGGTTGGCCCTCGGCCTTTTTGCCACCGTGACGGTCCTCTTCTTCATGCAGGCGCTGCAGCGCAACCAGTTCAGCGACATCAGGGCATTGGAGTCCTTTGACCTACAGCTCACCGTCATTGACCATTCGCTTGAAGAAGCTCGAAAGATCGCGGATGCGATCGCAAATATTGATGGCGTAGCGGCTGCCTTTGTATGGACGGATCTGCCGGTCATCATCCAGGCTGAGGGTGGGAGGACCATCAGTGCACGGATCAGGGCCCTCGATCCCACCGAGCGCTTCTTGAGCAATGTGTCCATGTGGAAAGGAAAGCCGTTTATCGACGGCGAGCTCTCATCGGCATGGGCAAACTATCTGTGGCTGAAGGAGGGCAGTGACGTGACGCTCACCTTCCTCAAACGCGGCAAGCAGGCGACGGTCGTGCCGGCGAGCAAGCGCATGCCTATCACCTCGATCTACTACACCACAAGCTGGGAATTTGACCAGACCACGCTTTTGGCTACGCTCAAGACCGCAGGTCAATTCACCACGGAGTTGGTGTATCACATCGGCATCTACACCGATTCCGATGTGAGGCGTACAAAGGCGAGATTGGAGGAATCAGGCTTCGATGGCGTGCAAACCTACCAAGAGGTCAATGCAGCCTTGTGGGGGGCGATGGAGTTGGAGCAGAAGATGATGACGCTCATGCTCTTGTTGATGGTCCTCATCGTCATGGTCCATGCCTACAGCAGTACCCGCCGCCTTTTGGCGGCCAAACAGCGGGAGGTGGCGATGTTGATGACCATGGGCGCACGGCGTGCGACGATCTACGCAGCCTTTGTCCTGCAGGCGGTAATCATCAGCGCTATCGGCCTTGGCGCAGGCACCATTCTTTGCTACGGAGCCCTTGGTGTATATCCGCACCTCTCAACCTTGATCTGGCGTCAGATTGGTGTTCATTTGGAGCTATCCATCGAGGCGCTCCACCTTGCCGCTCTTAGCGCCTCGATCCTGCTCTTCAGTATGATCAGTTCACTGATAGCTGTCCGACGCTTGCTACGTGGTGATATCATGGAGATGTTTGTGTATGAAGAGATCTACTGAGTTGTTGCACCTCGACCAAATAGCCAAGAGCTTTCCCTCGACCCAACGGGGAGGGCAGCCGATCCAAATCCTCGATAACGTCACCCTCTCAATGGAGATGGGGAGGGCGATCGCGATCACCGGCAACAGCGGCAGCGGCAAATCAACGCTGCTACAGATCGCAGCCGGCCTTTTGGCTGCCGACCGTGGCCAGGTGTGGTTTGAGGGGCAGCTACTCAGTGACATGGACAGCCGTGAGCTCAGTGCGCTGCGCAGTCGCCGAATGGGGTTCATCTTCCAGGCTAGCCTCTTATTGGAGGACTTCACCGCAACCGAGAATGTACAGATCGCTGCGATGATCGGCTCCTCTTCCAAGGCTCAGGCACGCAACAAGGCAGCAGCGATCCTTGATGTGGTGGGACTGAGCCATAGGCTCACCCACCGTCCTGACCAACTCTCGGGCGGCGAGAAGCAACGCGTGGCCATCGCCCGTGCCTTGGTCAATGAACCGGCAATCCTTTTTGCCGATGAGCCTACCGGATCGCTTGATGAGGGCAACGCCTCTCTGGTCGAGGACCTGCTCTTCTCCTTGGTCAAAGAGCGGGGGGTAGGTCTGATGCTGGTCACGCACAACCCAAACTTCGCTGCTCGTTGTGACGAAGTTTTTCGGATCAGCGAACGTGAGGTGGAGGTGGTGCGGTGAATCCGCTAGTGGCGCTCTTGATGCGGCGTAAGCTCGGCATCGGGGCCAATCGCGCATCAAAGCGCCGTCTCTTCTTCAATCTTACCTTGATCGGCCTGGTTGTCTGTGCCCTCATCATCGCCCAGATCTTTGTCGTCAGCATGAGCCGCGGCATCGCCGACAAGTGGGCATACCTTGCTGACGGACACCTGCAGCTCTATCTTGCACCTGGCCAAGTGCTGCCCTCCCACGATTTGATCGACAGCATCGAGGAGGTAGGAGAGGTCAACGCGCTGCTTTACAGCCCTGACAAAAACCAGATGGTCCGGGTCAAAGGCGTCGAGGATACATACTTTTCCGCCTCTCGTCTCAAACAGCTGTCGATCACCAGCGCCCCGAGTCAGACATCGACTCTGCCTAAGATCATGATCAGTGCCGACCTTGCTCAAGACCTCGGTTTGGCTCTCGGTGACCGACTCGCCCTGATGCTCGTCTCCCATGATGCCATCAGGGCGCAGCTGTGCATCATCGATGCGCTCTATGACAGCGGGTATCGCGAGCTCGATGATCAGCTCGTCTACTGTGACCTCTCCTTTGTCCGCCGTCTCTTTGGAGATGGACTTACATCGACATATGAGATCCTTAGCCAATCACGCAGTCTCACATCCTTGAAGAGCGATCTTGAGCGATCGGGATATATGGTCACCACGTGGGAGGAGCAAAACCCTGCCTTGAGCACCAACTTGCAGACAAGCCGCCAGGCGGTGCTGGCAGTGATGGTTGCTGTGGCGATCCTCTGCGGGTACTTCATCAGCGAGCTCAGTGCCCAGATGGTTGAGGATGACAAGGCGCGGATCGCAACCCTGCACCTCATGGGGGCTCTTCCATCGCAGGTCAGGGTAGCGTATTGGCGATCGGTCATGATCATCACCGCCCTGAGCGTGGCTCTTGGCACCGGGGCGGGTATCCTCTGCTCTTTTATGCTACCTCGTGCCCTGGCTGCCATCGCCGCCCGCTCCTACAGTGCCCTCTCCTTCTATCTGTTGGACTTCCCCATCCGCATCCCGCTTCACGACATCGGCCTCATTGCACTCGTCTTACTCTGTGCCAGTGCCCTCAGCGTGCACCTCAGCCTCAGGCGAGTCGGGGCCATCGAGCCGCTGTCGTGCGTGCGCTTTGACTAAGATGGGGTTTTGGGTATACTTGGGCCATGAATTTTGAAGTATTTATCCTGGGTACGAGTGGGATGATGCCCCTGCCCAACCGTCACCTGACCAGCGCGATGGTCCGTCGAGACGGCGATCTCTTCCTCTTCGATTGCGGAGAGGGGACCCAGGTCTCATTGAAACGGCTGAATCTGAAGTGGAAGAAGATCGACTCGATCTTCATCTCGCACATGCACGCTGACCACGTCACAGGCCTGCCGGGAATGTTGATGCTCTCCAGCCAGGTCGACCGTGACGACCCGCTGACCATCTGGGGGCCACCGCGACTGAAGGAGTACATCGACGCCAACCGCAGAATCTTGGATATGTACATCAACTACGAGATCGTAGTCAATGTTGCGGAACCAGGGACTCTGGTCAACACCGATGAATATTCGATCTCAGCCTTTCCGCTGTTGCATACCAAACCCTGCATGGGGTATGTGATGGAGGAGCATGAGCGGGCAGGGGTCTTCAATGTCGAGAAGGCCCAAGAGCTTGGCGTGCCAGTTGGCCCACTGTGGGGAAAGCTGCAGCGTGGGGAGACGGTGATCTTGGCCGATGGGAGGGCGGTGGAGAGTGCCCAGGTCATGGGCCACAAGCGCAGTGGGCGCAAGTTCAGCTACGTCACCGACACCGCCTACCTGCCGTCGATCGCCGAGTCAGTCAAAGAGAGTGACCTGCTGCTCTGCGAGGGGATGTTCACCAGCGATATGGCCGAAACGGCCTACGAGAAGCGGCATATGACCGCAGGCCAGGCAGCTCAGGTTGCCAAGGATGCCGAGGTCGCCCGCCTTGCTTTGATCCATTACAGTCCACGCTACAGCGATTGGGAGCTGAAATACCTCTTGCGTGACGCTCAAAAAATCTTCGGTCCCACCGTTTTGGGGCGGGACCGCATGAGTTTTGATTTGCCGATGAAAGATTAGTCGGCTCTCGTGGCCGCAGTCTCTGCCTCAAGGACGAGCTGATCAGCGTCGATCATTCGCTCGGCGCGGGAGGCGAAGCCAACGCTCATCAGTGACGGGGAGAACTCCCGCTCACAGCTCTCGATCAGCGAGAGGGTGAACTGCCGGGCTTCCTCGTTGTTGTAGAAGGGTAGGACCATCGCGATTGAGCGGTCATTGCGGATGAAGCTGTAGGCGAGGTCCCCGCTCTGCATGACCAGCTTATTGGCGATGAGGTCGGTCGGTCCCTCTTCGACGTTGATGATCACCAATGTCAGGTCGTACTCCATCGTGATGGCGTTCTCAAGCTCAACCGAAAGGACGGAAACGAAGTCGGCGGTGTTGATGAGCTCTTCATCGACACCCTGTGCCTCAATCGCCGCCTCCCGTTTCGGGGCAGGCGTGGTGACGATGAGATCTGGCATGGACAGCGGTGCCACCGCCTCCACAGGAGCGCTAGCGGCCACGGGCTCGCTATAGCGTGGCTCATCGACGACGGTGCGTTGGGCAAGGGCCAGGTCCTCGGTATGCAGGTGGGATGGATCGTCTCCCGGCAATGTATAGAACGGACGATCGTAGGCATTGGGGGGCAACTTGTCGCTCTCCTCGGCAATCTCCTCGTCGCGCCTGCGGGCAACCAACACGCCGATCTCGATCATGATCAAGCCCAGCAGAAGCGGAAAGAGCTTGACCAATACGGAGTAGACTTGCTGCTGGTCGATCTCAACGTAGGGTAGTAGGAAGCGAGAGGCCAGGTAGAGTAACCCAAGAATACCAAAGACCGTCAGGAACAGACTCAATACGATCTGTCTTCCATAGTGCTTTTCTGCAGACATCACCACCTCCAGCCAAACTTTACACTACTACTATTGCTATAGTATCATTGTTATTATAGAGGTTGCCAGTGGGCATGACAAGGAAAATTCTCACCATATTCACCCTAACTGGGGCGATATCGTACTTAATATTGCTTTCTTGGGCAGGAAAAGGCGGATATCTGCATAATCAGGCCCTCAGGGCAGAGATTGAACGTCTCTCCTATGCCGACGAGCAGCTTGCCCTCGAAGTTGAATCCCTTGGTGCCCAACGCACGCTCATGCAGAGTCCTGACGCTATCAAGGACGCTGCCTTCAAGTACGGCTACCTTGGCGAGGGGGAGACGGTCTTCTATTTTGACCTGCCTCAGGAAGAGATTTATTCCAACACGGTGCGATATACCAGCCGCCGCCCCTCGTTTGAGGGGCTGGCGACATCGGTCTTGGTAGCGCTCTCGCTCGCCTGTGCTGTATCAGTGACGGTGATCGTCCTCTTGATCACAGCTCGCCGCCGTTAGGGCCGGATCTTGCGAGCCTCGATGTAGAAGCGCTTCTCGTGTGCTTCTCCCATAGAGAACGTCTTGCGTGGCAGCGCCCGATCCTGGACGATCGTATCAAAGAAGGTCGCCTTGGAGACTTCAGGGAGGATCAGGGCGATGTTACCGCTCTTGCGTCCCAGCTTGATAGTCACTTCCTTTCCATGGATGTAGTCTACCGTACACCTTTTCTTGGCAAGTAGCGAATCTATGACACTCTGCAGGGAGCCGGCGGCGATCGAGTGGTCAGCTCCATTGAGGGTATAGACCCAGTAGCCACTTTCATCGGCATACCCGAAGCGCTGCTTTGCGTCCGAGCTGTCGATCAGGGCGTTGATCGCAGCCAGTGAATCGACTCGCTCTTTCTCAAAGGAAGCGCAGACTCGACCTACCTCCTCCTCGAAGGCGGGTTGTGTCAAACCGAAGAGGGTGCGGTGGATTGGCTCAAACTCCAAGGCCACGTCATGGATGTTCTCGATCTCGACCAGTGCAAAGCGTGCAGGATGGTGCGCTCGCTCTGCCTCACTGAGCGAGACCTTGATATCCTCCCAGCAGCTCTTGGCTGTGGCAAGGCTATGGTTGCCGTCACCCATGGCAAAGAGGAGGGGGTTTGCCGGATCGAGGGCGCTATGAAGCGTATCGATGGCTACATAGACTCCATCCTGAAGATGCTGCTCATTGACAAGCCATGCTGAGATACTGCCACCTCCCTCCATCAGAGTTGTGGCATAGAGGGCTTTGAGGTCCGCAACCTTGGCGGCAAGCGGCTCGATGACCGTTTTCTGTGCGTCATTGATCAAAACCAGGATGTGCGGCACTTCAAGGGCGGCGTTCTTCCTGATCGCCTTGCGTGGGGGGATGCGCTCAAGGATGGTACCTTCGGTCGCTCGGATCAGGCTCGTGGAGTCGACGCTATAGTCATATTCATCAAGGTCCAAGGCTGCCAGAAGGCCCCAACGCCCCGCTTTTCCTTCCTTCGTCTTCCGTTCGATCAACACAAAGCTGTCAGGGTAGGTGTCAAAGAGATCTTCTGCGAGATAGCGGACCATGGTGGCATTGATCGCATCAATGCGCTGCTGTGGATTCTCCTCTTCCAGATACACTTCGGGGTAGATCATGTGGAGGGTCGATGGCGCCACTCCGACAGTCTGGGCGACACGCTGCCAGTACTCAGGCTCGGAGGTGTACTGGTCACACGCCACCACCGCCCACCGACGCATGTCGACTCCCTTCTTGGGAATCAGGATGTCTGCACAGGATAGCCCATGCACTGACACTTGTTCTCTTCGTTTGCTCATGAGATACCTTCTTTACAACGTAGTATGCTCTCATACTAAGCCAAAACAGAGGGGCGAGCAACGAAAAGATACTATCTGGTAGACCTATTATCTAAGCCAAACGAGGCGGTGGCACTGCAGCAGTGAATCGCACTCGTTGGTCTTGATGGTGAGAATTGAGGTCGTTATAGCGCTCTGTCCGGTTTCCCAGTTGCCCGCTCGCCTCGATGATGGTAGGATGGGGTATGTTGCAGTCACGGCGCCTGTTGGCATTCTCATCGCGAGTACATACATATACGCTCCTGCTATATGTGTTCTTCTTCTTTGTCTATATCTTGGGAGGGTACTTCCAAGTAGCGGATAGCTTCGTCGCCTTGGTGCACTATTGCCTCACCCTTGTCAGTTGGACCAGTTTGCTCTTTGGTTTCTGGCTATTGATCTTCTCTGCAATCGTCTTTGCCTCAAGCGGTATCTATTCAGGGGCGGAGGCAATACTTACAGTTCTGAGGATGGCGCTCGTCTACGCCCTCGGCCTGATCATCGCCTTGTTGGAAGCCTTCTTTGCCCATGGAGTGATACTCAGTTGAACACCCACCCATCTATTTCAGCGGTCCGAGGAGCGATCTGCGTCCCCTCCGATGACCCTTCTTTGATCAGCGCTGCAGCCCAAAAGCTCTTTGCAGCGATTTTGAGTACCAATGCCTTGGATGAGACGATGATCGCTAGTGTGCTGATCACTCAGACCGGGGATCTGGTCAGCCTCAATCCTGCGACTGGGCTGCGACAAGGGGGCTACTGCGCCAGTGTACCGCTGTTTTGCATGCCTGAGCTTGAAACCCGAGGCATGATGGAGCGAGTGATTCGGATGCTGGTGACCACCAACTGTCATAGAGAAGGCCTTAGGCCCGTTTTCCTCGATGGAGCCGAACGACTAAGGCCAGATCTCTTTGGTAGCGGCTGACCATCCTTTGATTGCATAGCGTACACTTTTTATGCATACTCGAGACGAGGTGCATCCATGGATATACACGTCTTGCCCAGCGCTCTCTCTGGTACTCTGAGGATACCTGGCTCCAAGAGCCATACAATCCGTGCCTTATTGCTCTCCTTGCTCACCGAAGGGCGCAGTGTCATCACCGGCGCACTGGACAGCGGTGATGGACTGGCTGCCCTCAATGCCATCAAGGCCTTTGGTGCCCAGGTCACAGAAGAGGATGGCGCTTTGACCATCGATGGGGTAGGGCGATCTTTGATAGCCCCTTCGACTATCGTAGACACCGCCAACAGCGGTACCACGACCACCCTCTTCTCGTCAGTTGCCGCCCTCGCAGAGGGGTATACGATTATCAGCGGTGATGAGCAGATCAGGCGGCGTACCATCGGAGCCTTGGCCGAAGCACTGCGCACCTTGGGGGCAGCGGTACTCTTCACCCATCCAAGTCGCACCTCTCCGCCGGTGGTCATCGGCGGGAGGCTTCGCGGAGGAGATGTGACCGTCGACGGCTCCAACAGCCAGGTTGTCTCCTCACTTTTGCTCGCATCAGTGTTAGCTGATGGAGATACGACACTTACGGTCACCAACGCTCTAGAGACGCCGTATGTGCAGATGACCCTCGATTGGATGGCCCGCTATGGCGTTGTGGTCGAACACGACGGTACGTTCAGCCGCTTTGTCATCGGCGGTGGACAGCGCTACCGCCATGGCAGACACACCATCCCCTCAGATTGGTCCAGTGCTGCCTTTCCACTGGTCGCAGCCGCCCTTACGCGTTCTCGCCTTACCATAACCGGCCTTGACCGTGACGATGCGCAGGGCGATCGGGCCATCATCGATTACCTGCTGCGCTTCGGCTCCGATGTTGCCATCGATGCAGGGAGCGGGGCGATCACGATCACAGGGGGTAGGCCTCTAAAAAGTGGCCATACAATCGACCTCGGATCAACGCCGGATATGCTTCCGGCCCTTGCAGCCTTGGCGACCCAGGCTCATGGGACGACCCGTTTTGTCAACCTCAGCCAAGTGAGGCAGAAGGAGACTGATCGCGTCAGTGAGATGGAGGTCAAGCTCAGCGCCCTGGGGGCAAAGGTATACAGTGATGGTGATACGTTGGTCGTCCAAGGCCCGGCGCCAATACGCAACCAGCGCATCTCGTCTTCAGGTGACCATCGCATTGCCATGGCGCTCAGTGTTTTGGCACTTGCAGGGACCGGTGAGATGGTCATTGAGGGAGGTGAGTGCATCGATGTATCATACCCTGGATTCTCTAGTGATTTGGCAGGGTGTGGGGCTCAGATCACCGTCTCATAAAAGAGGCACACCCCCGTGGTGTGCCTATGGTTGAGCCGACTGTCAGAATTGAACTGACGACCCCGAGATTACAAGTCACGTGCTCTACCGCTGAGCTAAGTCGGCCTAGACTGCTGTTGCACTATACAAAGCTTGCAGCGCTTTAGTCAAGGCATAACATTTTTCCTGCCAGCGGTTGACAAAGGCGCCAATACTCGGTAAGGTACGGTTGTCTTTTGGCATGGAGAGGTTCCCGAGTGGCCAAAGGGAGCAGACTGTAAATCTGCCGGTTATACCTTCGAAGGTTCGAATCCTTCTCTCTCCACTTGGAGGCCTTCTTCGTTGAGGAAGGCCTTTTTCGTCTGAATGAGTGAGGCTGTGATGGATTGTTTTTATGCTGATGGGCTCAACTTCTCGTGCGTTGAGGGGTGTACGTACTGCTGTGGTGTGGAGCCAGGCTACGTCTTTCTCTCTCAAAGCGATCTTGACCGCCTCTGTGCACGGACATCCCTCTCATCTGATCAGTTCATCGAACAGTACTGCCACACCGTCAATATGGGCTCATTCAAGCTGGTGAGCCTCTTGGAGCAACTCAACTACGACTGCATCTTTCTCAAGGATGGGCGATGCAGTGTGTATGACGCGCGTCCGATCCAATGCCGTACCTATCCCTTCTGGCCCGCGATCATGGACAGTGAGGAGAGCTGGAAAGAGGAGGGCGCTAGCTGTCCGGGCATTGGAGTGGGACGGCATTACACGAGAGAGGAGATCGACGAACTGTTGAGCGTCCAACGGGGAAGAGAACCGTTGATGCTTCGCTAGGAGACCAATGGCCAAGATTTCTGATCGAGTCCTAGAGCAGATCAAGGCCCGCCTCGCCCTCAGTGAGGTGGTCAGCGATTACGTCAACCTCACATCCCGTGGCGGAAGACTGTGGGGACTGTGTCCATTTCATGAGGAGAAGACCCCCTCCTTCAGTGTCGTCGATGAGCAGGGATTCTACTACTGCTTCAGCTGCAAGAAAGGCGGCTCGATGTTTGACTTTCTCATGGAGATGGAGAAGGTGCCTTTCGGCGAAAGCGTGCGCATGTTAGCTAGGCGCGCCAATGTCGAGATCGAGGAAGAGAGTGAGCACGATCGCCAAAGCCGTGATCTCAAGGAGACCTT
The DNA here is from genome assembly GCA_001603105.1 of Spirochaetales bacterium Spiro_03. Lineage (GTDB taxonomy): Bacteria > Spirochaetota > Spirochaetia > Sphaerochaetales > Sphaerochaetaceae > Sphaerochaeta. The sequence continues at coordinate 13,137 of LVBE01000034.1, forward strand.
GTATGACCTCTATGAGAAGATCTCCAACTCCTTTCACTACCTTCTCGTCTCAAGTCGTCAGGGCGCCGCTGCCCGCTCATATCTGGAGAGGCGAGGTGTTGCCCGTCCGATGTGGGAGCGCTTCAACCTCGGCTATGCCCCATCGGATCCCACCTGGCTCTACTCCTTTCTTCAAGAACGCCACTACAGTGACGAGCTATTGGCCACCAGTGGGCTCTTCAGTCGTAAAAACCCGCGCTATCCACTCTTTGTCGATCGTCTGATGTTCCCCATCAGGACGTGGCAAGGCCAGTCGATTGGCTTCGGTGGGCGCGATCTTTCCAATACCAGCAAGGCCAAGTATATCAATACCCCCGAGACGGTGATCTACTCCAAAAAATACCACCTCTTTGGCATCTGGGAAGCGCTCTCTGCTCTGAAGGGAGGACGGGATGTGATCCTCTGTGAAGGCAACTTCGATGTCCTGGCCCTTCATCAAGCAGGCCTCGACGGTGCGATGGCTCCGCTGGGTACCAGCTTCACGGTCGAACAGGCCAAGTTGGTACGCCGCTATAGTGATCGGATGAAGATTCTCTTCGATAGTGACAACGCAGGGCAGAGCGCCGTCAAGAAGGCGGTGGTCATCGCCCAAGGCGAAGGCATTGCCACGACAGTATTGAACCTTGGCTCTTCAAAGGACCCCTCTGATCTTTTGCAGAGCGAGGGTTCTGAAGCACTTGCTCGCTCGTTGGCAGGCGGGGGAATCGACGGCTTCCATTATCTTGTACAGAGTGCAATAAATCAGTATGATGTACTGACATCCAAAGGTAAATCGGCGATATTTGGGGTGGTTCGACCGTTTTTGGATGCAACCGGGTCGTCCATAGAGCGTCAAGGCTTGGTCAAGGAGCTTGCTGCAGTGTTGGATGTTGACGAATCCTCTATCCTTGACGATTATTCACAACAGAGGAGCAGTCCCCCAAAGACTGCGCACGCCAAAGAGGTGGTGGCAACAACGGCTTTGAATCCAGCGGCCATCTCGGTGGATTTGTATGCGATGTTGACCCTTGTCAACAACCGGGAGCTGTTTGTACGGATGCGTCAGAAGTTGGCCGTAGAGCAGTTGGAGGATAAGGAGGCACAGGCTCTCTACGATGTGTTGGAGGAGGCCGCAAGACAGGGGGGAGTCACACAGGACGAGAGTATTCTTCAGATGATCGCTGATCCACAGCTGTACAGTGATGTCGCAGCGTCCTTTTCGCTTGCAGAGTTTAAGCTTGAGCCGCAAAAGGTGTTGGATGAGGCGGTTGGACGGATTGCACTGAGAGTCCATGAGCGACAACGATCCAGCATCCGTAGGTTGCTGGAAATTAGTTTGCATGATGGGTCTGCGTTTGAAGAAATAGAGGAATTGCTTCGGGAGAAGCGTGAGATCGATGCCAAGATCGCCGATCTCAAGGAACGCCTGGAGCGACAGTAAGATGGGTAGGTAGATAACACAGATGCTTGATGAATCAAAAAGCGTTGCAATTGTCAAAGAGTTGAGTTTGGTCGCCGTAAAGAATGGTCACGTCACCAAAGACGATATTCGCCGCTCCCTTGGTCCGGAACTTGCGCAGGTGGAGAGCAATATCGATGATGTGATGGGCATGCTCTGTGAGCAGGAGATCACGGTTTTGGAGAACGGGGGTACCCCGGTGTGCGCAAGCTTAACCGACGATGAGCCCCATGTCGAGGAAGTGCTCGATGATGAGCCCGACGATGACCCGTTGCTCGATGATGATGAGAGCATCGATGATATCGATGTCGAACTCGATGTCTTCGACCACGACGTGGAGATAGATACCGTCAAGAAGGCATCCGAGGATGACGAGATCGACGACGATGACGACGATGACGATGAGGACGAGGAGCTGGATATCGATGACGACGAGCCCTCATCGATGAAGCATGCCTGGAGTGGGATGGGCACCGACGATGATGCCGCAGGTGGCAATCGCTATGTCGACATCTCCAAACTTGACGATGCCGACGGTGATGGTGACCACCCCCGACAGTCGACGATCTTGGGTACCGACCGCAGCGAAGGCAGTGGAGATGATCCCATCCGTCTCTACCTTCGGGAGATCGGGCGCGAGAACCTGCTCACCGCTGAGCAGGAGGTCGAGCTCTCCAAGAAGATGGAGGAAGGGGCCCTGATCATCCAGGAGGTCATCCAGGAGAGCGGGATCATGGTCACGCGCTTCTTTGAGATCGTCAAGACACTGAACACCAAGATCGAGGGGCAGGAAGAGGAGTACAACGCAAAGGACTTCAAGGAACTGGTCTCCAACCAAAAGCGGTTTACCCAGCACTACAAGGAGCCGCTGAAGGATATACAGGCACAGCTGCGCTCCTATACTGCCAAGAAGGAGCAGATGATCAGCAGCGGCATCGATGTGCTCAACGACGAAGGATTGGCAAAGACCCGCTCAACGTTGCTCAAAAAGCTTGCCAAGATCGAATTGCAGCCCGAGGAGATCACCAGTTTCACCAACGATTTCATCGATACGGAGAACAAGATCCGCTCCTACAAGGAGCGCAAGCAACAGCTGGAGAACAAGCTGCACATCACCAATGCCAAGGAGCTGCGACAGCTCGGTCGTGATCTTGCGACCCAGAGCCGAAGCGCCAAGATTGAGGAGGAGCTGCACCTCTCCAGTGACACGATCAAGGACCTGATCAAGGACCTGCAGATTACAGAGAAAGAGCTACGGGCCATCGAGTACCAGTTTGAGGATACGTGCGACAACATCCTCCTGCTCTGTACCCGGATCAAGTACGGGCAGAAGATGATGAAGGATGCCAAGGACCGCCTGATCAGGGCTAACTTGCGCCTGGTCGTCTCGATCGCCAAGAAGTACACCAACCGTGGCCTACACTTCTTTGACCTGGTCCAGGAGGGGAACATCGGCCTGATCAAGGCGGTAGAGAAGTTCGAATACCGAAAGGGCTTCAAGTTCTCGACCTATGCGACGTGGTGGATCCGTCAGGCAATCACCCGTTCCATCAGTGACCAGGCTCGGACGATCCGTGTGCCGGTGCATATGATCGAACAGATCAACAAGGTAGTGCGTGAGAGCCGGATGCTGATGCAGAGCCTTGGACGTGAGCCTACCGATGACGAGGTCGCCGAAAAGCTCGGATGGACCGAGGCAAAGGTCAAGGCGGTCAAAAATGTCGCCCGCGAACCGATCAGCCTTGAGACCCCGGTCGGTGAGGAGGAGGATAGCCTGCTCAGTGACTTCATCGAGGACAAAGAGGTAGAGAATCCGGCGACCCAGACCGCCTATGCACTCTTGCAGGAGCAGCTCAAGGATGTGCTTGCAACGCTCCCAAGCCGTGAACAAGAGGTTTTGAAGATGCGTTTCGGTCTTGAGGATGGATATTCATTGACACTCGAGGAAGTTGGGTTGTATTTTGAAGTGACGCGTGAGCGTATCCGACAGATTGAGGCCAAAGCGCTCAGGCGGCTACGCCACCCCAAGCGCAGCAGAAAACTGAAAGATTTCATTTAGGGATAGTGTAGGAGAAGATGATGGAAGAATCGCAGGTATTTGAAAAGCTCAACCAACTGCAAGCGGACTTGAGTGCACGCTTCGCACTCGAGGACGAGATCGTCAAGTTGCCCAGGGACCTGAAGGTCAAGCAGGAGCTGCTCAACCGGATCAACTTGGAATATATTGAAGAGCACGAGCGCAGTGAGGCTGCCAAAATTGAGCTGAGGACGCTGAGAATTCAGTACGAGGAAGCGGTCCGGGCCCGTGAGAACAGCGAAAAGCAGATGGAGTTGATCACCACCCAGCGCGAGTTTGAGGCCCTGGAGAAGGAGATCAAGGACGCTGCCGCCAAGGAGCAGTCGCTGCTCAAGCAGCTGCATGTCAAGGACAAGCAGGTAAACGAGTTCAGCGAGCGCCTTACCGACAAAGAAGAGCTGATGGGTCTTCAGAAGCATGAGGTCGACGAAGAGGCGAGTAAAATCGAAGCGTTGCTCAATGAGAAGCATGCCGCCCTCGCCGAGCTTGAGAAGAAGTGTGACTCCTACATCTCGGAGAATCTTTCGGTCGATCTGTTCAACAAGTTCAGCAACATCGTGCGCAACAAGAAGGGCAGGGGAATCGTTCCGGTCCACGGCCTGGTCTGTCAGGGCTGTCATGTAGTCCTGCCTGTGCAGTTTGTCAATGATGTTCGATCTGCAGAGAAGATCGAGTTCTGCCCCTACTGCAGCCGCATCCTCTACTATGAAGAGGTCGAGGGTGCTGATGAGCAGTTCCGCAAGAGTCTCAGCGACGTTGAGATCGAAGAGGGTGGACTTGCCGACTTTGTCGACTCCGGCGAGTTCGACGATTTGCTTTAGGTTTTTTCAAGGTAGGCTAGATGATCGCGGGCACTTGTGTGCACGAGGAAAGTCCGGGCTCCATAGGACATGACGCCGGGTAACGCCCGGGAGCGGTAACGCTACAGAGAGCGCCACAGAAAATATACCGCCGGTAACGGTAAGGGTGAAATGGTGGGGTAAGAGCCCACCGCAAGGCTGGTAACAGTCTTGGCAGGGCAAGCCTCGTCAGGAGCAAGACCAAGCAGCAGGTAGGGCTGTCCGTCCATTGCCTGCGGGTAGGTTGCTTGACCACCATGGTAACATGGTGGCTAGATAGATGATCATCGTAGACAGAACCCGGCTTATTGCCTGCCTTGATTTTTTGAATATGGAGAGAGATGAGCGGATGAGAACCATGAAACGGGCGACCTTTCTTCTTCTCGCCGCTCTTCTTCTATCCAGCTGCTCTTCTGGCCAAGGGCGATATGAATCGATGGCCGAACGAGGACAGTGGCAACAGATTCTAGAGCTGGCGCAGAAGAATTTTGAACGGAGAGCTGGACTCGAAGATCTGTACTGGATGGCTATGGCTCATCGCCAAGGCCAACAGACGAGCCTTGGGCGACGAGCGATCGAGCTCTATTTCGCATTGGCCCATGAAGAAGAGATCACCGTTGAGGCACGACGGCTTGCCCTTGAACTTAGCGAAGACACGCTTGCCCTCGAGCAAGGCCGCTTTCTGTACGAACACGACTTGTTGGATAGTCAAAATGCCCAGGCGTACTATCGTAGTCTCATCGCCTTCGGCATGGTCGATGAAGCCAATCAGATCTTCATCACCTACCTCAGTGCATCCCTCAGCCCACAAGCGTATGCGCGCTTGCTCATCCAATCTCGAGCATCGGCATCGCAGATTGAGAAGGCCCTGGAAGGGCTTGATCATTCAGTGGCAGTGGCCCTTTTATGGGAGCGTGCGCAGGACGAAATCGGCCAACAAGAGAGTGCGGCCCTCAGCGTGATCGCTGCCGGCTATGAGGGTGTGAGCCTGAACGATGAAGATCGCCTCTTGCTCTATGCCGCACTCCATCGTTTTTATCAGATGGCCGACCTCAGGGTATTGGCCAACAAATACCGCCTCCTCTCACAGGGGCCATGATAAGGAAACCAAGTGTATGTACGATACAATACGTGACGAACTGTTGACGATCCAAAATCCAAGCCGATACACCGGCGGCGAATTTATCTATGGAAAGAAGGATCGGTCACACAGCACTCTCAAAGCTGCGATCTGCTTTGCCGACCTCTATGAGATCGGGATGAGCAACAACGCCATCAGGATCCTATACGATCGACTCAATCGCATCGAGGGTGTGCACTGCGACCGGGTCTTCAGCGTTGCTCCAGACTTTGAAGAACTCTTGCGTAGGCGCGATGTCGCCCTCTATACCTTGGAGGAGAGGCGACCTCTCCACGACCTTGATCTGTTGGGCATTTCCATCGGCTATGAGCTATGCGCCACCAATATCCTTCAGGTCCTTGAACTAGGCAAAATTCCGCTGCATAGCCAAGAGCGAGGCGATGGGCATCCCATCGTCATCGCCGGAGGTCCGGCAGTGACCAATCCCTTGCCCTTTTCCCCGTTCTTCGACTTCGTCTATATCGGTGAGGCAGAAGGCGGCCTTGAAGAGGTCGCAGGTCTATTGTGCCAGTCCAAGAGAGATGGCGAGGGGAGGGCAGAGCGCCTACAGCGGCTGAGGGAGCTTGATTATCTGTGGTATCCAGGCAAAAAGCGGACGCTTCGATACATCGATGAGAGCTTTGGGCAACACAGTACCGTAGGGTTTGAACACTTTGTCGTCCCATCCTTCAAGGTAGCCCAGGACAATGGAGTGGTCGAGATCATGCGTGGCTGTCCCAACGGCTGTCGCTTCTGCCATGCCGGACAGTTCTACAAACCATATCGGCAAAAAAACTTGGAGGTGATCAAGAAGGAGGTTGCCCAATATGTCGATGAATTCGGCTACCGTGAGATTACCCTCTCTTCGCTCTCCAGCGGTGATCATCCGCAGATCAAGACGATGATCGAAGCCCTCAATGAGGAGTATCGAGGCAGGCACATCTCCTTTGCCCTGCCAAGTCTGAAGGTGACCTCGTTTGCCCTCGACATCCTCGACCAACTTGGTGAGGTGCGTAAAAGTGGTTTGACCTTTGCTATTGAGACACCGCTTGCAGGATGGCAAAACACCATGAACAAGCCGGTACCGCTTGAACAGGTCATCCAGATCGCCAAGGAGGCAAAGAGCCGTGGCTGGCGACTTGCCAAGTTCTACTTTATGGTCGGTCTTCCCTTCGTGGACCGGGACGTCGAAAATCAGGCGATCGTCGATTACCTGGCAGCGGTGTGGGATGCGACGAAACTGAATATGAACATCAACATCGGCACTTTCATTCCCAAGGCGCATACCCCCTTTCAATGGGCAGAGCAACTGAGCCCACAAGCGGCACGTAGTCAGCTTTCAAGCTTGAAGAAGGCGATAGGAGAGCGGATTCGTGGGGCGAAGGTCAGCTACCATGAACCGACCATCAGCTTTTTGGAAGGCTTGATCAGCCGCGGTGATGAGCGCTTCGCCCTCGTGATCGAGGACGCCTATCGCCGAGGCTGCCGCCTCGATGCCTGGGATGAGCACATGAATTGGCAGCTCTGGCAGGAAGCGATCGATGCTGCTGACTATGACGTCACTGAGGCGATCTATGGTCCGTATGAGCTCGACCAACCGTTGCCTTGGGACTCGATATCGATGCGGGTAGGTAGCAAATACCTCAAGGAGGAGCTAGAGAAGGCACGCCTGCAGCTGCTCAGTCCAGCCTGCACTCCCGAGTGCAACCACCTCTGTGGAGTCTGCTCCAAACACACTCCGGTGATCGAGGCCCCCACCTTGCCTGAAAGAACCCCTGTCTCGATTCCTCCGCTACCGCCTGCCCCTACAACGGTGCAGATGATCATTACCTATAGACGTAGCGGTGCAAGTCTCTTCCTCAGCCATATTGCCACGATGCGAGCCTTTGAGATGGCATTCCAGCGTAGCGCACTGCCTATTGGCTTCACCCAGGGCTTCAATCCCAAGCCGAAACTGGAGTTTGTCAATCCTCTGTCGATGGGAATCGTCGGTGAGGAGGAGGTCCTGCTTTGCGAAGTGGAAGAGGATGGACTGGTGGGCGTAGATGAGATACGGTCACGCCTCGCTCGAGAGCTCAGCGATGGGTATGAGGTCCTTGATGTATTGCCTCTCACACTCATCAAGAAAGAGACCTTGGCCAAGTACCTCGTCGCCAGTCGTTATGAGATCGAAGTACGTGGGAATGATGCATGTAGATCTATCCTTATGGCGCATGTCACCGAGGGGCGCAAAGATTGTATTGTTCAGGTTCTCGGAGAAGACCACTTTGAAGTGATTGTGCACGGTGAGCGCAATATGATCAAGCTGATCTTCGGTGACAAGGCCGATAAGTTTGAAATCGCTCGTCGTCTAGCGATCAGGCGTACCCACCTCTATGCCGGTGAGGTGGGTCAGACCTATCGCTCGTTCTTCAAAGCAAAGATGGAAATGGCTTGAGTTTATCGCCTCTAACATATACCGAATTCTCAAGACAGAACCACGCCAATACAGAACAATCCCGCTTCTGGATGAAGCGGGGGCATGGTGTTGTCTGAACCTAGACATGGCAGATCAGATACACTATAGGATATATATCAAGCATCTTCGCCATCGCCATACATGGTACTAGATCAATCGTCATTACCATCAGAACCACTATTTACAATTGTCCATACTACCTCTACGGTATGCTCTTCACCGCTTTCTAAAGTAAAAGTGTGTCCCTGAAAATTACGCAAAACTTTGATACTCGAGGGAAGATCAGTAAGTGCAGTTTTTATCGCATTGTAGGTTTGTTCGATGTCCCCATCATCCTCTGAAGTAGGCCCAACAAAATTTTCTATCTCGTAGACACTTACTTCCCAGTCACCTGCATTGCGAATTGATAGTTCGTACCGATAAATCCCTGGATCTCCATCAGCTAACAAGAAGTTCTCTTTGAAAGGACGTTCTTTTTCAGGAAGATTTAGAAAAGACACTTCATCCTTTGGAAGAAGTGAGGAATAAAAAAATGTTTTGTCGGTGGTGTTAATACCAAGAAAGACATAGTACGTCTTATTGTCTTTTATTTTATCTTCTTCAGTTTCTAACTTGAAGTGAATATCTCCATTACCTAAAAACTCCGAATTGTCGTCACATGATATAAAC
>LVBE01000215.1 GCA_001603105.1 Spirochaetales bacterium Spiro_03
ACCTTGACCTACCTGGCACCCCCTCCTATGCTACAGATAATACGTTCCACCAGGCACACCAATACACGACAAGGAACGAGCGTATGCCCACAAATCCAATCCTGAAGGGCTTCTACCCAGATCCATCCATCTGCTACGCCAATGGGCGTTACTACGTGGCGGTCTCGACGTTTGAATACTTTCCGGCTGTAACAATCTATGAGAGTGACGACCTGATACATTGGAAGTACCTGACAAGCGCCCTCAACCGGATCGAGCAGATCGATCTAAAAGGCTGCAAGAACAGCTCCGGTGTCTACGCCCCGACGCTGCGCCATCATGAGGGGCGTTTCTACCTGGTCACCACCAACAAGAATATCCCGATGAACTTCTTGGTTACCGCCGACCAGATTGCGGGGCCGTGGAGCGATCCGCTTCCCATCTATCGCTCTGGCATCGACCCCTCCCTTTTCTTCGATGAGGATGGGTCATGCTTCTACACTTCAAATGGCACTATCGACGGCAAGAAAGGGATCGTCGGCGCCTACATCGACGTCGAAAGCGGCAAGCTCATGGGCGAACTGCGTTTCATTAGTGGGGGGGGTGACCGGACACGCCACCGAGGCACCACACATCTATAAGCGCGAACGGTGGTACTATCTTCTCATCGCTGAGGGTGGAACCGAATATGGACACCAGGCAAATATCCTTCGTAGCCGCACCATCGAGGGGCCCTATGAGGCGTACACGGCCAACCCAATCCTCTCACACGTCAACCGCAAGGGCCACCCGATCCAAGCCACCGGCCACGCCGATTTCATCCAGACCCCCGACGGGGCGTGGTATGCCGTCTTCTTGGGTATCAGGCTCTTCAGCAAGGCGCGGTTGCACAACCTGGGTCGTGAGTCCTTCATCGCCCCAGTCACCTGGCATGATGGGTGGCCAATCATCGGTGAGGAGGGGCATGTAGAGCTCTTCTACCCCACCCTTGAGCGGAAGCACAGCGAATCCTCAGTACAGACAATCGAGTTCCAAAACTCCTTTGACCGCTATCCACTACTCAAACTCAGGGTCCCCAAACCGCAGTGTTATATCCAAGAGGGAGGCAATCTTACCCTCATCGGTGAGGTGTCGCTTGGCGAATGGGGCGGTGAGCCGACGCTCTTGGCCCTGAGACAAGGGGAGTTTGCCACCACCTTTACAGCAACACTAGATCTCACCTCCCTGGAGGGGCGGGCCGGGATCGTCGCGTGGTACAACAGCGACTACCACCTCAAGCTCCAGGTTGAGAAACAAGATGAGACGCTCTTTAACGTTTCGATGATCCGCGCTGTCCACGACTTTGAGGCAGTGACCAAGACCTTGGAAATCGAGACATCATCGAAGGTGATGACCCTCTGTTGCACCAGTGATGAGGAGTACTACCACTTTCATGCCGATGAAAACCTGGTCGATAAGGCCTCCATCGCCACCCTCTGCACCGAGACGACGATGTACATGACCTTCACCGGCGCCCTCCTGGGCATCTGGGCCGAAGAGGGGGCGGCGACATTCGTCAAGGAGATGCGGGTAGAGAATCGCTAGAGGCGCTGGGCTTTGGTCTGTGCCTCGATGGCTAGTTCAGTAGCGACGAAGGCGAGCTCCTGGTCCATGGCGGTATCGGTGCGGTCGAGGACATCACGAATCAAGCGGCCAAAGAAGGGAAAACCGACTGTGCCGCTGACCGCATAGCGGCGCTCCTCCTTCCCATCGACGAGAAAGACGTTGTTGCCCACCGCTTCGGTGGCGACGTTGGTGTACTTGCGTAGCTCAATGTAGCCGTCGGTGCCGATGATCACCATCCGCCCATCCCCCCAGACGCCAAGGCCATCAGGGGTAAACCAGTCAACCGAGAAGAAGCCAGCCACCCCGGTATCGGTGGCGAAGGAGGAATCGCCGCACTGGCGATGAGGTGGATGGAGGGGTCTTCGAAGACCTGTTCCATCGAGGTGGCGACACTAGCGCCAGGATAGCGCTCTGCAAAGGCTGTGGCCCTCAGTGTATCATCGTCGTAAACCAGACGCACCACGGCTCCGGCTTCCACCAAGCCATTGCACATCCCGTTGATATGACCATGGTCGAGGCCAATGACCCCCACCAAAAACCCCCCGCTCTTACAGACCGGATCCGGCTTTCCCGTAGGCGCATAGTTCATACCATCTTTCATCGCGCATTCCCCCTGATGTCATTGTGCACCAAAAGAGCATGACAATGCAAATCTATCGTGCCGATGAATCGACTTTCAACAGTGGCTCAAGGGGCGAGGAGAAGAGTTTATGCCATTCAAGACGGTGAGTGTAGATAAAACACCCCTGGCATACAGGTACTTCCAAAACCCTCACAATATTACAGGCTCAGAAATTGATGATGTTCTATTTATAAAGCCATTATTACTTACATATTAAATGAATTTCAGAATATTTATCTATTTT
>LVBE01000216.1 GCA_001603105.1 Spirochaetales bacterium Spiro_03
GCTCAACAGCAAAGACAAGGTAGCCTTCGTCGGACCCAACCACTGGGCCAAGACCGTGCTCTTTGAGATCCTCAGCGGCTCGATGAGCGCTGACAGCGGCACCTACAACTGGGGAGTGACCACCAGTCTTTCATACTTTCCCAAGGACAATGCCCACCTCTTTGGCGAACATATCTCGATCATCGACTGGCTNNGAAGGATTGTACGGTCCTCAGCGGTGGGGAGAAGGTGCGCTGTGTGCTCAGCCGCATGATGCTGGAGCAGGCCAACTGCCTGATCTTCGATGAGCCGACCAGCCACCTCGACCTTGAGGCCATCACGGCTCTGAACAACGGCCTCATCGACTTCAATGGGGTCATCCTCTTCAATAGCCACGACCACCAGTTCGTCGAGTCAATCGCCAACCGGATCATCGAATTCACCCCAGGTGGGGTCATCGATCGGTCGATGGGCTTTGAGGAGTACTTCGCTGACCCGTTGATTCGGTCGATGCGGGACGAGTACTATGGAGGAAGCCGCAACGTAGCTGCCCTGTAGGGGAGGTGACCATGCTCACTGTCGTAGACATCGGAAACTCAAACATCGTCGTCGCCGTACACGATGGGAAGGAGTGGGTCCACTCATTTCGGATCTACAGCGACCAGAAGAAGACCACCGACGAGTACTTCGTCGTCCTCGACCGCCTCATCAGCAGTACATCGGTTCCGTCTGGGGCCATAGACCGGGCAGTTATCAGCAGTGTGGTACCCAACCTCACCCGTTCGATGCAGAAGAACAT
>LVBE01000217.1 GCA_001603105.1 Spirochaetales bacterium Spiro_03
CCTCATAATAACAATGGCACCTAGCATCCTACCCAACGAGCAGCGCCGGTCTGGTGAGCTTGGAGCCAGTTCACTTCCTTGACACGGCTGTAAGCCTCTTGCCATCATGAAGCTCTATGCGTTACTCCCTCTTTCGTAAACGAATGAAAGCTCCTCCTCTGACCGAGGGGCAGAGGACAGTAGGCCGTCAACAGGGTGAGCGGTTGAAAGCTGGGCGCTTGGCTGTTATGGCCATCGCCCTCACCCGCTCCCTCATCGAGCAGTTCGGCCCACGGGCCAGTGGCAGTGACGCAAACTACGCAGTCGCCAGCGAGATCGCGCGTTCTCTCAAACCGTTCTGCGATCAGTGTGAAGAGAGCGAGGTGGACATCGATCCAACCTTCCATTCCCTGCCGCTTGCGCTGATGGCCTACCTCTATCCGTTTGTCCTCCTGTTCTTGCTCTTTCGCCTCCCACTGCTCGCCCTTATCCTCGTCTGTCTCTATGGAGCCTACCTTGTCAGGACGCTCTATTATTATCGGCCAGCGTTTCGCAACAAGCGGGCTACGGTCAAGGGAATCAACGTCCATGGCATCATCGAACCACAGGGACAAGTTAAGAAGACGGTCATCTTCAGCGCTCACCACGACAGTGCCCGCCTCTTTCGGCACAATCGACTGAACCGACTCTCCTATATGCTTACCGTGGGCGTGCCGATCGCGCTCTTTTGCCTTGCAGGGATTCTCTCCATTCTCCTGCTCTTCACTGCCCAGAGCATTGGTCTGACGGTCATGATCGTCTTGATGCTCGCCCTCACCCCTCGCTTTTTAGCTTTGATCCGCTTTTACGACGACGCAGCATCCCCTGGAGGCGGAGACAACCTCAATGGTGTGGCGATGGTGATCCAGCTGGCACGGTACTTCAATTGGAAGCGCCTTGGATCGGAGGGCCTGGGGTCCACTCGCCTCATCTTCTGCTCCTTCGATGGGGAGGAGGTGGGATTGCAGGGATCGACAGCATGGTATGAGCGCCACCGAGAACTGGCCAGTGGGGCCATTGTCCTGAACTTCGATGCCGTTTATCGCGCCGATGCACTGACCTTTCTGGAGCGCGACATCAATGGGACACAGAAGCTCGACCACGCCCTGGCTCGCCGCTGCGTCGACATCGCCCACTCGATGGGCTGGAAGGCACGCAGTGAATCGATCCCCCGTCTTGGCGGAGCGACCGATGCAGCGCCAGCGCAGAAAGCCGGGGCCCTTGCAACGACCTTGACCGCGGTCTTTTGGGGTGACCACAGTCAGCCCGCTGTCTACCACACTACAGCCGACACCGTCGATGCGATCGAAGAAGAAGCCGTTGAACGAGCTATCTCCATCGCCATCAGGTTGGTGGAGCTGGTCGATTCCGATAGCCTGTGGGATGTCTCGGAGACAGAGATCCCCCCTGATGAGCCAGAGCAGCCGTCACTCTCCTTCTCCAAGCTCACCTATCGGTAAAGGTGACAGCTGCACTGCCGCCACTGAGGTGGGCGATGGCTTGTTGCAGCTGCTGCTCGCCTTTGGCCGGCAGGGCTCCTATAATGGTCACAGCAGTGGTGAATGTTTCCTCTTCAATGGTCGCTTCAGCATCATTGAGCGCAATTTTTACCAGCTCATAGAGGTTATAGGGTATCGTAAGGGAGAATGAACGCTTTGCGATGAGCTCTTCGGTCCTGACAATCTTGAGCACCTCCTTCACGCTATCTCCGTAGGCTTTGACCAAGCCACCGGTTCCGAGCAGGGTACCGCCAAAGTACCGGACGATGAGCACGAGGATGTTGGTGATACCGCTGCCCTTCAGTACTTCTATCGCAGGCCTCCCAGCGGTGTTGCGTGGTTCCTTGTCGTCGGAATAGCTGTGCTGCTGTCCGTCAGGGCCGACTACCGCGGCATGGACGACGTGGTTGGCCCCAGGATGGGCCAGTCGGGTCTCTGCGACCAGGGCCTTGATCTCTGCGAGGTCGGTGATCGGGATAGCGATGGCGATGAAGCGGCTTTTGCGAACCTCAATCTCAGCGTGTGCCTTCGCTATCAGGGTACGCACCGACTACTCCTTTGTACCAATCACCCGCGAATCGACCATCCGCTGTCCATCGAAGATGAAGTAGCCTTCTACCCGCTTGCCCTCGAGGGCAAGCGGCAGCCACAGCTCATCATCCTCCCACA
>LVBE01000035.1 GCA_001603105.1 Spirochaetales bacterium Spiro_03
AAAAAGTAACACGGTCCTTGAAGGACAGCCAGTTTTCAAGAGAAACGGTTAGCAGCATAGTAAATACTCCTTAATGTGATATTACCACCTTTAGACACCTATAGATTACAGTCAATCCGGACTGTTGTCAAAGATAATGAGATAATATCTCTTTATATACCTGATAAAATACAAAAACCAACACAGCTGCCATTTCACCACAGTCCCTTTCAGCCACTGTGTCCAACCCCGGCTCGTTCTTCTCTGCCCACCGAAAGGCAGAGAGAAGAACGAGGGCATGCTCTACAGCGCCAATCGTTACGCCATCCTTCTCCTGATGATACAGGTGAAGAGATTCCCATCACGGTCATCGATGAAGTCGATGTGCGGATAATGATTCAGAGCGCGCAAGATCCCGGACCCATACCCTCGGTAAGGGAGGATATGATGTGCAAATGAAGCCAACACCGGATTGCGCACATTTGAATTTCCAGCCTTGATGTTCTCTACCGTGAGGTTGTTGGGCAAGTGTCCTGGGCTGATGATCTCAATACGGTCGCTGAACACGAAGACCCGTATCGGGGCCGGGATGAAATAATCACGATGTACGAAGGCGTTGGCCACCAGCTCCTCGAAGACGATCCTCGGGATCTCGGGAACGCCGACCGTATTGACCGTCTGCTCTCCTTGCACCTGGAAAATATGCGTCAGGATGAAGCTCATCGTCTGATGGAAGATATCCCCCATCTTGCCCTGGATGTTGCGACTGTCAATGTATGAATCTGCAGCGAGGGAAGTGCCGGGGAAAACGCCTGCCTTGACAGTGAAGGCAGGAAGCCGTGGTGATGGATTCTTGCTGAAGAGCAAGGCGCCGGCGAGATTCAACTCACCATCATGAGCCAGGTTCATGTTATGCAGGACCTGATCAAGCGGCAGTGGTTGGTCTTCCAGCTTCTGGTCGTACCGTCTCTCAAAGAACTGTGAGAAATAGGGCATGTCCAGATCGGATATAGACAAGCCGGAAGGACCAACATCTGCATGGATCATCTTGGAGGATTGGAACATTCTTTGGATCTCTTCTCTTGACGTCGCCTTGCGCTTGTCTGAACCATTCTTCACCCAGAATGCTCCATTTTTATCCTGGTATGGCGTGTTGACCCCCCGTGGCACTTCCACCACGAGTATACGGCGCTCATCAATAGTAGCTATAGTCGTCGTTAGGTTGACCGGGGGCGTCACGTTTTGGCTGGCAACAGTTGATATCATCGGATTGAGACGCTGGATGTCACGTGCAGACAACCCAACAATATTGTGATTGTTGTCAACACCAATGAAAATCCTTCCCCCTGCCCCATTGCTGAATGCAACGATTTCGGCAGCAAGAGAGTCTGAGTTGGTGATATTCTTCTTGAACAGGTTGGACGTATCTTAACCTTGGGAAATGATTGTGATCATTTCTACTTTTTCCATACGTGGTAAATCCTAACATATGGTTGCTCAAGCCTCACCGGTACTCCTCCTGCTCTTCCTCTCTCTCAAATCCTTCAGGGAAGAAGAATGAGTCAAACAGGGGGACACCTCCATACCGGCCATCCAGATATGCCTTCTCTATTTTCTTATCGAAGCGCTCCTTGTAACGATCAAAAGAAGTGATCACACTCGCTCCTGCCCCATTCTTCTCGACAAACCATATTTCATCCTGTCTCAAAATCGAGAGGTTCATCAAATGGCTCTCATGTGTCGTGACAATAAGCTGGATGTGCTTCTGCGTTGCCAATTCCAAGAAGTTCTGCACAAAGTGCATCGTCATCTGTGGATGGAGGCTGCGATCAATCTCATCGACCACGAAGACAGTCTGCTCCTTGGTACATAAAAGGACTGTGAGCAGATCGAACAATCGTTGTGTACCTTCCGACTCCTCATGCATTGAGAACGGAACGCCCTTCACCCTGTTGTGCTCAAAGATGATCTCATTGAACAGAGATCCCTTCTCGTTCAGCTGTACAAGATAGAGCCTCCCATTGCAGTGGACCCTCAAACCTGCCTTCGGCTCATCATCAGATCTTCCGTCGCTAAGTTCCACGAGAGCCTTCTCAACGTGCTTCCTGAATCCGGGAGGAGCATCCTCGAGGGCTTTATCCTTGGACACCTTGCGTGCGTTGACCTTGGTGATCCCAGTTGCAAACGCCGAGATCGCTTTCAGGATTTCATCAGGAGATGTTGTTGCAAAACAAGAGTACCCGGACACCAAGGAGTTGGGAAACGATATGTCAAGACGCTCGAACCAGGTGTACACCTTCTTAAAGAGCACAAGCTTTTCATTTCCCTCGTAGATGGACTCCTTGTTGGTGACAATATCTTGAAGGAAAAGCTTGTTTGTGACGTTCTTCATATCATTGATATAGATATTGAAGTGCAAGATATCCTCTTTTTTGGAAAACAAGCTTGTATCGTAGAAATACTGTCCGGTTGTGGTATTCCTTGTAAACAGCTCCCTGTCCTTGCCCATGGCCAAGAGG
>LVBE01000036.1 GCA_001603105.1 Spirochaetales bacterium Spiro_03
ATCTCAGCCTCGCCAAGGTCAAAAGCCAGGGTCACCGTATTGCCTTCATGCTCGACCGACGGCATCGAGCCGTTACCGGCAAAGTAGCTGGGCCGGCCGCTGCCGAAGGGAGCCCACTCTCCGGGGTGGTTGATCCACAGCTGGGTATCGGGGTCGCCGACCATCAGCTGCACCAAGTGCTCCTGTAGCCCCTTCGCCCCTCGTTCGCTGCCACTGGCGCTGGCAAGGATGAACGACGGGCCTTTGGTGACCATAAGGCGCATTCGCCCGCCGAGGGCTGCCGAGGCAAAGCTCTGGATCCGGTCTACGTGGTAGAGATCGCATACCGAGGGGGGCGGTTCATAGTCAGAGAGGGCGAAGAGGGTGGTCGCAAAGCTGTGGTGGTTGAGATAGCCGCTGCCAAAGGCGATGAAGTTGATCGCCGCCGCCTCCCCTACACGCCGTCCGATGAGGTTCTTGAAGTAGGTGCGCCCATAGGTCGAGGCCATCACCCCACCGAAGCTGTTGACCGCTAGGATCTGGAACGTCTCATCGAGCGCCCTCCTGGCCAAAGATCTGATGTGTTGGTCATCGGCCCAGCGATGGAGGGCCAAGAGGGCGATCAGGTCGATGGGGATGTAGACCGATGAGTTCCACTCCTCGTAGCCGTTGGCAAAGAATCGCTCAAACCACGCCTCGATCAACACCTTTGCCCGCTCTGAGTGCTCGCGCGCCGTCCGTCTGCTGTTGGTGAAGATCTCGTTGTCAAAGAGGGCGGCGGCCAACAGCTGCGCCGTATGGAAGTTGATCGCGTGGTTCTCGCTGAAAAACCACATCACATCGTTGCCTGGCTCATCGTACCAGTAGCGGTAGGAGAGCAGCACACCCTTCATGCGTAGCATCAAAGCCTCAGAGAAGAGCGGCTGCTCCAAGCCCAGATGGTAGGCCCAGATGAGGGCGGCGAGGCGGAAATCCGAACAGTCGTAGCGCTGCTCGATGCGGTTCAGCTCATCAAGGATGATCGGCTCCCACATAGCTGTACTGGAGCCAAGGAGGGCCAGAACAAGGGCTCGCTGCAGCGAATCGGGGCTGTGCAGGGCGATGAAGGCCAACGCTTGGCGCTTACGCTCAAAAATGGTGGCCTTGGGCTGCTGTAGCACAGAGCGGTCATAGTACTCAAACTCAAGGCTCTTGGTGAGAGCCACAGAGTCGACGCTGATCGTAAGGCTCAGGCGCGCCATGCCAACATGGCCGACAAAGGGGTCGGCTATGGTGATGGTGCGCTCTCCGGCTTCGATCATCACCGTCTGTGCGCCGCTCATCCGAGGCAGGTGTGCATCACTGAGCGCCCAGCTGAGCGTGCAGGCACTGGACTCTGACAGGGCGTGCTGTGTAACGAGGCGCAAAGGCGTTGATCCATCGTAGTTGAAGCGCTCGGTGGCAAGCGAGGCGAGAAAGCGCGCCGCATCCGCTGTGCGTTCACCATCGACCTCGGCTGCGAGGCCAACAGTCAGCGCCTCTTTTCCATCTACGTACTGGATACTGACCGATAACAGACTGTCGCGCTCGGCTAGATCGTCGGCGGTGATGACTAGGCGCTGAGGCTGCTCAGTCACCAAGACGTTGAGGCAGTGGCACGTGACCTGATTGCGCAGATACGAGCCAAAGCGCAGGACTTGGACAGACCCATAGCACACATCCAAGGCACTTGCGCTCTTGATGCACAGCGTTGCCTCGAATGGCGATTGTGCACTGAGATCGAAGGCGACGGAGAAGCGTACCGCTGTTGGCTGCTTGAAGAAGGCGCTGTACTCAACGCCCCTGCTCTCAAGGGGCCAGTGCACCGTATATGGGCCACTTGCCTCGCCCAGGTGCTCAATGTTGCCTACCATCGCAGCATACTGAGCTCGGACAGGGGAGATGACCTGCTGCCAGGGCACCGACCCCTGATAATCAAGGTCATACGCAGCAGCCTCTGCCTCATAGAGGCGCTCTGTAAGAGCGGTAGATAAGACGATGGGGATCGGCTCTCCGACTTGCACCTGGTAGTGGTAGCTCATCATCCCCTCTCCTCTCCGTCTACCGGCTCCATCGCCTCATAGGAGGTCGGTCCCCACTGCCAGTCATCGATGACTACG
Source organism: Spirochaetales bacterium Spiro_03 (assembly GCA_001603105.1). Lineage (GTDB taxonomy): Bacteria > Spirochaetota > Spirochaetia > Sphaerochaetales > Sphaerochaetaceae > Sphaerochaeta. Next base: position 2,118 of record LVBE01000036.1, read on the forward strand.
CGCGTCGGCTCGATGGTCGGCTCCACGGTCTCGATGAAGGAGACAAACTCTTGCCAACTGCAGTCAGATGTCGTGGCGATGCGCACATACCACGTGTTGGTGATGCCTACGCTGGTCAGCTCCCGGCCCTTGAGCGAGGGGGCTCGCTCGCCGTCCAGCCCATTGGCGACCCAGATGCCCACATAACAGCCCTGTCGTGCGCCCACCAGCGTCCTCGGTCCTCGGCGCACCTCATCGAAGGCATCCAGGTCTATGATGAGGTGGGTGAAGTCCGCTTCGACCAAGGGGAGGATGGCACGTGCGTAGCGGTAGGTAATGAGGGCCGAGCTTGCATGCTGGCTGACCTTTGGGGTCAGGGCATTGCCGGTAAAGTAGCCTGGTCGACGGGTGCCGAAGACCTTCAGCTCACCGGGATGGTTGATCCACAGCCGCCCTTGCCAATCACCGACCACTAGGTTGAAGAGGTGCTCCTGTGACCCAGCTCGCCCTTCGCGAGGAGAGGATGAGGTGGCGAGGATGAAGTCCTTGTTCTTGCACACGACGGTAGAGACCGCCCAGGTTCCCTGGGTGCGTCGATCCTCAAAGAGGGCGCTCTCTTGCCAGCAGGCGATCGCTTGCAAGTGCTCAGGCGGCTCATAGGGGCAGAGGGCCAGCAGCAGGGCCGCCGAACCGATCGCCGGCTTGCCGGCTCCCCAGGCGATGTAGGTAAGGCCGTTGGCAAGCTGGACGCGCGAGCCGAGCAGGTCACGGGCGTAGACGCGACCGCTGGCGCCGCTGAGCATGCCTCGGTGGCACATCACGGCAAAGAGGGTGAAGGTGTAATCCAGCGCCTGGCGGGCCAGATCACGAATCTGTGGATCGGAGGCGAGGGAGAGGAGGATGAGGTAGCTCTCCACCTCCACGGGAATGTAGTTGGCTGAGTTCCACTCGTTGTAGCCGCTCTTCAAGAGCTTATCAAACCACTGTACGAGCAGGACCTTTGCCTTTTGTTGTTGTTCGAGGCCGCTCATGTTGCTATTGGTGAAGGTGCGGGCAGCAAAGAGCTGGCCACTGATCAGGGCGGCGGTGTGGAACGCAAGGGCATGGTTCTCACTGAAAAACCACATCGCGTCATTGCCTGGCTCATCGTACCAGTAGCGAAAGTTCAGCAACGCCTGCTCAAGGCGCTTCTTCAGCGCCGCCGGCAGAGCATCGGCATGTCGGGCAAGGATCCAGGCAAAGCGCTCGGCCCTGAAGTCGGCGCAGTCGCTGCGCTGTTCTACTCGGACCAAGTCAGCCTCGATCGCCTCAGCCTCGATGGCACGGCCAAGAGCTAGCGATGCGATCTCACGGTCAAGGCCGGCTTCGCTGTGCTGAAGGAAGAAGGGGATGTAGAGAGCTTTGCGCCCGCTGACGCTCTTCTCGCTACCCACCTCGATCGAGGCGGGGTAGACTTCGACAAAGAGTGATGAGGACAGGGTGATGGATGAGACGGTCGCAGAGATCTCCACCTGATGACCACCGAGGCCGAGCTCTTCTGGGCTGCACCACACAATGGAGCGCGCGCCCTCGGCCACGCCAAGAAGCCACGTTCGCTGACCGGCCTTGACGGTGAGGGAGAACGAGCAAGGGGCGCTCGCCTCACAGCGGAAGGTGAGCATTCCATCGCTGTAGCTGAGCCGTTCAAGGTGGAGCGCCTGTACATACGACTGCAGTGCATCAAGGCGCACTCGGTCGACAGAGACGGGAAGCGAGCACAGCAGGCGCTCTTGTCGGCTGCGAAGGGCGAACTTGAGCAGGATATTGCGCTCTCCGTAGTCGCAGCAGCCGACGATCAGCTCGTTATCGCCCTTCTCAAGGCTTACGGTGAAGACCATCGATGCTTCGATGTTGGACTGCCACGGAGAGAAGGTCACTACCACAGCGCCGTTACACCACACCTTGGCCGCCCCGCAGGCGATGATCTCAAGATCGACGAGCCGCTTTCGATCGCTGTGCACGGTGGTGCGCCCATAGAAGCGCAGCTCGGTCGGATAGATCCACATACCCGAAAAATCGACTCGATCGGTATCCAAGGGCCAATAGATCTGATCCATCGTCGAAGCGGGCGGATGCGGGTCACTTAAGAAGGTGGTGTGGGCCACAAAGTGTGCCTTCGCTGTAGAGACGAGCTCCTTGCCTTCTCGATCCTTGGTAGAGAAACCAGGGTAGTAGGATTCGATCACCATCGGCTCGAGTGGGGCGTGCCATGGCTTTTCCAACACGCTACTGACCATCCAGTAGCGGATGAAGGAGGAGGGCTCGACTGTATAGGAGAGCTGCTGCATACCCACTATCCTTTGACGCTGCCGATCATCACCCCGTCGCGGAAGTACTTCTGTACGAACGGGTAGATGACGAGCATCGGGATCATCGTGAAAACGATACACGCCGACTTGAAATTCTCCGGCGTGATCTGCGTCACGATGCCGGATTCGTAGGGGATGCTGATGATGTCAAGCATCAGTTTGAGCTTGTACTGCAGGGTGTAGAGCTTCGGGTCCTGGATGAAGAGGATGATGTCGCTGACGGTGTTCCACCGCTCTACGGCGTAGAACATCGAAAGCGTCATGATCGCAGCCTTGGAGAGCGGCAGCGTGATCGACCAGAGGGCACGGAACTCCGAGCACCCATCCATATAGGCGGCCTCATAGAGGCTGATGTTGATCGACGCGAAGAAGGTGCGCAGGATGATCAGGTTGAAGGCGCTGATCAAGCTCGGAAGCAGGAGCACCCAGATGGTATTCAAGAGCTTGAGGTCCTTGTAGAGGATGTAGGAGGGGATGACCCCTGCGCTGAAGTACATGGTGATGATGATCAGCATCATCAGAGCCTGCCGCCCTGGCAAGTGGGACTTCGAAAGCGGATAGGCGCCGAGGATCGTCGCCCCCATCGACAGGGTCAGCTGCAGGACCATCAAGAGAAAGGAGAAGATGAAGGCGCGCATCATGCTCGCGTCATTGAAGACCATCGAATATGCCTCGACGTTGAAGCCGATGGGCAACAGCCCCACCCGCCCGGTGAGGATGGCGTCCTTCTCGCTGAAGGAGAGGGCGAGGATGTTGAGGATCGGCAGCAGCGTCACCAAAATCACGAAGCCGAAGAGCAGGATCATCACGATCTGAAAGAGGCCAGTCTTGCGTTCGTAGATTGTTGACATCAGAAGAGGCCCTCCTCGCCCAGGCGCTTGGCCAAGGTGTTGGCGACCAGGACCATGAGCAGACCCACCACCGATTGGAAGAGCCCCACGGCGGTGGCGTAGTCATACATCCCTGCCTGCAGTCCCATCCGATAGACGTAGACGCTGATGACCAGCGATGCATCATCGACGAGCACGTTGCTCAATAGGTATGGTCGCTCAAAGCCGATGGCAAGGATCTTGCCGACGTTCATGATGACCATCGTCACGATCGTCGGCTTCAGCTGTGGCAGCGTCACATGCCAGATCCGCCCAAAGCGCCCTGCCCCATCGATGTAGGCACTGTCATAGAGCTCGCGGTTGATACCTCCCATCGCCGCAAGGTAGATGATCATCCCGTAGCCGGCCCCCATCCAGATCGATGCGATCCAGTACGTCAGACGCCAAGTCCCCGGCCTGGTCAAGAACGGAATTGGCTGGCTGCCGCCCACCTTCGCCCAGATGACATTGAGTACCCCGGTCGGGGAGAAGACCTGGTAGACGATGCCGGCGATGATCACCATCGAAAGGAAGTGGGGCAGGTACATGATCCGCTCGACATTGCGGCCAAAGCCCTTGAACTTCAGCTCCCCGAGCAGGATCGCCAAGATGATGGGGACCGGGAAGGTGAAGAAGAGGTCTCCGAGGTTGAGGATGATGGTATTGCGCAGTGCGACAAAGAAGCCGGGAGTTGAGAAGACACGAACAAAGTGCTTCATCCCCACCCACGGACTGCCCTTCAGTCCCAAGAAGATATTGTAATCCTTGAAGGCGGCGGCGATGCCATACATCGGCCCATACTTGAAGAGGATGAAGTAGGAAATGGGGATGGCCAACATCACATACAGCGATGCATTGCGCTTCATGATGCTCTTGGTGAGTGCGCTTCTTTTGGCTTTCTGCTTCACCGCTTTCTCCTATGCGCTCAGAAGAGACCGCTCTCTTCTGCTATCTTGCTCTCGATCAAGGCAAGCATCGCCAAGGCCTGCCCATACTGCATCGGCTCCAGACGGATGGTGCGATAGTGCTCCAACGTCAAGCCGACGTTGGTGCCGTATGAGACATCGCCGAGCCGGCCCTGCTCATCGATGCGGCTGATGATCGCCTTCAACGCCCGCTCGGCCACCGCCCGATAGGATGGGCTCAGCAGTCCTTGCGCCATCGCCTGATAGTATCCGAAGCAGAACCCCGCAGAAGCCGACGCCTCCAGGTACGAGGAGGGGTCGTCGATGAGGGTGTGCCAGAGCCCGCTCTCATCCTGGTAGCGCTCAAGGCTCTCCAGCTGGCGAGTCAACAGAGCGGTAAGGAACTTTGCCAACGGCGCATCGCACTCGACGATGGCCAAAAACTCGGGGATGAAGATCGTAATCCACGCATTGCCTCGACCCCACAGCGCCTTGGCGAAGTTGTCATTGCGCTCATAGCTCCAGGCGTGGTAGAAGAGGCCGCTTGATGTATCGCTGAGGTAGTGCAGGTGCAGCAGCACCTGGTAGATCGCCTCATCGCGGTAGAGCTGGCTGTCAAAGAGCACGCTCGCCTTGGCCAGAAAGAGGACGGTCATCAACAGGGTGTCGTCCCACAGTTCACCGGGATTCTCCAGCTCGGCATGGCGATGCTGCAGCCCATCTTCCCTGGTGCGGTCCATGGCATGGACGATCCAGTCGGCCCACTCCATCATGATGGTACGATACGCCTCTTTTGGGCGTCTCTCGTACAGAAAGGAGAGCGTCAACAGCGGGGCGACGGTATTGACCGTCTTCTGTGGCAGCCCGAAGGCGATGCGGCTATCGTACCACTGTTCCAGGTAATCGAGGATCGACTCATCACCGTTGTAGACGTACTGTTTGTAGATTCCGTACAACCCTACCCCATGAGGCCAATCCCACAGAGCGAGGCGTTCTGCCTCCAGACGGCTTCTTCCCAGTGACAACAAGTTATCGATGTACGCTTCATCGCTCTTGTACAAGAACTTCTTGAGGTTCTGTTCCAATCGTCCCAACGCCGCATCCCGGTCCATGAGCCCTCCGTCCGTACATCGTTGGCATGTAAAGGTTGCCAGATGTTTTAACACGTGTTAAATTAAGTACAGTTGCATTGTACCGCGCTTTTTAACACCTGTAAAGGATAATTTTTCTGTGACCATAAGGTGGCACTCAACGAGGGAATATGGATTGTCCACAACTGTTGATCATCAGCATCGATGCCTTGCTTCATGCAGATCTTGCCGACTGCTCGCGCCTGCCACACATCGCATCGATCATCGCCGAAGGCTCGATGGTCGAATCGATGCACTCGATTTATCCGTCGCTCACCCACCCCGCCCATGCATCGATCATCAGTGGAAGGCCTCCATCGCAGACCGGTGTGTGGTCCAACACCCACTTTCGCCCGTTTGCCAAGAGTGTGCGGTGGTTCAATCGCCTCGCTGAGGTGCGCTGTCCGACGATCCTCCACCAGGCAAAGGAGCGCGGCCTGTCAACAGCAGCGTGCCGCTGGCCCCTTACTGCCGAAGGGTGGCCGACCATCGACTACCTGGTACCTGAGGTGACAGGCGATGAGATCGAGCACAGCGGGATGGAGTGTCTGCTCAAAGCATCGTGTTCGCCCTCAGTGTGGCCGCTCGTGGCCGAGCACATGCATCTGCTCGATGGCAAGCGCCAGCCGAATGAGGATTACTTCTCCACCGCCCTCGCCGCCGCCATCATCGAGCGACACAGGCCAAACCTGGTCTTGACCCACCCTGCCTGCGTTGATTCGGCTCGTCACCACACCGGTCTTTTCTCAGAGGCGGTCGACCAGGCATTGGTCCACGTCGATGCCATGGTCGGCCAGCTCATTGCCTCAGGGCCTACCAACATCATCATCCTTGGCGACCATGGCCACCTGCCCGTCGATCGGGCCATTGCATTGAACGTCCGCCTCAGAGACGCTGGCTTGATCACCGCAGCCGAAGATGGATCGATCCTCTCCTTTGATGCATGGGCACACGCCAATGGCCTCAGCGCTCACCTGTACCTGGCCGATAGAGCCGATTATGCGCTCCACAGGAAGGTCGAGCTACTGCTCCGAGGGTGGATGGAGGAGGGCGATAGCGGTATCGGGGCCTTCTTCACCACAGCCCTTGCCAAGCAGCGCTACGGCCTCGATGGCCCCTTCTCCTTCGTCATCGAAGGTGACGGGCATAGTGAATTTGTCGATGATGTGCTCGCAGTGGCCGTTCGTCCCTACAAAAGTCCGCGTTCTGGTCACGGCCACCTTCCTTCTTTGGGCCATCAGCCACCGCTTTTGTGCGTAGGGCCGGCCTTCAAAAGCCAGATTCGCCTCAGCAGAGGCTCAATCCTTGATGTTGCGCCTCTGGCAGCGGCGGTCCTGGGATTTGGTGATGGCGGGCCACTAGGCACATTGCTCAGGTAGTGATGACTGTCCACTGCATCTGATCTGCCTTCTGTACCAATGAAGGTGAGGCGTCATTGGCCCGCAGCACTGCATGCTCTGCCCAGTTGAGCATCGCTATGTCGCCTTCGCTGTTGCCGAAAGCGATGAAGGGGGTCCTAATGCCCGCTCTTTGGGCAAGACGGACCTTCGCTTCAGCATAGGGCAGGTCCTCGACCCTGCCTTCTGCGGCAATGATGGACACCGCCCGTATATCATTGAGTTCTACAAAGGCCTCGACGACAGAGCGGGGACTTGCCGACACCACCACCGCTTGGCTGCATGCTTTGATGAGGGAGAGCATCACCGGGTCGAGACGGACAAAGAGGGCAAGGGTGACCTCGTTGTAAGAGAGGCGAAGCGTCGGGTCAGCGAAGGCTTCAAAGGCGTATGCACAGATGCGCTTCACCGTCTGAGGGGAGTGTGAGGCCATGTAGTTGGCGGTCAACTGATAGGCATCTACATAGTTGCCCTCTTTGAGGTACGTGCAATACTGGCGGAAGCGGCCCTCCTGTGCTGCAAACCGCGTTACATCCAGGGACCGAAGCATCGAAGCGGTGAGGTTCCACGCATCGGTGAGGTAGTATTCACCGAGTAGGGACAACAGGAAGGCCGTCTCTCCCAAATCCCCGTCAAAGAGCGTGCCATCCATGTCAAAGAGGGCATAGCCGACAGCGGCAGTGCATCGCATTTGAAGGTCCATCATCTGGTTCATTACAAGGCAGTATGCCCAATGGCCAACAGGTTGGCAAGGAAAATAGTGATCACAATCTCGATGATTTGGCACAAAAGCCACTCCATTCTCTCACGCTCCCGATCGTGGTCCACTGCTATCAGGGCATCGAATGGAGCTTCTGCCTCTTCTCTGGTTGCAACAAAGAGAGTGATGAATTAGAGTGGTCAGATATGGGAACACACTCACAGCTCATGACCACCGGTTCGATCAAGAAGAACCTCATCTCGTTCGCAATTCCCATCTTCTTTGGCAATTTGTTGCAGCAACTCTACCAGACCATTGACTCGTTGGTAGTAGGAAACTTCGTCTCCAAGGAGGCCCTTGCGGCCATCAGTTCGATCACCAGCCTGACGATGCTGCTTGTCGGTCTCTTCCAGGGTATTTTCATCGGGGCGGGCGTGGTCATCTCCCGCTCCTTCGGCGAGGGCAACAAAGAGTCGGTACAGAAGGCGGTGCACACCACCGTCGCCCTCGCCCTGATCAGCTCCTTCTTTCTGACGATCTTTGGCTATCGCTATGCCCCAGTCATCCTGTCATGGATGAAGACGCCCCCCGATGTCTTCTTTGAGGCCCAGACCTACATTCGCATCATCTTCGCTGGAATCGCCAGTTTGGTGCTCTATAACACAGCAAGCGGCATCCTGCAGGCGGTGGGCGATAGCAAAAATCCGCTGAAGTTCCTCGCCGTCTCCGCTCTGCTCAATGTCGTGCTGGACCTCATCTTCGTGCTGAAGTTCAACATGGGGGTCGCTGGGGTCGCCTACGCGACGATCATCAGCCAGGTGGTGAGCACCATCCTCAGTTTCCGCCTGCTCTTCACTACAAGCGACCAGATTCGAGTCGAGATCCGCAAAATCGCCATCCACCGCCGCTTTGCCGCCGAGACGCTACGGCTGGGCATCCCTTCAGGCATCCAGAACTCAGTCACCTCCTTTGCCAATGTCATCCTGCAGTACTCCATCAACCTCTTCGGCGCCTCAGCCATCGCCGGCAACGGTGCCTTCATGCGCATCCAGGGCTTTGCCTTCATCCCCATCACCGCCTTCGCCCTCGCCCTGACCACCTTCACCGGCCAGAACCTCGGAGCCCGTGAGTATGAGCGGGTGAGGCAGGCAGCCCGCTTTGGCATCTTCTTCGCCATGCTCATCGCAGAGGCCATCGGCCTGTTGATGTACTTTGGCGCTGCCCCGCTGATCACCCTCTTCAGCCGAGATGCCGAGGTAATCTTCTACGGGGTTCAGAAGGCAAAGATCAGCTCGCTCTTGCTCTTCCCCCTCGCCCTCAGCCACGCCATGGCGGGTCTGTACCGAGGAGCGGGGAAGTCAGTGGTCCCGATGCTGGTCATGCTTGCCGTCTGGTGTGTCTTTCGCATCATCTTCATCCAGGTGGGGCTGGCCATCTACTACGATATCCGTGTCGTCTTCTGGGCCTACCCGGTGACATGGTCGATCAGCAGTATCATCTTCACCATCTACTACTTTGCCGTCGATTGGATGGGTCAGCACTCCAATGAACGCGCCGCTGCCTGAGTATCCGGCTAAGACCCACGCCCACTATCTCATCCACCTGCTGAAGTCGACCGGCTTCATCGACTTCGATGGACCGTGCAATATCCCCACAGCCTCACTCTTCGCCCCCGGAGCAGGGCGGATGTTCGCTGTGATGAGCGCTGTCGATGAAGAGGGCCACGAAGTACTGCTGAAGGCGTTCAGCGGCCACCTTGCCGGCAGACGGACCATCGCCGGCTGGGTCGCCCACCCTATGGATGAACACACATATCACGCCTACCTATCACAGCACGACCCTCCGATCAAGGAGATGAGCCGCGCCATCGACGCATGCGGCGACGAAGAGCAGAAGGAGAGCCTGGTGCACCAGCGGGCCCTGCTCTCACAGCACGCGCTTATGGAGTACAACAGCCGCTTCTGCCTCACTGCGATCGACGGTTCGGTCCATTCACTCTCCTCGATCTTCGCAAACGCGCCGATCCCAACCGGCAGCGGTGAGTGCTGCGCTCCCAAGCTCTTCAGCTGGGCGTTCTCCCACGGCCTTCGCCCGACCAGTCTCGCTGAGTTCTACTACGGATCGGATACCGAAGAGAGGCGGTGCGGTCACTTCTATGGGCCCTGCACCGAGCGCTGCCGTCCCATCCTCACCACCCTTTTGGGTTTGGATATCCGCTACCACGACCACGACCTGATCATCGTCAACAAGCCCAGTGGCCTGCTGACGGTACCCGGCAACGGGCCAGAGCGCCTTGACAGCGTCGAGACCCGGATCAGGCGCCTCTTTCCCGCCACCCCTCGCCAGTGCGCAGCCCACCGCCTGGACATGGACACCAGCGGCTTGGTCATCGTCGCCAAGCACAAACAAGCCCTGTCAGCGATGCACCGCCTCTTTCGCGACCAAGCGGTCGACAAGGAGTATGAGGCGCTGCTTGAAGGGATCGTCCACCAACAAACGGGGACCGTTACCCTGCCCTTCAGAGCCGATCGGACAAACCGCCCCTACCAGGTCTATGATGAACAGACAGGGGTGTGGGGGAGCACTGAGTATGAGCGCCTCGCCGTCGAGAAAGACGCCGATGGGGTGTTTACGACCCGCATGCGCTTCTTTCCTCTTACCGGGCGGACCCATCAAATCCGCTTGCATGCCTCCCATCCCAAGGGTCTTGGCCACCCGATCGTCGGCGATCGGCTCTATGGCACGCTCTCCGATCAGCGTCTGATGCTCCATGCAAAACGACTCTCATTTGTCCACCCCTTCACCGGCACAGCTCTGGCCATTGAAGCAGAAACTCCGTTCTGACCTTTCAGAAGATTGAACGGTGGGGTATCATGGGGGTATGAAACGAAAGAACAACGCAATTTACATCGACTTGGAGAACATCCCCACCGCCTTGGACCTGAAGCTGCTCATCGATGAGCTGACGCTAAAGCACAACGAGAGCGCCGATGAGGAGAACATCTTCGTCATCAAGATGGCGTGCGGCAACAGCAAGGCGATCAAGCGACTGGAAAAACAACTGGTGGAGTATAACTTCACCATCCGTGACACCCCATCCATCACAGCGACCCATAAGAACCGCGCCGACCTGATCATCAGCCTCGAGGCACTGGAGACGATCATCATCAATACACCGGTCATCGACCGCTATGTCTTCATCACCAGCGACAGTGACTTCACCGTCATCATGGAGATGCTGCGCAAGTACGGCAAAGAGGTCTTTTTGGTCACCAAGGAGATGGTTGCCGACAAGCCGATCTTCAACAACTGTGTCGACGAGATCCTCATCATCGAGAACTTCATGCCCAAGGCCAAAGTCGAGGAGACCAAGGAGAGCGGAGCTTCCAAGGCAAAGAAGGTGGTGGAGAAGCGGGACACCAAGCGAATCGACGAGCAGGTGGAGGGCCTGATGCGCAAGGTCATCGACTCCTTTGAGTTCGATAGCTGGCAGCTGGTCAGTTACGTGGGCACCAAGTTCCACCAAATGGATAAGAGTCGGATGATCGAACGCTCAAGCTACAAGAGTCTGTCCAACCTCCTCTCCAAGCTTGAGGGTGAGAAGCTCATCAAGAGACGCACCAACGAAAAGGGTCAGCCGGAGATCCAGCGACTGGTCCAATAGGAGATCATTGTGTGGGCAGGCGGATAGTTGGGCACTTGCTCAGTGCATGTGCCATCGTCACCTTGCTTTTCGCCCTCTACCTCGACTCCTTTCTTGTAATCGAGCCGCTGGCAACTGACGAACTGACAGTGTGGAGCGACGGATGGACCGTCAGCGAAGGGGATGTGATCCTCGACGAGAATGTGACGCTCCCATACGTCTTTGAGGGGCCGTTTGCCGGTCGCCTCCTTACCGTCTATCGCCGTATCCCCTCGCTTCCCAACCGCCACACGGCCCTGCTCATCCACACCAGCATGGCAGCGCTTGAGGTAGCGATCGATCAAGAGCCGATCTACACCTACGCCGGCCCGGCCAATGGGTGGAAGCGCCCGGTCTTCGGTGGGGCCACCCCCCACTTTGTTCGCATCAGCGACGAGATGGTGGGCAAGACTCTCTTATTGACCTACGCCTTTACTAGCAACAATGTCTTCAGTGGCCACATCCAGGCGGTTAAGGTGGGCAGCAAAGCCTCGCTGATCCTCGATCAATTCTCCGATTGGCCTTCGCTGGTCTTCGGCTTCTCCCTGCTGTTGGTCGGATCGATCATCGCCCTCTCCTCGCTCTTCATCCAAACCAAAGCAGAGGGACGAAGTTTTTTCTACCTCGGGGCGATCCTCATCGCCCTTGGCTCCTGGGTCTTCAGCCAAACACCTAGCAAATTCCTGTTGATCCGTAACCCTGCGCTACCGATGAACCTGAGCTTCATCGCCCTCCACCTCCTGCCTACCCTGCTGGTCAGCTACATCACCCACTCCTACCCGGTCAAGGAGCGTATGACACCCTTCAAGATCGTCTCCCACCTCTTTGTGGTGGCCTACATCGCACTCTTCTTTTTGCAGCTGGCAGGCGTTCTCCAATACACCGACTCGCTCATCTACAGTGGCGCGGCCCTTGCCCTCTTCCTCCTCGCTCTCTTCTCTGTGCTGCTGTGGCTCAACATCACCGAGAACCGGCAGCTACTCTCCTTTTTGCTCGCACTAGGCTGCATCCTCTTCTCGATCCTCGCCGAAGTAGTGCTGCTGGCCCTCAACATCCAACTTTCGAGTGCAGTGCTCCTGCACAGCGCGATGGTATTCAGCGCCATCATCCTCTTCTCACACTCGCTGATGCTGCTCAAGGATCGGATCAAATATAATCTCAAGGAGGAGGTCCTCTTCACCCTCGCCTATACCGATGCCCTGACCTCCCTCGCCAACCGGGCGGCCTTTGAGCGGGATGTGGATGCCATCGTCGAGGCCGCCCATGGGCCGGCGGTCGGGATCATCATGATGGACATCAATGACCTGAAGTCGATCAACGACAGTGAAGGACATGCCAAAGGTGATCAGGTGATCGTTGATTTCGCCCGCCGCATCGAGGTGTTCCTGCCCCCTGGATCCAAGCTCTACCGCTACGGCGGTGATGAATTCATCGCCACAGTCAACGCAAGCGACGCTGAGTCACTGACTGACTCAATCGTACGGTTCTTTGCAAGCAACAAGGAGATCACCTACCAAATTGCAGCTGGATCATACATCTACACCGCCGGCGGCAAGCGGGGGTTTGGCGAGGTGGTAAGCCTCGCCGACAGCGCCATGTACCGCTGTAAGCGAGCCATGAAGGGGGGCGCTACCCGATCTCCACAACCTTGATCATGTTGGTCTTGCCTGCACTGCCGACCGGCACTCCTGCAGTGATGACCACTGTCTGGCCACTGTCGACCATCCCGTGATCGATCAAGTACTCAGGTCCATACTCCAAGAGCCGGTCTACTGAGGTCTGCTCATCGATGAGAATCGGCTGCACTCCCCAAGAGAGGGCCAGATACTGCACCACCTCCTTGATCGGAGAGAAGGCGATGATCGGCACCGAGGGGCGGAACTTGGCGATCAGGCGGGCAGTGGAGCCGCTTTGGGTGAAGCAGACGATGTATGATGCGCGGATAGAGAGGGCGAGCTCGCGGGTAGCGAGTCCCACCGCCTCGGTGATCGTCTGGCTGCGCGGCATGTCGGCGGCGCTGACCTGGTTAATGACCTGCCGCCAGAAGGCAGGGCTCTTCTCAGTCAGGGTGGTGATGCGCACCATCGTCCGTACCGCATCGAGGGGGTAGCGACCGGCGGCGCTCTCACCGCTGAGCATCACGGCGCTGGTGCCATCGAGGACGGCATTGGCGACGTCGCCTGTCTCAGCTCGCGTTGGGCGGGGGTTGTACATCATCGACTCCAACATCTGGGTTGCCGTGATGACCGGCAGTCCCACTTCGATGCAGGAGCGGATGATCGACTTCTGGATCAGGGGGACCTCCTCGGCGGGAACCTCCACACCAAGATCGCCACGGGCGATCATGATGGCGCTGCTCTCCGCCATGATCGTATTGAGGTTATCGACCGCCTCCGGCTTCTCGATCTTGCTGATGATCGGGATGGTCCGCCCGTAGCGCTCCTGCATATGGGCTTTCAGTGCCTTTACGTCCTCACAGCTACGTACAAAGGAGAGGGCGACATAGTCAAGCTCATGGGCGAAGGCGAAGGCGAGGTCGGCCTCATCCTTTTGAGTAAATGAGCTTAAATGAGCAAGCGGTACCTGCGGCAGGTTCACTCCCTTGCGTGGGAGGATGATCCCATCCTCGACCATCGTGCAGTGGATCTCAGTGCCTTCAATGCCATCGACCCGAAGAGCTACCAACCCATCATTGATCAAGATCCGCTGCCCCTCCTTGATCTCCTGATGCAGGTACGGGTAATCGATGCTGATGCGCTCTCGACTTCCCACCACGTTCTGTGTGGTGATCGTCACCCGGTCCCCGCCTTTGAGGGTATAGGAGGGCTCTTGCAGCTCCCCGATCCGGATCTTCGGCCCTTGCAGGTCCATGAAGATCGCAATGGGCAAGCCCAAATCGGCACTTGCCCGCCGTGCATTGGCGTAGCGCTCATATTGCTCGCTATGGGTGCCGTGGCTGAAGTTCAGTCGGATAACCCGACACCCCGCCTCGATGATTGCTCTGATGGTTGCGTAGTCGCTGCTTGCCGGCCCGAGGGTGGCAACAATTTTGGTGTAGCTCATGGGCCAATCATCAGGTATCGCCTCTCTTTTGTAAAGGGAGGAGAGACAATCACCCGAACGGGTGAGTGCGAATACCCACCATAGGCTATTGTTGGTTTCTGTAGGTTCTGTAGAGTTGTCGTATGGAAACGAAACGGTTTGGTGATTACACCATCATTGTACTCTCTTTGATCCTCTGCATCGCCGGTCTGATGGGAATCCCCTATCTCCACATCGACTCCTCCACCGACGCCTTCATCCCCCACGATGACCCGGTGGCGAAGACCAATGAAGAGATCGAGGCGGTCTTCGGTGCCCTCGATGCCATCGTCGTCAGCGTCAAGAGCCCGACGACGATGATGACGGATGAGAATCTGAGGATCCTCGCTGATCTGACGAAGCAGATCGAAGCCATCGATGGAGTCAAGCAAGCCTCCTCGATCGCCAACATGAAGCACCTTGAACCCTCAGCTAGTGGAGTCGAGGTCGTCACCATGTACGACGGGGACTTGGATGTGCTCAGAGAACGCATCGACAGCTGGTCAAGTTTCTACCGTGGAACGCTCATCAGCGACGACGAGAAGACCGCTGCGATCCTGGTCCAGCTTACCCTCAATGCCGACGACCCGACGCTCTTGGCCGATATCAGGGCTATCTTGGCCGGTGTCGATGGCCTGAAGACCTCGGTGCTGGGACTGCCGGTAGTAACCGAGGAGATCAGGTTGAGCTTGCTCAGCGACCTGGCGTTCCTGATCCCCATCGTTGCGACCCTGTTGATCCTCATCCTCTTTTTCTTCCTGCGTAGCGTCAAAGCGACGATCCTATCGCTGGTGCCCCTAATCTTCTCAAGCTCGCTGGCCCTCGGGATCATGGCGCTCTTCAAGATCACCTTCACCATGGCCACGATGCTGGTGCCTGTCCTCCTCCTGATCGTCGGCAGTGCCTACACCATTCATATCTTCAGCCACTTCTTTGAGGAGTATGAGGGTGGGGATCCCGGCCCAATCCTCTCTGTGGTCGTCAAGCGCAACATCTACCCGATCGCCGCCGCTGCGGCAACGACGGCCAGTGGTTTTCTGGCCCAGCTTTCAAGCCCGCTTGGCCCATTCAGGACCTTTGGCGTACTCAGCTTCTTTGGGGTGGTAATCTGCGCCACCAGTTCGCTGGTCCTGCTGCCCGCCCTCATTCGCTTGATGTACACCAAGGCGCCGAAGAGGCGGGAGCAGGAGGTACGTAGCTCCTCGATCATCGTTGGCAAGACCGTCGCGCTGGTCACCCGATGGGGCAAGCCGATCCTGGTCATCTCCTTCCTCATTCTGGTCATCTTCCTGCCGCTCTCCTACAGCAAGCTGGGCAATGGGACGAACATGCTCTCCTTCTTCCGCCCCTCCACGGCCCTGGTCAAGGATACCCGTCAATTTTCAGCTGACATGCAAGGTTCGTTCTCGTTGTCGGTGATGGTCACGCCAACAGGAGCAAAGACGCTCGCCCCTTCGACTCTCAAAACCCTTGAGGCGGCTATCGATACCATCAGCGAAGATCCGTACATCGGCGGGGTTCAGTCGATCATTCCCTTCATCAAGCGAATGAACCAGCTTCTAGGGCCCGGCGACGACATGGTCAGCGATGCACCACAAGAGGAGGTGAGCTTCGACTTCTTCAGCATGGATATGGGCTTCGGTGATGTTGATGAGGCCTATGACGATCAGTGGGTCGGCGATGCAGGGGGCCAGGGGCTCTATGAGATTCCCAGCGACCCTGCACGATATGGGCTTTCCACCGAAGATGACCTTGCTGCCCTCATCGCCCAATATCTCTTGCTCTACTCCTCATCGCTTGATGCCTTCATCAACGACCCCCTTGAGCCCGATGCCACGCTCTTCACTGTCCTGCTCAAGGAGAGTGATGACAAGCGGCTAGCCGCCCTCACTGCCATGATCCCCACCCTCTTTCCTGCTGAGTGGGAGGTCAAGATCGGCGGTGGAGAGGCAGTGAGCCTCGCGTTGACCAACTTGGTGACCAGGAGCCAGATCATCTCCATTTTTAGTTCGTTCATCGCAGTCTGGCTTCTGGTCCTCCTCACGTTCCGCAGTCCAAAGCTCGCCACCATCTCCCTCATCCCCTGCCTCTTCGCCCTTACGGCAGTCTTCTCGGCGATGGTGCTCTTCTCCATCAAGCTCGATATCGTCACTAGCTTGCTTGCAGCGCTCTGCATCGGGGTGGGGATTGACTATGCGATCCACTTGTTGGCTGCCTTCGGTCGGGAAGACCGGGACCTTCCCTACATCCTACACACCACCGGAAAGGCGATCTTGGCCAACGCAGCCTCGGTTGCCCTCGGCTTTGCCGGCCTCATCGTCTCCCGCTTCACCCCGATCATGAACCTAGGTCTACTCTTTTGCATCGCCATGGTCGCAGCAAGCCTCAGTGCACTGCTCATTTTGCCTGCGCTGAAAATCCACTACCCGTCACTGGTTAAACCAAGGAGAAAAGCCATATGAAACGTACTCTCACAATCCTTTTGATCATGCTCGTTCTCACCCCAATGCTCTTTGCGGCCTCGATGAGTGCGAGCCAGATCATCACCAAAGTCACTGACACCCAAAAATCCGACAGCGCGGCCATGGACCTCAAGCTCACCCTCATCGAGGCCAATGGAACTCAGCGTGAGCGTCGGATCCAGACGCTCACCAAGAGCGTCGGCGATGATGTGATGTCAATCACCGTCTTCCTCTCCCCTGAAAGCGTACGCAACACCCGCTTCCTCACCAAGGATGTGGGCGGGCAGACCGAGCAGTACATCTACCTGCCGGCGCTCAAGCGGGTCAAGCGCATCGCAGCCGGTGAGGAAGGAGGCTCTTTCATGGGCAGTGACTTCTCCTACGCCGATATGGCATCGACGACCTACGACGCCGATGAGGCAGTCCATACGATCGTAAGCGAAGATAGCCTTTCCTATACCATCCAGTCGATCCCCAATAACCGAAAGACCTATGGCAAGCTCGTAGTCGTCGTCGACAAGTCCAACTACCTGCCATTGAAGGTCGAGTTCTACGACCTCGACCAGAAGACGGTGATCAAGACCTTGGTCACCGAACAACAGGATGTTGTCGACGGACGCCCCATTACCAAGATCTTGACCATGACCACCCTTGCCACCGGGCACGCCACTCGCCTTGAGATTGTCCAGGCGCGCTACGACATGCCCATCAGTGATAACTATTTCACCCTGAAATTCCTTGAAACCGGGAGGTAATAATGAAACGTCTATTGATCATACTCACCATCCTCGCCCTCGCCTTGCCGCTCTTTGCATTTGATTTCTTCTTCGATAGCGAAGAGCCGAATCGCAACATCTCCTTCACCTTGGAGGGGGGTGTAAACACCTTCTTCAGCGATGGCGAGCTCGCCCCCTATACCACACTCACCCTCAAAGCTGAGCAGGATGGCTCAAAGTATCGAGCAATCGCAGATCTCATCTACGACTCGAACCTCAACACGCTCGAGGCACAGGAGCTCTCCGTCTCCCTCTTCCTCGGCCCCATCACCCTCAAGGCAGGCTTGATGCGCCACAGCTGGGGTACCGCCGATACCGCCCATGTGGTTGATATCGTCAATGGCCGTGATCTGAGAAGAGGGATAGTCGACGATCTTGAGTTGATGAAACGTCCTGACTGGATGATCACCCTCTCTACCTACGGAGAGAACAGTGCATTCGATATGGTGGTGAAACCGGGATTCAATCCGTCACAGATTCCGATGGATGATTCCAAATTCTCCATGCTGGATGACGATATGTTAGCAGAAATCGCAGCTGGAAATATCACTATCCCAAAATTCCCGGGCACGCACAGCCTACATGACATATCCATTGGTGCGAGATATAGATTCATCTTTGATCCGGTTGATATCGGATTCATATACTACAATGGATATTTTCATGATCCGGGCTTTTCCATCAAGTTGAAATTCGATCCAGTAAAATTTACTTACGTCCCCGATGCATTAAAGAGTATCCAGTATACCCGCCATCAACTTATCGCAATTGCTACCAGCTATTTCTTTGAACCATTTACCTTGGCGGTTGAGGGAGGAGTGTTCCTTAGTGAAGACTCAAAGGGAACAGATCCCAGTCTTTATAATTCAAAGCTGGTCTACCTTGCGGAGTTGTCCTATACCAATCCGAACAACTCCTTCTTCGCTGCATTGAACTACCAAGGACAGATGGTTCTCAATTACGATCCGCGACTACTACCCATCCCCATACAATACCTTGACGCGGATCTGCTCGCCTCTTTTGATGGCAAACCCTACCAAAACAACTTCACCCTTGCTCTTGAGTACCCATTCATGCAGGAGAAGTTGAAAGTTCGGGTAGCTGGGACCTATCAGTTGGAGAGTATGGGCTTCATGGCGCTGGGGTCATTGACCTATGACCTCGATGACGCCATTGAGGTGTTTGGCAAGTCAACACTGTATGGGACGTTCGATACTAAGCGTCCTGGCCTGTACAACACATGGAAGGATAACAGCCAGATCCAGGTTGGCGTGAGAGCTTGGTTCTAATTGTTCTCTTGTGATAGGATGGCCATGGAGGAATCCATGGCCATCTTATCCGATATCCTGCTCTTCATCACCACTGCGTTAGTGCTCTCGATCACAATCTTGGGCATCGTCTTGCGCGTGCGGGTAGAAGACCGGTTCACGGGCTCCTTCCTTACCGTCTTTGCCCCGCTGAGCCTGCAGATGTGCCTGACCCTACTCTCTGTCTATCTTGGGCGGACGCTCAGCGCTGCCAGACTCGCCTCCTTGCCCTATCAAATCTACGCCTTAGGGGGCACCATCGTCTCGGTGCTACTCACTACCGCCATCCTGCTGATGATGAGCCGTTATCTGATCAAGCTCCTGCCGGCCACCGAAGAGCAAAAGCGGCTCGGCCACCGCCTTTTGACCCTCTTCATCATCATCTTTTTTCTGATAAGCCTGTGGTGGATCATCGCCAAGAGCGCCGGAGACTGGGTCTATGCCCTCACACTGACGATGCACTTCCACTTCTTCGCCGGCTCGATGTTCTTGGTCATCCACGGCATTATCGCCCTCTTGTACATCAAGAAAGCAGCAACATATGAAGAGGAGCGCCTGCTGAAGGGAATCAGTGCGACATTCTTGCCACTGCTCGTGCTCTTCCCCCTGGATCTCATCTTCTTTCTTGACAGCTCCTTCAAGCTAGTCTACCTCTCATTTGCCATTCTCTCTGCCTACCTGTACTACTTCATTAGTAGGCGCTACATCCTCACCTACGAACAGGCAGAGATAGTCAATGCCCAGGTGATGCGACAGTTTGGCATCAGTGAGCGGGAGGGGGAGATCATCACCCTCTTGGTCGAGGGCCTAAGCAACCAACAGATCGCCAAACAGCTCTATATCTCCCCCAATACGGTGAAGACCCACATCAAGAATATCTATGCTAAAGTTGGGGTGAACAACCGCCTGCAGCTCTTCAGCCTGTTGAAGTAGTCAATTCTTTGCACGTTTGGCATACACCGGTGAGAAAGAAGGTATGGTCGGTGATGGAGAAGCCGTATTGGCTCTCCCATCGCCTCAGGTCTTCTGCAAGCAGACAAGAGCCGACATCGGTGAAGCGATGGCAGACGGTGCAGTGAAACCAATGGCTGTGCGCTGACTTCTCAGTGACCGCGCAGTAATAACGCTCGGTGCCGTGGTCAGTGCAGTGCAGCACAAAGCTGTCCACGTACCCCTGCTGCTCCAAGTACCTGAGGCTGCGGTAGACCGTTGCCTGGTTGCATGCTATCTGTGGATTGGCTACAAGATCGGCGACCGAGAGCGGCTGCACGGCCTCCTTTAGGACAGCAAGCAAGCTTTTTCGCGCCTTGGTCATGGACGCCTCCGTCGCTTCTTCAGCACATTGGCAAGGAGCATACTCAGATAGAAGAGGCCAGCGATGACCACCACCATCGCCCCCACAGGAGCATCAAGCGCCCATCCGGCGGCAAGGCCCGCTGTGGAGTAGACAAAGGAGTAGAGGGTGGAGACAGCCATCATGGTCGCAAGATTCTTTGCTCCAAACCCAGCAGTTCCTGCCGGAAGCGTCAGCATCGCGATGACCATGACGATTCCCACAAAGGTCTGTAGCAGCACAACGGCGATGGCGGTCACCGCCAGGATGGCGAGAAAGACCGCCTGGGTGGGGATGCCACGAACTTGGGCGAACTCTTCATCGAAGGCCGTTGCCTCGATTTGGGCATAGTAGCGCCAAATGAGCGCGATGACCGCAACATCGAGGATCAAGAGCAACCACAAATCCTGCGTCCCGATGAGCAAGATGTTGCCAAACAGATAGCTCGACGGGTCGGAGTAGCCGGGGGTCTTGGCCATGAAGAGCACACCGATTGACATCCCGACCGCCCAGATCGCCTGGATGACTGTGTCCTCGCGTTGCTTGGACTTCAGTGAAGCTGTGCCGATGAGCAAGGCGGAGAGCAGGGCGAAGACAATTGCGCCAGCCATCGGCGAGAGGTTGGGTACAATACCGGTCGCCGAGAGGTAGAGGGCAAGACCGATGCCTCCGAGCACCGCATGACTGATGGCACCGGCCAGACTTGCGATCCGCTTGACCGTCACCACCGATCCCAACAGGCCAAAGAGGACCGAAGAGAGGGCGCCGGCAACAAAGGCATTGCGCACAAATGGGAAGTCCGGGGAGATCAGGGCATGGAAGAATGAGATCAGGTTATCCACGTTGGACCTCCTGCCAGCACTGGTCGGCTGGTATTTCCATCTCATGCAACACTCGCTTGGTCCCATCATCGATATCCACAAGCGGATGTTGGATGACAGTTCGTGCCCCATATTCGGTTTTGAGGGCATCGATGCAGAAGACTCGATCAACAAGGGCGGAGACTGTACGCATATCGTGGGTGACGATGAGGATCGTCACATCACCTTTGAGCGTAGCCAGTGTTTCGTAGAGGCGTCGTTCACTGTCACGGTCCATGTTCGCCGTCGGCTCGTCGAGGATCAACATCGCAGGCCCTCCGACCAAGGCTCGGGCCACCAAGACGCGCCTACGCTGCCCCCCGCTCAGCTCACTGTACGGGCGGTCAGCCAGACTCTCCATCTCTACGTGGGAAAGCGCCTTCAGAACCGCTTCATCGGCTCTGTCCGTTCGCCTGAGGCGCCGGTCTACCAGACCCATACGTACCACCTCTCTCACCGAGATCGGGAAGGAGGGGTCGTAGGAGGCATGCTGGGGTACGTAGCCAACCAAGGTACGGCTACGCTTTGGCATTTGCCCCAGTAGCTCAATGGTCCCACCACTGGGCTCCTCGAGGCCGAGAATCAGTTTCAGCAGTGTCGTCTTTCCTGACCCATTGGGCCCGACCAATGCGATGAACTCTCCGCTATGGAAGTGAAACGACACATCACAGAGTACATCGAGGTGTGGATAGGAGAAGGAGACATCGGAAAACTTCAGGGCGATGGGGATATCTTTCATAGCTGCTCCTTCAGTGCCTGGCCCATCGCCTTGATGTTGGCAAGCCACTCGTAAGCCAAGGGATCGAGGGCGACGACCGTAGCCCCGACTGCCTGAGCTACACGCTGGGCACTGGCGGCAGGAAACTGCTTTTGCACGAAGATTGTCTTGGCCCCTTCTCTCTTGGCTAGGGTGATGAGGCGTTCAAGATCTTTTGCCGTCGGCTCCTTGCCTCCAGTCTCCACCGCTTCCTGCACGATGCCAAAGGAGTCAAGGAAGTAGCCAAAGGAGGGGTGGTAGACAAAGACGGTGCTACCCGCCAGTGGGCCCAACTCCTCTGAGAGGAGGGCGAAGGTTGCATCGATCTCATCGCTGAGGGCGTGTGAGCGACGCTCGATCTCGGCGCGCGCCGGACCATCGACCAGGGCTTTCAACGCCCTGGTGGTGTTGGAGAGCAATACCTTGGCCTGTTCGTGGCCTAACCAGCTGTGTCGGTCGATGTTGATGCCCTCACTGTCGTGATGGTGCTCATCATCCTCTTCAAGCGTCCTGAGGACCATCCCCTGCGTGCCGTCGACGATGGCCAAGGCAGGGTAGAGCTTGGCTACCTTGGGCCGAAGGGCCACTTCGAAGTCAGTGCCACTGAGGATCCACAGCTTCGCCTTGGCAAGGCGGGCCATCTGGGAGGGAGATGGTTCATAGGAGTGGGGGTTCTGTCCCTCTGATACGAGGGTGACTGTCTCGACAAAGTCGCCGGCTATGGCCTCGACGAAGAACGCCTGTGGTAGAATCGATACGGCGACGATGGGCTTCGGTGGCCCCTCTTCCTTTGCCCCACCTGCAACGAGCAAGGCGGGTAGCAACAGTAGTAGGAACAAAGCGGTAGTACGCATACAGTCTCCTTGTGAGCATACAATAGTGAAGGTTGTCAGAATTTGCAAGTCATTCGCATTTTTTGCATACAATGAGCCTGATCGCCTCTCTAGCTAGGTCCAGAGTCTATACACTGCTCTTCCTTCATGCTTCAATTGCCCATGATCTACGAACACGCACACTACAAACCACAGATTGATCGCAGCTGCTATATTGCCCCCAATGCCGCTGTCATCGGCCAGGTGACGCTAGATGAAGAAGTCAACATCTGGTACGGGGCGACAGTCCGCGCCGATGTGAACACCATCACCATTGGCAGGCAGACCAATATCCAGGATAACGCAGTGCTGCACGTGACGCGTTCACATGCATTGACCATCCAAGAGCGTTGCACCATCGGCCACGGCGCGATCGTACACGCCGCTGTCATCGGCGCGGGGTCTCTTGTCGGCATGGGTGCCATCATCCTCGACGGTGCTGTCATCGGCGAGCGATCGCTGGTGGCTGCCGGTTCGGTGGTACCACCGAATAAGAGCTACCCTCCCCGCTCCTTGATCCTCGGCTCTCCTGCTACGGTGGTACGCTCGCTCACTGACGAGGAGATCGAAGAGATCGAAAGAGGGGTCAATGAGTATCTTTTGCTCGCACGGCAGGCAGCTACAGTTGTCGATACTGGTTCTTATTAGTATACTGACCTCATCAATAGGAGACTGAATATGTTGAAAGACAGCATCGTTACCCTTATCACCGAGCAGATCAACAAGGAGCTCTACTCCGCATACCTCTACCTGGATATGGCCAACTTCTACGCCGATCGTGGCTACGACGGCTTTGAGAACTGGTTCAAGGTCCAAGCCAAGGAAGAGGAGAGCCACGCGATGATCTTGCGCCAGTACCTGATCAACAACGGCCATCGTGTCAAGCTCAGTGCCATCGCCGACCCCAGCAAGGAGTACAAGGACCTCAAGGAGCCGCTAATCGAGGCCCTCAACCATGAGCAGTACGTGACCGCCTCCATCAACGCAATCTACGAAGAGGCGTTGAAGCAGAAGGATTGGCGCACCCAGCAGATGCTCTTCTGGTTCATCGAGGAGCAGGGGGAAGAGGAGGAGAATGCAATGAAGAACATCTCCGACTTCGAGAACTTCGGTGGTGAGAGGGGAAACCTCTATCCGATGAACAAGGAATTGGCAAGCCGCACGTTCTCCCCACCAACGTTGGAGCTCTAGGATTTGACTGCGTGCCCGCTTCCATTGAAGCGGGCACTGCTTTATCATGAGCAAAAAGGGAGGCTATCCATGTCTATACGTGCTATCAAGCGGATAACCGGCGGCGCTGTCCAATATGACGGAGCCGGCGTCAAGTTGGTACGGGTCATCGGACGCGACGATACCGAGCAGTTCGACCCGTTCTTGCTGCTCGACGCCTTCGATGCAGACAACCCCGCTGACTACCTCAAGGGCTTTCCCTGGCACCCGCACCGGGGCATCGAGACGGTGACCTATCTCATCGAGGGGGAGATCGAGCACGGTGACAGCTTGGGCAATACCGGCACCATCTACGGCGGCGGGTGTCAGTGGATGACCGCCGGCAGCGGGATCATCCATCAGGAGATGCCTCAGAGCTCGCCCCTCATGCTCGGCACCCAGCTGTGGGTCAATCTGCCAAAGAAGGACAAGATGACCCACCCGGCCTACCGGGACATCACCGCTGACCAGGTCCCGCTTGTCAAGGAGAAGGGAGTCGAGGTGCGGGTGGTAAGTGGCTCCTACAAAGGTACCGACGGGCCGGTCTTCGGTGATTATGTAAAGACCCTCTACCTTGATGTGAAGCTCGAGCCCAATGTCGAGTTTGTCTTGGCCCGCCCCCGTGAGGAGACACTCTTCATCTACATCGTACGTGGCAGCATCCACAGCGATGGACAGCAGGTGCCCTACCATCGGGCTGTGCTCTTCACTTCAGCAGACGAGCTGCACATCAGAGCCGGATCCGATGGAGCGCGGATCTTCCTCTATAGCGCGCTGCCGCTGAAAGAGCCGATCGCCTGGGCCGGCCCGATCGTGATGAATAGCCGAGAGGAGCTCTCCGTTGCCCGAGAGGAGCTCTCCAAAGGAACCTTCATCAAACACAGCTGACCACCATACAGGGTTTCTTTGGTACGGTCCTCTCTACGAACCCTTGCGCAAGAGCGGCTGGATATGCCGCGTACATGGCCATGAATCTGGATTCAAGCCAATCTTGGTATAGAGCTTATAACGGACAAGAGACCGATTGGATCCTGCGTTGAGAATAGAATCCTGTATGGGACGTAGCGCTGCTTGGTCAGTATCTGGTAAAAATTCGCCTGATCGTACCATCGCCTCTTACATAGAATCGAGTTTCGTTGACTTTGACCAATGGCGCCACTACGATGACCATGAGGGGTATCTATGGTCATATTGGATGGCGTGAGCAGGATTTACAAACATGGGCAGAACATCGTCAGGGCCCTGGACCGGGTGAGCCTTCGGATCGAAGACGGTGAGTTTCTCTCCATCGCCGGGCCCTCAGGTTCGGGCAAGACGACGATGCTCAACCTCATCGGCTGCCTCGATGACCTTGATGAGGGTGAGCTCTATATCGATGCCCATCCCGTCGGGGCGATGAGCAGCAAGGAGAAAACCGCTTTCAGGCGCAACAACCTGGGCTTCATCTTCCAAAGCTACAACCTCATCCCCGTCCTCAGCGCCTTCGAGAATGTCTCATTCGCCTTGGAACTTTTGAGGATAGATCATACGGCGATCGAGGAGCAGACGTATAGCATCCTCGCTGAAGTCGGCCTATCGGGTCTTGAGGGACGACGGCCACGTGAACTTTCAGCAGGACAGCAACAGCGGGTAGCCATCGCCCGTGCTCTGGTAAAGGAGCCCAAGCTCGTCCTCGCCGATGAGCCGACGGCGAACCTCGATTCAAAGACCGGAGAAGAGATCATCGCCCTCATGAAGGCGATGAATGAGAGGCGGAAAACAACCTTCATCTTCTCCACCCACGATGCGATGGTGATGGAGCATGCGCACCGCCTGGTCATGCTGCACGACGGCTCGGTTGTCAGTGATGAGCACAGGAGGCGATGATGTTCATCGTTGGCCTTGCAGTGAAGAACCTCTCTCGCTATACGCGTCGCACCATCATCACCGCCCTAGCCATCGCGGTGGGGATCACCATGTACATCATCGTCGATTCACTGCTGTTGGGCGTAGAACTGGAGTCTGAGCGTAACCTTAAATGGTATGAGACCGCCTATCTGAGGATCCATACTACTGCGAGCTGGGAGGACCGCCTCTTTCTTCCCCTCGATGACGCTATTGAGGAGCCGCTGCCGATCATTGCAATGCTCACCCAACGTGGCTATCGGGCAGTGGGTCGCACCCGCTTCGGCGCCACCTTGATCCTCAACGGCGAAGAGTATGGCGAAGATGGGTACATCCCGGTGATTATAACCGCCATCGGTGAGGATGACGGCCTAGTCTATCGCTTTGGCGAATCACTGGCAAAAGAGCGGTTCTTCGCCCCCGGCGAGATGGATGGCCTGGTGTTGGGAAGCTGGCTCGCCGAGGATATCGGAGCGAAGGTCGGCTCGACGATGACCGTCTCGGCCCGAGGCAAGGGCGGCTTCTATGAAGCCTTCGACGCCCAAGTCGTCGGCTTGGTCAACTGCCCTAACCCCAATGTGAACCGCACCTTGGTGATGATGGATATCCAAGCCGCCGACCAGTACTTGGCCATGGAAGGCTCGGTGACGAGCATCGACATCCGTATCCCTGACAAGCTTGACGTTGAGGCGGCACGAAAGCAGATCCAACAACAGCTCGACCCATCGCTCGTCGTCCTCAGCTGGAAGGACCTTGCCCAGGACTACCTCGCCCTCGTCTCCGCCAAGCAGGGAGGAAGCTACATGATCCTCGCCCTGATCTTCATCATCGCCGCGGTGGGCATCTCCAACACGATGCTCATGGCGATGTATGAGCGTAGTGGAGAGATTGCCATGATGCGGGCCATCGGGATGGGAACGGGACCTCTCTGGGCCGCCTTCCTCCTGGAAGCCGGCCTCATCGGACTATTGGGATCGGTCATCGGCTCGTTATTCGCATTCGTAGCCAATCTCTACCTCGTAGAGATCGGCGCCGATTTTTCCTTCATGCTGCGCAACGTGGACATGGGCTTTCGGATCAGCGGGGTGATGTACGGCGCCTGGAGCCTGGCCTCCTTCATCATCGCCGGCATCGCAGCGGTGGCCTTGAGCATGCTCGGGGCGGTGTTGCCCATCCGACGGGCGTTGAAGGGCTCGGTTGTCCGTACGCTCGGACGGCAGTAGGAGCGAAGATGGTCAAGCTGGCAGTGCGCAACATAACAAGAAACCTCCGTCGCTCCCTGCTGTGTGCCTTCGCCATCGCAGTCAGCGCGATGGCGATCGTCCTCCTCTTCGCCCTCATCGATGGCATGGAGGCGGATATGCGGGACAACCTGGTCAAATACTATACCGGTGAGATCAGGATCCGCAGTAGCGGGTATGCCGAACATGAACGCTACCGACCGCTCTACCAGAGCCTCGATTACGCCACCATCACCGCGGTGCTCGATCGGATGGACGAGGTGGCAGCCAGCAGCGGACGCATCGAATTCCCCCTGTCGATCTACCTAGGAGAGAGGAGTCGACCGGCTGTCGGCCTCGGCCTTGATTTTGAGCGTGAGCACGCCTTCAGCAACCTTGGGACGATCCTCACCGATGGCCGACTGCCCACCGGTGGGACCAATGAACTTCTTCTCGGAGCCGCCCTTGCCAAGAGCCTGGGCACCAACATCGGAGAGCGGCTGACGCTGCTGGCCTCCACCGCAGCAGGCAGTACCAATGCGATGAGCTTCACCGTTGTGGGCATCGTCACACCACCGATCGGTGCACTGAGCGCATCGGCGCTCTACCTGGACCTTGAGCGTGCCCAGCGCCTGCTCCATATGGAGGGACAGGTACAGCAGATAGTAGTGCGGGCCGTATCCAAGGCCCCACTCTCGCCCCTCGCCGCCCGCATCGCAGCCGACATCTTCACAACGGTGGGCATTGAGGTAGAGAGCAAGACATTCTCCCAGATCAACGAGCTCTTTGCGCTCTTTTTGACCGCACGGCTCATCTACTACGCCATCGCCCTGGTCTTCTTCATCCTCGGCAGCACCGTGATCATCAACACGACAATGATGGTAATCTACGAGCGGATGGCAGAGATCGGGATGATGAAAGCCATGGGGATGCAGGACGGTGAGGTCCGCCTCCTCTTCTTGCTCGAAGGCGCCTTCATCAGCGCCGTGGGGGCGTTGGTCGGTGTCCTTGTCGCACTGCTCATCGCCTACCTCTTGGGCAAGAGGGGCATCGACTTCACTGAGGCGATGAGCGGTGTCGACATGGAGATCAGCTCGGTCCTCTATCCAAGGACCAATGTGCGTACCTCAATAGGCATCTACGTCTACGGCGTGCTCATCGCAACGCTAGCCACCCTCGCCCCCACCCGCCGCGCTGCCAAAATACAAGTCGTGGAGGCCCTCAACTATGTCTAGAAAATTTCTCATCCTCACTCTCTGTCTGAGCGTGGCAACCCTTCTGCCATTGATGGGGGCGACCGCCCAGCAGATCATAGCCGCCCTGGACGCCAACACGCACTTCTCCACTAGCCACAGCACGGGCTTTATCACCACTGTCGACCGCTTTGGGACGCGAACCTCCACGTTTGAGGCGTGGGCGAAGGGGGAGCATACCAGCCTCATCGCTTTTACCAGCGGCCTCGAGCGAGGACAGAAGATCCTGCGCACCGAATCGAGCCTCTATCTCTACTACCCCGATGCCGACCAAGTGATCCGCCTGCAGGGGGCGGCGCTGCGCCAATCGGTCTTGGGCAGCGACCTCAGCTATGAGGATTTGACCAAGGAGGGCAATACCCTCTCCTCCTACCAAGCAACACTCCTAGGAGAGGAGCGATTCGATGATGTCCTATGCTGGGTTGTCAAACTCGAGGCGAAGAGCAAGAGCAGCGCCTACCCGACGCAGACACTGTGGATAGACCAAGAGCACACGGTGGTGCGCAAGGCCCGCTACGCCACTTCCAGTGGGCGCGGCCTGAAGGAGATGGAGGTCATCGAGACAATGGAGGTCAACGGCAGGGTGGTAGCCAAAAAGAGCCGTGTTGTCGATCTTTTGAAGAAGAATAGCCACACCACCATGCACATCGAGTCCCTTGAAATCGACCTTGCGCTGTCCGATGCCATCTTTGGCCTGGAGAATCTATCATGGTAATAAGACGATGGGCCACTGCCCTCGCCCTGCTCACCTGGGCCATCACCTGTCTCGCAGGCGCAGCTCTCAGCGGGGATCTGACGTTCTCACACACCCTCTCCTATCGTGAAGGGATCGGGTATCAGGCCCTCTACAATCCGACAGTGGAGATCTCGCTGGCCTCCCCAAGCCAAGGCTCCATTCGGGCCGAGGTTCGCATGCGCATCCCCCCATCTGGGGCCGGCACACATTGGGATGCGTACATCAGCCGCTCATACCTACGCGCCCGGCTGAGCCATCTACGCCTGACCGCGGGCAAGGGACCCCTTGTATGGGGTGATGGGTTTCTCTTCAATGCCGCTGATGTAGCCATCCGCCGTTTTGACCGCACGAGGTCAGATCCTGCCTTGGATGCCATCTGGCAAAGTGCGCTCTACATTCCGATCGCTGACTTTGATTTTGTCGAAGTGGTCGCCCTCCCCACTATAGACAGCGCCGATTTGGGGGTAGGGGGGCGATTCTATCTGGGCAGATGGGCGCTGAAGGCGGAGGCGGGATATGTCTACAGGCAGCGCACACACACCCCGTATGTGAGCCTTCAGGGCCACTTCGGCCTCGATTGGTGGCTCGCCTCCTCAGCCGATATCACCGACGACATCGATGAGGTGCGCATCAGCTTTGGAATCCTCCACTTCTTCTCACTCTTCGGAGGCAGAACCCTTTCGATGAGGGCGGAGGCACGCTCCACGGTCGTCGGGGTGCAGCAGGATTGGGCTATTGGAGTTGAGGCCACGTACGCCCCTGCTCAAAGTCACCACTATAGCCTTACGGCAACCTACACATCGGATCAGATGTCACTGGCCATCGCGGCAGGTACAACGATTACCGCCCTCGAGGCGTTGACGATTTCAGCTTTTTTGAATGTATCGACAGATGCGTGGCACCTTGATCAAGTGGGGGCGACCCTATCGGCTTCGCATCGTTTTTAAGAGAGGATCTCCCCATCGGTTGAGAGGGTCACCACCGCAAGCGGAACAATCTTGCCACTAGCTGCCACCGCCCGCTTGACGGCGTGGTCGAGGCCTCCGCAGCAGGGAACCTCCATGCGCGCGACGGTGATGGAGCGGACATTGTGGTCTGTGATGATCTGGGTGAGCTTCTCAGCGTAGTCGACATTGTCCAGTTTGGGGCAGCCGATGAGGGTCACTCGATCCTTCATGAAGGTCTGGTGGAAGGATCCATGTGCGAAGGCCGCACAATCGGCGGCGACCAAGAGGTCACAGTTGTTCAGAAAGGCGGCGTTGGGGGCAACGAGCTTCAGCTGAACCGGCCATTGACGCAGTGCACTCGCCTGTGGCGCTGAAGGCGCAGGTGCGCGCCCCTCCTCTTGCGGTCCCTTGAACTTGATCTGGGTACCCGGGCAAGAGAAGACCGGCTCTGCATCATCACGCTCGTGGGTGAAGGCAGCAGCCTCCCGCATTTCGAAGGTGATGGCACCACTGGGGCACATCGGCAGACAGTTGCCCAGCCCGTCACAGTAATCCTCGCGCAGCAGTACTGCCTTGCCGTTCACCATTCCGATGGCGCCCTCCTGGCATGCGCTTACGCAGAGGCCACAGCCGATGCACTGCTCTTGGTCTATATTGATGACTTGTCGTACCATAGTATTCTCCATTGTCTGGAATCGATGGGTATGCTACCATGCCAGAGACGAAGATTATGTTGTTTTTGCAACAAAACGGAGGCTTTGATGGACCTGATCCCAATCTTACGCACATCACCGCTTTTTGAGGGAGCCAGTGGTGAGGAGGTCCATGCCCTGATTCAATGCCTCGGAGGACGGGTTCGTGACTTTCCCCGCGACTACACCATCATCGATGAAGGAGAGTGCAGCGATGAGCTGGGCATCGTGCTCAAAGGGGCAGTCCATATCAATCGCCACGACTTCTGGGGAAACCGCTCCCTGGTGGCCAACGTCACAATCGGAGAGAGCTTTGCCGAGGCGCTTGCCTGCACCGCCTTGCCCAGCGAGGTGAGCGTCGTCACCGCAACGCACTGCAGCATCCTCTTCCTTGATGTGCACAAGATCATCACCAGCTGTGAGAACAACTGTCGCTACCACCACACCCTCATCGAGAATATGGTACGTTTATTGAGTAGGAAGAACCTGGAGTTGATGAAGAAGATCACCCACCTTACCAAACGTTCGACGCGGGAAAAGCTGCTCTCCTACCTGCTCGCTGAGTCAAAGCGCCAGGGCAGTCGCTCATTCACCATCCCCTTTGACCGCCAGCAACTTGCCGACTACCTCGCCGTCGAACGTAGTGCGATGTCAAGCGAGCTCTCCAAGATGCGTGACGATGGGCTGGTGGAGTACCAAAGACGGGATTTTACCTTGCATTATGAGGAGCATTAGATGAAACGAATGATTCTGGCATTGACTGTGACAACCTTGATCCTCTCCTCCTGTGCGACGAGCCGGCGGGCCCAGGTTCTGCCGTTTTCAGTCATCGAGGAAAAGAGCGGTCAGTTCTTTGCCCTCTCGCTCACATTCGATTCTCTGACCGAAAGCGGGTATCGCATCGGCGATTGGGTACAGCTGGATATCGACGGGGTCGTGATCCACGCCCTGATCGCCGACAGTCCCCACCACAGCTACCCGACAGTGGTCCGCGCCGGCGATACGGTCCAGGTGCTGCTGCCCAGCGCCTTTGCAAGCGGGAGCAGCGGAACACTGCGCCCTTCTTTGTATCAAGGCCAGAAGCCTGCATCGTCGGTGAGCCTGTCAGGGAGCTTTGTCTTCACCTTCTAGCAATACCGGCTCGTCGATCAGGTCGAAGATATCGAGCGCAGCCTCAATGAGGAAGGAGGCTGCTGCCGCATCAGAGAGGGAGTCGGTATACAGGCCCAGGCTTTGGCGCTCCCCGCGGCTGTAGAGAAAGCCATACACCGGACCAAAGACGCCCTTGGTCTGGTACTCTGCCTGCAGCTCGCGCAGCGAACAGCCGAGGGTGAGGGCGAGGGAGCGCAGATCCTCCATCTCCAGGGAGACGACGAGGATTGTCTGACCTGAGCGCTGCACCACCAAGGAGTACGGCAGCGCCACCAAGCTCTCGCTGCTACGCGTAGGTGGGTTTTTGTAGAAGATGGCCGTAAGCGACCCGAGAGCCCAACGTCCTAGTGGGCGGCTAGCTGGGTCAGGCAGTGCGTGCCAGATCAAGGGGTCGATCGCCGGTTGGGTTTCGGGGTCTAGGAACATATCACTCTCCGCCCCTACAGTAGCGTGTAACGCGAATGCATACAAGAGCTCAGATTCGCTGCAATAGGTTCTCGATCGTCAATGAGCCGAGCGAGGCGATTCCTTTGGCTTTCACCTCTTTGGCAACCGCCTCCCCGGCGGTGTCATGCTCCACCTCATCGATGCTCTCAAGACCATAGAGCGCGTTGACCAGGTCCTGGAGGCGGAGGTTATCAAGCGGCTGCTTGGGGATGAAGGCGGTGTAGCTGTTGTTGGTCGGGGTGATGAAGTCCAGCTGGCTGAGCAGTTGCAGAAAAGCTTGCAGCCGATTGTACGGGATGGCGAGGCGGTCGAGCATCTGGCGTGTGGTGGTCGCACCCTTGCCGTCTCGGAAGTTGCTGCCGATCAACATCATGATGTTGGTCCCCTCGCTGAGTTGCATCGCAGCGCTCTGCGGCAAGCCCGTGATGGTCGACCCATCGGGGCGGAACTGGAAGACGTAGGCAAGAACAACGGAGAAGAAGACCGTCGCCCAGAAGACGTAACAGAAGAAGAGGAAGAGGAAGACAGCGGCCAGCGATCCGTAGATGACCGAGAAGTTCGTCGCCATCCGGGTCAACAGCGAGGTGAACTTGCTGAAGACCGTTATGATGACCATGCCGCTGAGGCTACCGAGCAGCGCCGCATTGAAGCGGACCTTGGTATTGGGGACAAAGTAGATCAGAAGAAAGAGGATCAGGGCGACGATCAGGGAGGGACCAAAGGTCCCGATCGCCTCAAAGCCGCGGCCAACGGGGATATCGAGGATCTTGAAGTACCACGAAGTCAGTGACGACTGCATGCTGACGTAGGCCGCGAGGAGCAGGCTGGCGACAATGAGGAAGGTGATGAAACCAGCGAAGCGTTTGATGGGGTTGTAATTTCGGCTGGAGCGATAGATCCGGTTGATGATCGACCACGCCTTATTGACCAACAGCGCCATCGTGACCAGAAAGGAGATCAATCCCACTACCCCAAGGCTCGTCGCATTGCGGGTGTAGAGGGTGATCAGGTCCAAAAGCTGCCCACCGGCTTCAGCTCCCGCAAGGTCGATGACCCACTGATTGAGGACCTCGATGAGCGGTCCGAGGACACCGAGGGCGTTGAAGAAGGTGAAGAGGAAGGTCAGGGCAGGGACAATGGCCAAGAGCGTCGAGTATACTAGACCCGATGCGGAGTTGAGGATATTGTCCCTGATGGACTGGCGTAGGACCGTGGACAGGAATTGGCCGCTGTAACGCAGGTTCTGTCTGGCTCCCTCCAGCCACCTGAGCACTAGATTCTCGCTACGATCCATGTTCCGAGCACCTGCATCGTCTCAGCGCGGTCGGTCTCGTTGAGCAGCTCATGGCGACCGCCTTCGACGAGGGTGAAGCTAAGGTCTTCGAGGCCACAGCTTTGGTAGAGCTGGTGAACCTTGGCCACCCCTTTGCCAAAGCCACCGACTGGGTCATCGCTGCCGCTGATGATCAACATGGGCAGATCAGGTGGAAGGCGATGGGCGAGTGTACGGTCATTGGCCATCGCCACGCCATCGAGCAGGTCACAGAAGAAGCGCGAGGTGCAGACAAAGCCGCACAGCGGGTCATCGATGTACTGCTTGACCCGCTCCTCATCACGGCTGAGCCAATCAAAGGGGGTCTTGGCGTTGGCAATCTTGTTGTTGAAGGAGCCGAAGCTCATCTTGTCCATCACCTTGTCGGGGTGGGTGGAGCCGTATTTCTTAGCATTGTGTGAGGCGATCATCCTACCGATGGTACCCAACAGGCCTTTGCTTGCGCCGCTGCCCATGATGATGGCGCCATCGACAAGGTCGGGGTTCTGGGCGATCAGGGTACGGGCCATGAAGGAGCCCATCGAGTGGCCCATGACAAAGAGCGGCACTTCAGGGTACTCGGCACCGATCAGGTTGGCCAGGGCGAGGGCATCGTCGACGACCCGCTGCCACCCTCCGCTTTCGGCGAACCAACCCAGCGTCGCATTGCCCTTCAGGGCGGTCTGTCCGTGACCTCGGTGGTCGGGGGCATAGACGCCGATCTGAAGCGTTGCCAGGTAGGTGGCAAACTCATCGTATCGCGCCGAGTGCTCCGCCATCCCGTGGAGGAGCAGCAACAACGCCTTGGGAGCCCCACCCTCAGGCATCCAGATACGATAGACCACTTCAACTGAATCATTGCTCTTCAATGTTCCCATCGTTGCCATACGCACCTCCCCCCCCATATACTGAATTATATAATTCCCGTATCATAGTAACAATATTGTGCGCAATTCTCAAGAATGAATTTCACGATTGTTGCAATAAAGGAGGATCGGGTGCAGGGTTTGTCCACCGTGCTCATCACCGCAGACCTTCACGGCTCCACCGCTGCCCTTGAGGCGATACTCAGGCGTTGTGAAGCCGAAGGGGCCAGTAGCCTCATCATCGCGGGCGACCTCTGCCCTCCCGATGACCCGCTCTTTGCATCGTTCTTGCAACAGGCCCCTTCGCCGCTCATCGTCCGGGGCAACTGTGACTCATCCTACGCCTTCAGTCGCGCCCGCCTTCCCTTGCCCCCGCGCATCCTCAGCGCCACGATCGGTGGGCGGACAGTCGTAATAACCCACGGAGATCTGGAGATCGACTTTGGCCCCTGGTCTCTTACAGCCGGCGACATCATCGTCGTCGGGCACACCCATGTCCCCGGTCTCTTTCTTGATGAGGCGCAGATCCTTACCATCAATAGTGGCTCTCCTGTCCTGCCTCGCTCGGCCTTTGGGCCTACCTATGCACGCCTCGACGCGGCAGAAGCCTCAATTCACCGACTCGGTGATGGGTCACGGTGCCTCTCCATCGCCCTCAGTGAGCGATAGGCATCAAGAAGGCGGGCAAGGGGTACGACTTGGGCTGTGTGAAAGTGGCTCTTTCCGTCAATGAGCACCCGCTCAGGCAAGTGGGGTGAAACCGTAGATCCAAGCTCGTCGTTGATCGTCTTTTCAAGGTCCAAGGCAGCGCGACCGTAGTCAATGATCTGCCTGATGGAGATCGGCCGTCCTTCAGCGAGCGTTGCCGCGGTGGCCAGGAGCAAGAACGAGCGCCGTTTGCCAAAGAGGTGGCGCTGGCCGGCCAGGTCGATCAGGGCGGTGGGATGGATGCCGACACAGCAGGCCGATGCGTTGAGTACCTGGGCAAAGCGGGCTCGCTGGGCCAAATTCCGTTCCCATCCCCGTCGGTAGCGGTTGCCTCCGACCAACTCCCCATAGACGACCGTCTCATCACCGAGGGCGGTTAACAGCGCCGTTGCCGGCAGTGCCCTAAGGTCAAAGGGGGCTATAGGGCGCTTGCCTACCAGGTAGGCGTGAGAGCTGCCGCCATGGCGGTTGACCAGTTCATCCAGTGGGTACGAAAGCTCAATACCCCCGCCTCCTCGCCGGTAGGCAATGCTGTCCAAAAGCCGCTCCATGAGGGCGATATCGGGATTTCTGAGGTCAGGCACCCCGACCAAGAGCCCATCCTCGCGGCTCTTTCGAGCCCAGATGAGCAACGCTGAGATGCTCACAGGATCGAGGCCATTGTCCAGACAGCGTCGATTGAGGCGAGCGATTGCCTTGGTCTCAAAGAAGCCAAGGTTCGGGCCAAGGGCAAGGCAATGGGCCAACGGGATCGGGTGGTCGAAGCTCTCCATCTTCTCGCTCAACGCCCACAGCCGCCCATCGACGCGGTAGGTCCACCCCTCGATGGCGGCCCATCCGTGTGTATTTGCCCGAGCGATCAAGGCGAGGTCGCCATGGCGGGCAATCGCGCGGGCACAGCTACTATGCCTCTGGCGCTGCATCAGGCGGCGATTGAACCGCCCCCCGAGCTTGGTGTCCTGACACTCCCGGCCCTCGCTCGGGGGAGTAAAGCCGATGTATTTGACGTTCTTGCGCCCAAGGACCGTGCCCACCCCGCCCTGACCGACGTTCGTCCCGTTGACCGACAGTGACGCATAGGGGCTGCCCTGGTCGGCTGCCGGACCGGCGACGATGAGGTGCGAAAGCCCGACCCGCTTCCCTACTGCGATGGTGCCGCTGTTGTGGTGCTCTTCGGCGGAAACGAAGCGGACAGTCGATTCATCGATGATGATGCCCCCCAGGCGCCGCATCCGTCCGATGAGCACGACCGCCAGATAGCCACAGCCGAGGATGCCTCGAGCCAGCGTGGACGAGCCGGGCGAGGTAGCGATGCCAGCGGTGGTCGGATTGCGTGTCACCATGACAACGGAGGAGGGAAGAGCCAGATCCAGCTCCGCAGCCCCTGCGCTTGCGATGACAAAGGGGTTGCCTGCCTCATAGGCAGCGCTTGCAAGATTTGCATCGTCCTTGTAGTGGCGCCACAGCTGCAGGGCGAGCAGCTTGCCGCCGAGGGTGCGCCGTGCCTGCACCTCGGTGAGCATGATGCGTTCACTCTGCTCTCTCTCAAGGTCGATGACAAGGATGGTGCGCCGGCTCTCTTGGTCCATGCCACAAAGGTACCTAGCGGCGATGGTGGTGTCAATCGCCACTGCCTGCCCTTGTTGTACAGCTTCAGTGTCAGTATCATGGACTGTATGAAAGAGATTGCCGTAACCGTTGAAAACAAGACGCTGAAGGTGCACATCGGCTCATCTGTTGAGGATGTGATGTGCAAAAGTGGCATCACCGAGTGCGAACGAAGAATCCCCTATGAGGAGAACCCCTACGTCGGAGCCTTGGTGAACTGGGAGTTCCACTCCTGTAGCCGCGCTTTGGTCGCTGACTGTACCCTTTCACCGGTACGCCTGTTCAGCGACATGGGCACGCGCATGTACCGCCATTCGCTCTGCTTTTTGCTCTGCGCTGCTGTCTCCATGCTCTATCCCTCACGCCGCCTGATCATAGGCCACGCCCTCGGAGATGGATACTACTTTCGCTTTGACGATGAGCTGACCCTCAACAGCGATGATGTCACGGCCATCGAACAGACGATGCGGGCCTTGGTGGAGGGCGACCACCCCATCGAGGAGGTGGTCCTGCCCTACGAGAGCGCCCTCACGTACTTCAGGGATAATCACTTCGACCAGACCGTCGCGCTCTTGGAGACCCGAAACGACCCCAAGATCATGCTGTACCGACTGCTCGGCTTCCTCGACATCTCGTACGAGCCGCTGGTCAGCCGCAGCGGCCTGATGAAGGTCTGGGAGCTGAAGCCGTATCAGGAGCAGGGCATGCTGCTGCGCTACCCCCGCTCCCACGATGTGAACCGCCTGCAGCCGTTTGTCGACAATCCCCTGCTCTTCTCCGTCTTCAAGGAGTACAAGGCATGGGGCAGCATCCTCGGTGTACAGGCGTTGGGCCAGCTCAACCAAATGGGCAACCAGAACACAATCGAGTCGTTCATCCGCCTCGCCGAGGCGCTGCAGACGAAGAAGATTGCCTCCATCGCCGACCAGATCAACCTCCACTCCCAGGTCAAGGCGATCCTCGTCGCCGGCCCCTCCTCATCCGGCAAGACGACCTTTGCCCACAAGCTGGCCATCCACCTGCAGGTCTTGGGCAAGCGGACCATCAGGATTGGGTTGGACAACTACTACCTCCACCCCGACAAGGCCCCGCGCGATGAGTGGGGAAAGCCTGACCTCGAAGCCCTCGACGCCCTGGATGTACAGCTCTTCCAGCGCGACCTCAACGACCTCTTCGAGGGCAAGGAGGTCATCATTCCCTCCTATGACTTCAAGACAACGACGCGGTCATACGACTCCGATCCGGTGAAGATGGATAAGCGCACCCTCTTGATCATCGAGGGCATCCATGGGATGAATCCCGATCTCACCACTGCCTTGGACCGTGACCTGATCTTCAGGATCTACATCTCGGCCCTCACCCAGCTGAACCTCGATGACCACAACCGCATCAGCACCACCGATAACCGGATCATCCGGCGCATGGTGCGGGACTTCCGCACCCGCGGCGCCAGTGCCGAGACGACGCTGAACATGTGGCCGTCGGTCCACCGCGGGGAAGACCGCTACATCTTCCCCTACCAAAACAACGCCGACGCCATGATAAACAGTGCTCTGGACTATGAGTTGGGAGTCCTTACCACCTATGCCCAACCGCTGCTCAAGATGGTAAAGCCCGGCAGTGGACCCGCCTATGAGACGGCCCGCCGCCTCCTTCGCTTCCTTGAGCACGTCAACCCGATCCCCGACACCCTGGTGCCGGCTGACTCGCTGCTACGCGAGTTCATCGGCGGCAGTGAGTTCGGTGTCATCTGACAAGGAGTCACGTGTGGAAGTCTATGCAACCAAGCGGCTGACCATGGCCGCCTTACAGGACAGTCTTGGAGAAGACGTCTATCTCTACCCTCTATCGGTCACCGACCTAGGCCAGTGCAGCATCGCACTCATCCGATTTGAAGGCGCGCGACATCTGGCCGCCATCGGAAGCGGACCGATCTATGATGAGTTCGATGGCTTGGTCAAAGGATCGATCAAGGTCTGTCCCGCAACCTACGCAAACCGCCTCACCCTCAACCGATACCTGCCTCATACCGCCCCGGTGGCCAATACCAAGAACAGAGCCTCCATTGGCCTCGGAGATCGCCTTGGCGAGGCGACAGGCGGGCACATCAAGGCCCTAGCCGATCGCGATGTCTACCCCATCTTCGCCCAGCAGTCGATCAGGGAGCTGGGCTTCACGCACCGCACCTTCTGCGATGTCATCGACAGCGCAGCCTGGGCGGTCTTCGCCCATGGCTGGACCGCTGCCTGGGGAGCCGACGGCGACCACCTCAAAAAGGAGGGGGATATCGCCAATGCCCTCCGTGACGGGGCGACGATGATCACCCTCGACTCAAGCGACCTGATCGACAACACCGTAGCCAGCCTGGACGGTGACGGGCTAGCGGCGCGGTATGCCGCCCTCGATCCAGCGCTCCGATCTGGCTATGAGGCACTGTATCGGGACAAGGAGTACCAGATTGGAGAGGTGAGCATCACCCTCGACTACGACAGTCTAATGCGTGACATCCTCATTTACGACAAGGCCCTGGACTTCATGCAGTCAATCTGGGAGCGGCAGATCAAGAGGCAACAAAGGCCGATCGACTTTGAGATCTCGATCGATGAGACGGCGACCCCGACCGATCCCAAGAGCCATCTCTTCATCGCCTTGGAGCTCAAGCGCCGCCACGTCGTGGTCTCGACGCTGGCTCCGCGCTTCATCGGTGAGTTTCAGAAGGGCATCGACTACAAAGGCGACCTCGCCCTCTTTGAAGCCGACCTGGTCCTCCATGACGCGATCGCCAAGCACTTTGGCTACCGCCTCTCAATCCACTCAGGCAGTGACAAGTTCTCGATCTTCCCGATCCTCGCTCGTGTCATCGCCTCGCCGTTTCACGTCAAGACCGCCGGTACCAACTGGCTTGAGGCGATGCGCCTAGTGGCCCTCAAGGACCCTGGTCTCTACCGCAGGATGCATGAGCATGCCCTCAAGCGCTTTGGTGATGCGACAGCGTTCTACCACGTCACCACTGATCTTGGGGCCATCAAGGCTCTCGGTGAGGTCAGCGATGAGGCACTTGTCTCCTACCTCGATGATGACAATGCCCGCCAACTGCTGCACATCACCTACGGCTACCTGCTGCTCGATGAGGATGGGCATGGTAAGCGGCTCTTCTACGATGAGTTCTTTGGCCTGCTACAGAGAGAAGAGAGTCTGTATCAGAGCCTTTTGGCATCACATATCAAGACCCATCTTGATCTATTGTCGTTCACCTGAGACGAAGAAGGCGGCCTCTCGGCCGCCTTGCTTATTGATTGACTGATCGCGCTGATGCGCTAGTTCAGACGTTGTACAGGTGTGTCAATTGGTCAAAGAGCAGTGCCATTTGCCCCTTGCACTTGCCACAGACTGTCCCATACCCGGTTACGTTTGCAAGCTCTTCAAGGGTAGTGACCTCCTTGCTCTTCACCAGCTCCTCGACCTGGATGTCAGTGACCTGCTTGCACTCACAGATGACCTTGGCGACCTGGCTCTGCCACGGATTGGGCCTGCCTGTCTTCTTCAGGTAGTCATCGATGGCGGCCCTGAGAGCCTTGTCCCCAAGGACCGAACAGTGGAACTTGTGCTCCGGCAGGCCCCCGAGGGCTTCGGTGATCTTCTCTGGAGAGAGGAAGTACGCCTCTTCTAGTGGAAGGCCGACGGCAAGCTCACTCATCATTGACGTGGAGGCGATCGCCGAGGCGCAGCCATAGGTGAGCCACCGAAGAGCGGCGATCGTGTCATGCTCTACCTTGATGAGGACCTGCATCTGGTCCCCACATGCCAAAGAGCCGACCTCTCCGATACCATCGGCTTCAAAGTGCTCCTCTT
Organism: Spirochaetales bacterium Spiro_03; assembly: GCA_001603105.1. Lineage (GTDB taxonomy): Bacteria > Spirochaetota > Spirochaetia > Sphaerochaetales > Sphaerochaetaceae > Sphaerochaeta. Next base: position 42,462 of record LVBE01000036.1, read on the forward strand.
CACTCCAGGTATTCCTGGGGTTCATGAAATGGTCCTTGACGATCGGACTATATACCCATTGGGCCATGAAATTACTCATCGTATCGACATCTCCCTCAAACGCTTGATGATCGACGGCAGCTTCTCCAACACGTAGCGGACCTCGTCCTCGGTGTTATACCGGCCGAAGCTGAAACGAATAGAGCCGTGTGCGAGCTCTATATCCACCCCACTGGCAAGCAGTACATAGCTGGGCTCAAGCGAGCCGCTGGCGCATGCGCTGCCGGTGGAGACCATAATGCCCTCCAAATCGAGGTAGAGAAGGATCGACTCCCCCTCGGCTCGGGGAAAGGAGACATCGAGAGTTCCTGGCAAGCAGTGCTCCCTGCTGCCATTGACCACGACGTTGGGGATGCTTGCCTCGATGCCCTCTCTGAGCATCTCCCGTAGCGCCCACAGCCGCGCACCCTCTTGGGCAAGGTCACGTTTGGCGATCGTAGCGGCGACTCCCATGCCGATGATGGCGCTGTTGTTGTAGGTGCCTGCGCGCCTACCATCCTCCTGATGACCGCCGTGGACGAAGGGAGCATATGGGGCGCCCTTCTTGACGACCAAGGCTCCGATGCCCTTGGGGCCATAGAACTTGTGGGCCGAGAGGCTGAGGTAGTCCACATCCAAGTCCTGCATGGAGACCGCAATCTTGCCAATGGCCTGGGTCGCATCGGTGTGCACATAGGCGCCGTGGCGTCGAGCAAGACGGGCCACTTCCTTCACCGGCTGGATCGTCCCGATCTCGTTGTTGCCCAGCATGACCGACACCAAGGCGACATCATCGCCCATCAGCTTCTCCATCTCGCTCATCACCACACGCCCGCTACGGTCCACCGGGCAGAAGTCAACACGGTAGCCCAGCGTCTTGAGGTAGTTGGCCGTCTCGATGATCGACGGGTGCTCGATCGTCGTGGTGATGATACGCTTGCGAGAAGAGCCAAGGTCGATGCGTTGCCTAAAGAGGTTGAAGACCGTGTTGTTCGCCTCACTCGCCCCGCTGGTGAAGACAATAGCTGCCTCGGGGGCATCGATGAGGTCGCCAAGCGCGCGTCGGCTCTCCTCGATGGCAGCTAGTGCCTTGCGGCCCATCTCATGCATGCTTGAGGCATTGCCGTAGAGCGCATTGGCGCTCATCATCGCGGCGATGACATCCTCGTGCAGCGCTGTGGTTGCATTGTTATCCAAATATATTATCGATTGTTCCATGTAATTCCCTCATATACAAACAACATAGTGAGCACATACCACAGCGTCAATCGGCTGGGCACCAGTCTCAGAAGACGTTGTATATGGGGTCGTCAGACTCTTCGGCGGGGCAGGTCTTGCTATGGATGAAGCGCACGTGGCGGCTCTTGGCAAAGCGCAGTCCCTTCTGTCGCGCCCACTGCACATAGGCACATCCCGGCGCTAGATAGGAGGCGAACATCGCCCTGAGGCGGCTCATCTTCCGGCAGCGGACCGAGTGGATGAAGCGCTGTGCGTATACCGTACATTGTTTGGTCTTTGGGTCGAAGAACTCACACCAGCTATCGAGGTCTATGACCAGCTGATCACCGTAGAGCACCTTCTCATGGCAGCACAGCCCACAGCGGTTGCACTTCTCTTCCCAGCATCGGCTATTCATGGCTCATCGCCTCAAGTCGTTGTTGGATCTGGGTGTGGACCGGCGGAAGGATCGCCAGGGCTGTGACACTGATATACCCCTCCTGCACCAGGCTGAAGTCGCTTGCACGGGTGTCGCAGCGCTGGCTTGGCGCCACGGTGCCGCGCATGCCCAACACCATCGATCGATCATCGTCAGAGCCAGAACGCCGCTCGATGACATCGTGGTAGTCAAGATAGGCAGGAACCCCGCTCCTCCACTTTCCATTGGGCTTGGCGGGGACATTGATGTTGATCACACACTCCGCTGAGGCGAGCTCGGTGAGCTCACCGAGGTGGCGGACGACGAAATCCGCAGCTTCGGCGAAGGGATAGCTGCCATCTGCCCTTCGACTGCAGCTGACGGCAATGGACTTGAGGCCGGTAAGTGCAGCCTCTCGGGCAGCGGCGACAGTGCCGGAGTAGAGGATATCGGTGGAGATGTTGAAGCCGTGATTGATGCCGCTGATGACCAGATCGGGATGGTGGTCGAAGACCCGGGCCTTGGTGGCGTAGAGGATGCAATCGACCGGGGTGCCACTGCAGTGGTACCGCCTCTTCCCATATTCGGTGATGGTGATCTCCTGGTGGAGCGTCATGGCATGGCTTGAGGCACTGCGTTCGGCCGACGGTGCACAGATCCACACCTCGTGGCCAGCGTCCACAAGGGCATCAGTGAGTGTTGACAGGCCCTCACTGGTGTATCCGTCATCATTGGTCAAGAGAATCTTCATTAGTGCGTATTGGTCAACACAACCTTGGCAGCTTCATTTCCACTAAGGACATACCAGGTGGGGTGGAAGCCAAAGATGTGCTCATACTCCTCCAGTCGTCCAATATAGCTTGAAAGCGTCTCCTTGCTCAAGAGGACCATGATGTTGCCCGCGAACCCGTTGGAAACCTGCACGGCTCCCAGCACTCCGCTCATCTCGCCGGCGCGCTTGGTGAGCCAGTCGACCTCAGGACACGTCACCTCGAGGCGGTCCCGAAGACCGGCTTGGACCCGGTTCATCACCTTGCCAAAGAGCGGTGCATCCTTGACGGTGAGCAGGCTTGCTGCATCGTTGGCCAATCGGCTCTCGGAGAGCACATACTCGCAGATATGCCGCTCATCTTCGCCCAGTGGGATGACCCGTTCACTGATATCGCTTTCGGGAAAGTCGCGGATGAAGCCGCCGCTCTTGTGCTTCTTCAGCTCATCGAAGGCGTGATCGATCTCCTGCCGCTTGATCTTGATCTCTTCACGCATCGCATTGGGGCTGATCTTGCTGTCGACGATCACGGCGACATACTGGCCAGACTCATCACCGTAGGGGAACGGAATCTCCTTGTAGGTGACGTGTTGCAAATCAAAGAAGAGGGCTGTGTTGGCTTTGCCATTGATCATCGTCAGCAGGTCGCTGACCTTGCACCGCTCATCATTGAAGGTGGTATTGGCCTGGTAGGTGATCCTGATCTGACTGGTAAGGCTGAGCTTCTGGTCAAAGAGCGCATCGATGGCCAGCGTCGTCGCCAGTGCACTAGCTGTGCTGATCATCTGGTTGTCGGCGTACAATAGGCTCCCCTCAAGGGTGATGTCCATGCCAGCGAGGGTCGTCGCCTCGTTCACCATCACCGCGATGACTCCCTTGGGGAAGTTGCCCCAGCGGTCCTCCTTGCGGTATTTGACATTTGAGAGGCTGAAGCGTTTACGGTCATTGAGCGTGGCATTGTACAGGCGTACCATCTGGTCATCGCGCAGCGATATGGCAACCGAGAGGGTGGCTTTGTCGCACGTGAGCAGTGACCACCCACGGCATGCATCGGCGTAGCCTCCAAGGATTGTACAAATCCCGGGCACTGTAACAACCACCGAAGGCGACTGTCCGTACTCTTTTATATGTTGTTTGACAATTTTATCCATGCATCAACCTAATGTAGGTCAATTTTAGGATACTTAGCCCTATATTGCAACAAAAAATCAAAGATTGTCATTGATAGACCATCGTATAAGCAACGAGGGCTGCCGACCCGGCAGCCCCCATCAACGCTATTTGTCCATACTGTAGCGCTTCTTGAAGCGCTCGATTCGTCCTGCGGTGTCCACCATCTTCTGTGTTCCGGTGAAGAACGGGTGGCAGGCAGAGCAGATTTCGACTTCCATGCTCTTGGCGGTCGTCTTGGTCTTGATCACGTTGCCACAGGAGCAGCGAACGTCGGTCAACTCGTAGCGGGGATGAATTCCATCTTTCATCGTCTTGGTCCTCCGGGGATATCACGATCTACTGGCTGTATACAGTAGTCTAGGATTCTCAATCGTTGTCCTTGCCCTAATACCCACTGGAGTTCGTCGGAATCCCAGTGTTGATCGAACGCAAGAACGCCTCATTATCCTTGGTCTTGCGAATCTTGTCAATGAGGAACGGCGTCATCTCCTGATCGTCCATATCATTGACTGCGTTGCGGGTGAGCCAGATCCGGGCAGCCTCATCGGGCGGCAAGAGGAGATCCTCACGTCGCGTTCCACTCTTCTTGATATTGATGGCAGGAAAGAGGCGCTTGTCGGCAAGGCGACGGTCAAGGATGATCTCGTTGTTTCCTGTGCCCTTGAACTCCTCGAAGATCACCTCATCCATCCTCGATCCGGTCTCAATGAGGCCGGTGGCGACGATGGTCAAGCTGCCTCCGTGCTCGATATTGCGTGCGGCCCCGAAGAAGCGCTTGGGCTTGTGCAGGGCATTGGAGTCCACACCGCCGCTTAGGATCTTGCCACTGGCCGGCACGGTCTGGTTGTAGGCACGTGCAAGGCGGGTGATCGAGTCGAGCAAGATCACCACATCCCGCTTGTGCTCCACCAGGCGCTTGGCTTTCTCGATGACCATCTCAGCGACCTGGACGTGGCGGCTTGCCTGCTCATCGAAGGTCGATGCGATGACCTCGCCCTTGACGTGGCGACGCATGTCGGTCACCTCCTCGGGACGTTCATCGACGAGCAGGACCATCAAGACCACCTCAGGGTGGTTGGCCGAGATCGAGTTGGCGATCTTCTGCAGCAACACGGTCTTACCGGTGCGCGGAGGGGCGACGATCAAGGAACGCTGGCCCTTGCCGATGGGACAGAACATATCGATGATGCGGGTCGACATATCCTCTTCTGCCGTCTCCAGCCTCAGCCGCTCATCGGGAAAGAGCGGTGTCAGGCTGTCAAAGGGGACGCGCATCTTCGCTTGGATTGGCTCATCATCGTTGACCTTCAGGATCTTGAGGATGGCAAAGAAGCGCTCATTCTCCTTGGGGGTGCGCACTTGGCCGTAGACCACGTCCCCGGTCTTCAGGTAGAGGCTCTTGATCTGTGCCGGAGAGACGTAGACGTCCTCAAGGCCGCTGAGGTAGCTGTTTGACGGAGAGCGCAGAAACCCAAACCCATCGGGCAGGATCTCCAACGTTCCGGTTCCCACGATCACCCCACCTGCTGCAGCGTGGAGGCGCAGGATCTCGGCGACGATCTCTTGCTTGCGCAAATCGAGGATCGCCGAGCTATCGAGTCCCTTCTCGACGCCGCTTTTGCGCAGCTCATCGATGGAGAGGGTGGTATAGTCCTCAAGCTTGAGGATCGGTGCATCGGGGTGCTCTTCGATATTCAGGTCGTTGGAAGGTTCATCCATCTGCCCCGGACGAGGGGGGCGGTTTGTGCCGAAGCTCTGGCTCTTCTGGTGAGGTCCCTTGCCCCGCTGTTGGTTACGCGAAGGGCGGGATGAGTATTGTTGCTGGGGTTTTCTACTCTGCTGTGGTTTCTGCTCAGGTTGGGTCTTGCCCTTCTTTTCAGTCTCAACCGGCGGCGGCGTCGGCTCTGCTTTCACCTCTTGAGGTTTCTCTGCCAGAGCGGGCTGCTCAGGGGCCAAGTCAAGCTGTCCTTGGTCTTCGGTGACTTTCTTGGGTGGCCTGCCTCGGCGCTTCTTCGGCTCCTCAGCTACCACAGTCTCCCCGGAATCCTCCGTTTGAGCCGGTGGCGCTTCGACTGCGGCGACCTTCTTTCTGGTGACACGTCGGACACTCTTCTTTTCGACTTCGGCTCCAGACGAGGCCTCGGCTACGACCGTACGTTGTACTGCTTCTTCGGATGACATGGGATTCGCTCCAACGGAAGTGGGTATGCATAGTGCCTGCGATGATACAGGTCAGACCCGATTCCTTTCTTTTTTGGTAAATTCAAGATATATGAGTGTGCGGGAAGCGCATAGGGCGCTCTCTACAATCCCGCCGCTGATACGTTAAATATATTGCCACTTGCTCACTGTGTCAAGCAAGCTGCATCCATCGATATACCGGGCCATGAGTAACAACGCCACCGTAGCAGCCTTGCGGCGCACCGATGCGCGGCCGTAGCTACTCATCCGTACCGTGACCGCCTCGCTCGCCCTCCCTTCTCCGCTAAAGCCAAAGCAGACCGTCCCAACCGGTTTCTGTGCACTGCCGCCATCGGGGCCGGCAATACCGGTGATGGAGAAGGCCCAATGGGTCTGGGAGCGAGAACGCATCCCCTCTGCCATTTCAATGGCACATCGCTCACTGACAGCCCCATCTGTATCAAGGGTCTCTTGCGAGACAGCGAGCATGGTGCGCTTGGCTTCATTGGCGTATGAGCTCACTCCACCCCAAAACCACGCAGAGCTCCCGCTCTGGTCGGTGAGCAGCGTCGCCGCCAGACCAGCGGTACAGCTCTCCGCACAGCTGATCGTCTCCCCTCTCTTCAGTAGCTCATCGGTCAACAGCGAGGCGGCAGAGACGTCCCCATCAGCGATCAGCGACGGCCCCACCGATTCCTTGAGCCGGTTGGCCATCGTCGTCCGCTCCTCTAGGCTGCCGCCGACAAGGTAGAGGCTGATCTTCAAATCCTGGAAGCGGGTACCCCACTGTAGGCCGTTGAAGGAGGCTTGTCGGCAGAGCTCCTCGAGCTTTGCCTCAGGGATCAGGAACGTTGAGTACTCACTGCGGTCAAAACTGTCGTGTCCTGCAAGATTGGCGAGGTAGGGCAACACCTCATCGTAGAACATCGGATCCATCTCCCGCGGCGGCCCGGGTAGCGCGATGCAGACGATCTCTCGCCCGTCGATCTGGATGGTCCCCCGAAAGCCGGCAGCGGTCCCGTTGGGGTTGGCGATAGCAACAAAGCCCGCAGGAATCATCGTCTGCTGCTCATTGGCTCCCCAGATCCGCTCTCCGATGCGGCTATAGAGGCGGTCAAAGCTCTCCTGGTCGCGCACTAGGTCGACATTGGCGAGCTGGGCGACCACCGACCGCGTCAGATCATCGCTGGTCGGCCCCAAGCCTCCGGTGAGGATCAAAAGGTCACAACGCTCAACCGCTTGGGAAAGGACCGTGGCGATCGAGCCGTCATCGGGGACGACGACCATCCGCTCGACATGGTAGCCGAGGCGGGTGAGTTGGTTTGCCAACAGCTGGCAGTGTTTGTCAGCGATGACACCGCGCGTCAGCTCGGTGCCGATGATGAAGAGGCCTGCACTGCGATAGGTCATGGTCGTCGCTCTCTCATATATCGTAGCAGCGCCATGATGGCACCGCCTGCCAAGAGGGCGAACGAGAGGTAGATCGCTGCCCAGGCTAGATAGTCGATGTGGGTGGTATAGTAGGTGAAGCCTATCTGCTCGCTGCGGTAGACCGGCACATCATAGATCCTCCAACCGACCTTGAACGGCTCCATCGGCTCGATGATTTTGCCGGTGATGTCAATGAGGCAGGTCATGCCACTGTTGGTCCCTCTGATCGTCGTCCTACGGTTCTCGATCGAGCGGAAGACCGCCAAGCCGAGGTGTTGCATCTCGGCGCTCACCGCCTTGGACCACCCATCGTTGGTCATGTTCACGATCACATCGGCGCCATTTTTCACAAAGGCGGCATTCAGGTAGCCAAAGACATCCTCAAAGCAGATCGGCGTGGAGAAACGCACCCCGGTATCGGTTTCGAAGACCACCGCGTCGGTACCTTTCTCCCACCAGTTGTAGTCGTTGGCCAACAGCAGGTTGTAGAGCCAGGGCATCTGCCGCTCGTAGGGAAAGTGTTCGGTGAAGGGGACGAGGTGCTGCTTGCGATAGGTGTTCTTGATCGTCCCTCCTTCAAAGAAGATGACCGTGTTGTAGTCCTTGCGGTTCCAGCTGCCATCCTCGCCGAGTGCAGGCAAGCTAGGATCATCGATCACCCCTTCGGGGTTACCGGTCACCAGCGGGATAGGCAGTGACTTGCCAAAGGCAACGAACTCTTCGACCAAGGCTCGCGTGTCAGGATCACTGGGATAGCGCTCATGCCAGGCAACCGACGGCACGAACGCCGTCTCGCTCCAGATGATCGCCTCAGGTTGGGCTGTGAGCGCCTCAAGGCTCATCTTGCGTAGGTTATTGAAGTTGCGCTTATAGGTGGCATAGCCTCCCTCCCAGGTGTCCGCACTGTGCTGGATGGTGGCGACACGCCAATGGGTGTCCGGCTCGATGAGCCTCCAGTGGGCGATCGAGGCGAAGCCAAAGACCAGCGTCGCTACGATCGTCGCCCCGTAGGCGATGAGGAACACGCGATGGCCTTTCAGAGCCAGGGCCACCGATCGGGGGCGACTGTGCAACACAGAAGCCACAAAGGTCTGCGGCAGGACCATCAGGAGTGTCACACCCCAGATTCCAGTGAATTCAGCGATTTGGATAAACGGAAGGTAGCGGTACGCCGCAGAGCCCAACGTCCCGTAGGGGTAGCCGGCAAACCAATCCTGGCTGAGGTAGGAGTACGCCACCCAGATCACCGCCTCCACCAGATAGCCGTACTTCTTGAAGAGCCTCTGCCCTGCCTTCAAGGCAGGGAAGAGGAGAACCATCTCCCCACCCTTGATGATCGGGACGATCAGGATGGCTAGCGGGTGGAAGGTCTTCAACCAGTAGTTGAAGAAGAGGTAGAACATGAAGCCGTAGAAGAAGCCGTAGATCGGGACAAGCTTGCACGTGGTATTGCGGATGACCCAAAAGACCGGGATCAGGGCGACGAAGGCTACGGCCCCTATCCCGTTGGTCGAGACCAGGCCGGGGAAGGCGAATGAGTAGATGAATGCAGATAACAATAAGGTCAAAACCTCAGAACCGACTGTTCTGAGGTTTCGCCTGGGGTTCAGATCGACCAAGAGATCATCTCCTTGATGCGGTATTAGCGCTGGTGTGGTTATTCAGACTTGCTATCGCGCAAATCCCACACGTAGTCCTTCAGCTCCTTGCCCGGGCGGAAGATGGCAACACCATGGGTCTCAACGGAGACAATCTCGCCGGTCTTTGGGTTGCGGGCCTTCTCTCTTCCCTTGCGGGTGCGAACCTCGAATGTACCGAAGCCTCGTAGCTCGATGACCTGGTCATTCTTAAGGCCATTCTTCACCTCTTCAAAGAACTCATCAATGATAGCATGGATATCGGCGCGGTTGATCCCGTGCTTCTCGTAGAGGTTTTCAATGATGGCTGCTTTTGTCAACTTTGGTCCTGCCATGATTACTCCTTGATACAGATTCTTATGGATCTAACAAGATCCGCTGATAGTACGGTCCTCAGGCCTGTGCTGCGTCCTGGTTGGCAAATGCGTTGAACTTGACCTGCAACCGGGACTTCTTGCGGTTGGCGGTGTTGTGGTGGATGATTCCCTTGTTTGCCGTGGTGTCAATCAACTTAAGGCTCAGGGCGAGGGCGCTCTGTGCACTCTCCTGGTCCTGTGCAACCAATGCGGCCTCAAACTTCTTGATGGCGGTGCGCATGGTGCTCTTCGCCGCACGGTTTCTCATCCTGCGGACGCGGTTCTGTCGCTCTCGTTTCTCAGCAGACCTGTTACTCACGTAATACCTCCGAACATATTGCATTGAATATGTAATCATGTATGAAAGATGGTGTCGGCAACTAGGGGCCGACGGCTTAAAAACATATCACAGTCTATAAAATCGGTCAATACAATGCTTTATCTCAAGGGGATAAAAATTCATCCGTCCACTGTTTCGTGACTTCCCATCGAGCGGTCGCATCATTGTAAAAAACAGCACTCTGTGGCAGGCTCAGCATCCGCCCCTCGCCCCCCGCAAGGGTAATCTGCTTGGAGAGGATATTCACCTCGGTGACCCGCAAAAGGTCGAAACCGACTTTCAGCCGGCTTCCCTCCGGCGGATAGCTGCGCTTCTCCTCAACATAGAAATCATACTCATAGGAGAGACAGCACAAGAGCCTGCCGCATGGGCCGCTGATCTTCATCGAGTTCAGCGAGAGGTTCTGCTCCTTTGCCATCTTGATGGAGACCGGGCTGAGTTTGTCGGTGACGCTGTGACAGCAGAAGTCCCGCCCACAGACAGCGAGGCCGCCGAGCACTCGGCTCTCATCACGTACCCCGATTTGGCGTAGCTCAATGCGAATCTTGAAGACCGAGACCAAGTCCTTCACCAGTTCACGGAAGTCGACGCGCACATCGGCGGTGAAGAAGAAGATAATCTTCGCCTCGCCGAGGAGGTAGTGGGCAGTCACCAGCTTCATATCAAGCTTGTGCAAGGCGATCTTCTCCCGGCAGATCCGCATCGCTTCATCTTCCTTTGCCAGAAGCTCCTGGTAGCGATTCAGATCCGACGGGGTGGCAAGGCGGTCGATCCAGAACACATCAGAGGCGATCGGCACTTCTTGAGGGTCGATGCTTGGATTGCACCCCCTGCAACTCTCGCAGGGATGCTCATCGGCTTCGCCTTGGTAGAGCACCTCCTCCTCATCGTCCAAATCCGAATCCTCCCACCTCTGGTGGTGGCACGCCCCGCGAAACTGGGTTGAGCCTGGCTCATACGACCTGTCCAGTCGGTCCGCGCTCGAGATGATGACGCCAAGATCGAGGCCATAACGTGTCGGAATCACCACACTGGTGCCCGGATAGAGCACCGAATCCCATGCGCAGATGCTGACCTCATTGGAAGCGGGGTTCTTTACCAAATATATAAAGCCGTTGTTGGGGCGTTGTCTTCGCTCCTGGACGGCCGGATTACGCACTCTGTCTCTCTTCATACAGATCCTTCGCCCATCGGGCTATGTCCCTGTCACGCTACCATGAGAGGCACAATTTGTCAAACTCTTATCACGATGGCATAAGTAATTGTTGCTATTATGTTTACAAACATTGGATATCTGTCAATACAATATATGCCTATGGACGGCAGGTGATGCAGTCGCCGATCTTCAGCTGCTGCAGCACATGGATCGGCCGGTCTCGTTCATAGTCATCGATCGAGGCGCCATTGGAGGATGAGAGTACCTCTCCGGTACGGTCAATGAGCAATAGGCCCGGGATATAGAAGCGACTCTCTCCGACCTTCTCCATCACAGCGGTAGCCGAGCGGTGTTCGTACGGCAAGTAGCCGAAGGGATAGTCTCCTCCCTGCATGAAGGCGAGCAGCTCGTCATTGCCCGTATCCGAGCCATGGCCGACGAACACCAGCTCAAAAGAGGTGCCGTAGAGGCTCTTCAGCGCCGCATAGGAGCGCTTCAGTTGTGGCCCATACTCGATGCAGTGTGGACACCAATCAGCAGCATAGTAGAGCAGCAGGTACTGTGCATCGATGGGCATCGGTTCGCCGTCGGCGTAGCACACCGATGAGTAGAGTATGGCCATGGGATCAGGTTCGACAGCCTTCGTCGTAGTGCAGGCGAGCAATAGCGTGCCAACCAATACCACCATCACCATCAGCGATACCCTCGTCGATCTCATCATCTGCCTCCGCCACCAGTATAGCAGATACCACAACAGCAGGGCATATTTGTTGCAAAATAATCAAATTACGCAAAAGATTGACGGCTAAATATGGTCATGATATCATTTTGGTACATCTCCCTTTCCAGTGAGCATGTACCTCAAGGAGTCGATATGAAGCTGTTTGACACACACGCCCATATAGGGTTATTGCAAGACGATAAGATGGAGCAGTTGCTCGCAGTCCAGCGAGCCAAGGTGCGGTCGGTGCAATACGTCGTTTCAATCACCAACAGCCTCGGCGATTTCGAACGCACCTATGCCAACTTGGAGAGCGCCTCATCGGTGCTCCACGCTGTCGGCGTCTCCCCTACCGAGGCGGCAAACCCTGGGCGGGATTGGGATGAGCGGGTCATCGCCCATGCGCAGACAAAGCGGCGCATCGTCGCCATCGGGGAGACAGGATTGGACTACCATCACATGTTCGGCGGGGATAAGGGGGTACAGATCGAGATGATGCTCCGCCACCTTGAAATCGCTCGACAGCTTGATTTGCCGGTGATCATCCACAACCGCAATGCCGGTGATGACCTACTGGGAATCCTCAGCGCAAAACTGCCTCCGAAGGGGGGCATCCTCCACTGCTATACCGAAGATTGGACCTTTGCCAAGCGGGCACTAGAGCTGAACCTCTCCTTCTCCTTTGCAGGAAACCTCACCTTCCGCACCAGTCGCAGCCTCCATGAGGTGGCTACCCACTTGCCGATGGATCGAATCCTCATCGAAAGCGAAGCACCCTTCATGACCCCCTTCGCCTACAAGGGGGAGCGCAACAAGATCCACTATATCGTGGAAACCGCCATGGCTCTTGCTGATCTACGCCAAAGCCCCCTTGAGGAGATTACCGAAGCGCTCTATGCTAACAGCCTCAAGGCCTTTGGCCTTGCGCAAGAACCATGAGTGAACCACTATATCATCCGCTATCCATCGCCAACCTGACCGTAGAGGGCAACATCTTCCTCGCACCGCTTGCCGGCTACACCGACGTCCCCTTCAGGACCTTGGCAAAGGAGGGAGGAGCCGACCTGACCTTCACCGAGATGGTGAGTGTGGAGGGCCTAAGTCGCGAGGGGGAGAAGACCTTGCACCTGCTAGAGCGCTCCCCCTTGGAGACGGTGTGGGCTGTCCAGCTCTTTCTCTACAGCACCTCATCGCTACGCCAAGCCTTAGATCTCCTCTTGCCCTACGGGCCGAGCATGATCGACATCAACTGCGGCTGTCCGGTACCGAAGGTCACCAAGACCGGAGCCGGCTCGGCGATGATGAAGAACCCGGCCCTGATAACCGAGGCGGTTCGCATCATCAAGGACCACACCGGCCTACCGGTCTCGGTGAAGCTGCGTATCGGGTGGGACCAGGAGAGCCGCAACTACCTCGCCTTCAGCCAGGCAGCGCTGGATGGAGGCTCTGATATGCTGACCCTCCATGCCCGTACCCGAAGCCAAGGCTACGCCCCCTTTGCCGAGTGGGCCACGCTCAAGACGCTGAAGCAGTACACCACCGACCACCACTATGCGGTACCGATCTTCGGCTCCGGAGACCTCTTTGAACCTATCGATGCCAAACGCATGCTCACCGAGTGTGGCATCGATGGGGTGATGTTCGCCCGCGGGGCGATCGGCAACCCCCTGATCTTCAACCAGGCCAAGGCACTATTGGCGGGACAGGAGTATAGCGTGCCCACTCGATCTGAACTGAGGGCTCTCATCATCCGCCACCTCGATCTGATGATCGCCCACTACGGGGAAGAGAGTGCATGCAAGGCGATGCGCAAGCACAGCGCCGCCTACCTGAAGGGCATCGCAAAGAGCTCATCGATCAAACAGCAACTGGTACAGGCAGTGACGCGAGAACACTACCTGGATGCCCTCAATGGCCTTGTTGACCTATAAAGCGCTAAAATGGTAGCGTTATCCTACGAGAGAAGATAAGGACGCGCCATGAAAGTGTTAGTGTTGGGTTCAGGAGCCAAGGACCACGCCATTACCTGGTGGTTCTCCCAAAGTCGCTTGATCGACGGACTGTTCGTTGCCCCAGGCAACATCGGCACACAATATATCGCAACCAACCTTGCCATCGATCCATCCGATCCACAGCAAGTGCATGAGGCCTGCCTGGAGCACGGGATCGACTATGTCTTCGTCGGAACCGAAAACCCGCTCTTCACTGGCGTCATCGACTACCTCAATGAACGAGGCATCGATACCTTTGGCGCTCCGATGCGTGCCCTCAAGCTAGAGGGCGACCGCACCTTTGCCCGGATGTTCACTGACCGGCATAACATCCCCACCGCCTCCCATGCGCTCTTCGGTGATGAAGAGACCCTCAGCAACTACCTGAAGACCCACCAGGGCCAGCGCTTCGTCGTCAAGAGCAACACCATCGCCCCTAGCCGGGTGATGGTCGACTCCAGCGACTACGATGCATTGATGGAGTTCTCCAGGACAATACTGGCCACTGGACCGATCATCCTGGAGGAGCACCTTGAGGGACTGCCAATCACCGTCACCCTCTTTCTGGACAACAAGGGTTACCTGGCTCTGCCCACGTGCAGTGACTACATGAAGAGCGAGAGCGGCGGTCTGCCTACCGGTGGCATGGGATCGATTTGTCCGGTGCCGCTGCAGCCAGAACTCACCGCCTCCCTCTTTGAGACGATCATCGAGCCGACGCTCTTTGGCCTGAAGGCAGAGCGGATGGCATACAAGGGGGTGTTGACCATCAGTGTCATCATCACCAAACACGGGCCGATCCTCGTCGACTACCACGTCCGCTTCAACGACCCGGCAGCCCAGGCCTTCGTCCCGCTGATCAAGACCGACATCGTCGAGATTCTCACTGCCATGCAGCATGACACCCTCAACGAACTGAGTCTGGAGCTCTCCACCAACAGCGCAGTGGCCTTGGTGGTAGCCAGTGAGGGGTATCCTGAACGGCCTATCATCGGCAAGGTCCTCGACCCCCTGCCTGCCCCCTTGATGCTCAACGCCTTCGAAGCCGCCCCCCGCTACTTCTTCGGCGGCGTCCAACAGATCGATGGGGTGGCCCAGACCACCGGTGGGCGATGTGTCACCGTCGTCGGCATCGGCTACAATATCATGAACGCCAACAAGAGCGCCTATAAAGGGGTCAAGCACGTCAATTTTGAGGGTGCCTGGTACCGCAAGGACATCGGAGACAAATTCTTCGAAAACTAGCACATAGGCGCTCTTTCTGCCACAGTTTTGGTTTTGTCCCAAACTCCTCCTATAAGGATTTGCTTAATCTGCTACACGCGCCTATAATGGGGCATCTTGTTTCATGAGGGAAAGCGTGGAACTTATCGCCACTGAATTTGTATCTCTGATCATTGTCGTCACAATGCTTGTAGTTCTTTTGCGGTCGCGCCGTCGCGGTGATGGGCCGATGACTGCCTCATTCTTAGCGCCATTTTGGGCTTTCGCTGCCTACCTGCTCATCGCTATCCCGCTACACCTGATCCTTCTGCAGATCATAGTCCCTGCCCCAACGGTGGTACGAGTTCTCTTTGGCCTCCACCTGGCTACCCTCCCGCTCTTTGTCACCATCTGGTCCGTAGGCATCCAAGGACGCATCACACGAACCCGGGGCCGACAGCTGACCGTCACCATACCGCTTGTGCTGGCAGCACTCTTTATTGGATCGCTCATGTTGGACGTGCCCTATGGCGTGCTCTTTCACTACAACGGCGACGGAGTGCTCTCCGGAGGCATCGGCATTACAATCATGCTCACCGTCAATGCCATAATACTGATCTCTGCCCTGCTATCCATCATCACCCACCGGATCATGTATCCCGGCTTCAGCCGTATCGGCCTTGGCTTTGCCATCGCCGTGCTCTCCCTCTCGCTCTTCTTCTTCCACTTCTTCAGAAATCCGAACCTCGTAGCCATAAGCGGGACGTTCACCCTGCTCTTCAGTTTCTTTGCCTGGCAACGCCGTGAGCTGACCCTCGATGCGTTGACCAAAATTCCCAACTATACCGCCTACCGGAGCGCTTTGGGCACCATCACAGCCCACAATGAGAAGCGGACGCTGGTGATGGTGGACATCGAGAACTTTCGTCTCATCAATGACCGCCACGGCAGCGACGGTGGCGATCAGGTACTGATCTGGCTGGCAGGTGCCCTCGACACCCTCTCATCCGAGGCCATCGCCTACCGCCTCCACTCAAACCGCTTCGTCCTCATCGCACCCAACTTATCCCACAACAAGATTGTCCGACTCGTCAACCAGATCCGCTCCGCTGCAGCGATTGGAACGATCGTCGGTGGCGAACATATTGCCGTCCACCTCCACATCGCGATCTTGCAGACTCCGGTAGGGGGGTAACACCGCCGAGGAGACTGCAGAGTCGCTGGAGTTTACGATGACCCAGATAAAGGAGGAGCGGAGCCTGCAGGTAATCATCTTCAACCAACGCATTGTGTCGCTGAGAATCCGGCGTCGGGCGATCATATCGGCGTTGCGTACCGCCATCACCGACCACAATCTGATCCACGTCCTCTACCAACCGATCGTCGACGCCAGTGACAACCGCATCATGGCAGCAGAGGCGTTGATCCGCCTGAGCGACCCGCACCTTGGCCAAGTCAGCCCAGGAGAGTTCATCCCAATTGCCGAGCAGATCGGCGTCATCAGAGAGATCACCACTATTGTCGTGTCCAAGGTCTGCTCGTTCCTGTCCAGGCACGCACACCTGTCGGACAACCTCTCCCACATCTCCATCAACATCAGCGCAGCTGACCTTGCCTCGGTGGAGATGGGCGGACGGCTGCTACCCATCATCAAGGAGGCGAGCATCGAGCCGTCGAAGATCGTCTTTGAAGTGACTGAGTCGATGCTCGTGAAGAATTACCAACAGGTTCTGAAGAATTGGAACCTCTTCACCGGCTATGGCGTACACTTCATGCTCGACGACTTTGGCACCGGCTACTCCAATATCGAAAGCCTGATCACCCTCCCCTTTGAGATCGTCAAGCTCGATCGAAGCGTGGTCACCAACAAGAAGAACGACTACCAGCTACTGAGCCTCATCACCACGCTGCTACGTCGCCTCGACAAGCAAATCGTCGCCGAAGGAGTCGAGACTCGAGAGCACCTCGAGGTCGCCCAACGCCATGGGGTGCACTACATCCAAGGCTATTACTTCTCCCGCCCCGTTGATGAGGAGCAGCTGCTCGCGTGGATGGAATCGAGCATGTGCATCGTTCCGACTGCCCGATCTCCCCGGACATGACAAAGGCCACCGTGCGGTGGCCCCTGTCCATCATCGAAGTGTAGCTCTACAGGTCGGTAATCAAGCCGGCCATGTCGTCGGTGACCACCTCGTCACTTTCGGCCATCGTCACCGCGTAGGAGGGAACTTCGTAGTTCTGTAGCCACAGCTGTTGGCTCGCCTCAGGATTGGCGACCAGAGCCGGCACGAGGATCATCACCATATCCTGCATCAGCGGGACGGAGAAGGTGCGCACGATGGTGTGCTCCTCCCACCACTGATCGGTATAGGTGACCGTCACCGTATGCTTCT